>JAJZAM010000002.1 GCA_021799445.1 Actinomycetes bacterium
AAGTAAGGGTCAACGCTGTAGCCCCCGGCCTGGTTGACACGCCTTGGACCGCAGACTGGGACGCTGCCCGAGCCGCCGTGCGCGAACACGCCCCGCTGAAGCGGTCGGCGACGCCCCAGGACGTAGCCGACGCTGTAGCAGCGCTGGTCACCTCGAGCTTCGTGACAGGGCAGGTTCTCTGCGTCGACGGCGGGATGTCCCTGCGTTAGGTTCGCTGCAAACGTGGAGAGGATCGGATCGGATCCCAGCAACGACCCCCGGGAGCGTGTTGGCAGCGCAACGGTCCCTGCCGGCGCAGGCGCTGCGCTCGACGCGCTGGTAGTCGTGGAGTTGGACACGTCCGTGGCTGGAAGCGTGGCAGGGATGATCCTCGCCGACTACGGCGCGCAGGTCATCAAGGTGGAGGACCCCGAGAGAGGGCGGCGAGAGCGTCGCAATCCGGGCTTCGCCGTTTGGAACCGGAACAAGGTCAGCCTCGCTCTGGCGTTGGGCGACCGGCGTTGCGCTGGCTTCGCGCACCTTGTCGCAGATGCGGACGTCTGCATCACCGGCTGCGTCGCAGAGCCGGAACCGCCGGATATTGCGGCCTTAAATCCCCGACTAGTGGTGGCCGCCCTACCCCCCTACCGGGGCCCGACACCTTGGGCGGGCGGCGGCGAAGACTCTTCCCTTCTTGACTCACTTAGCGGCTTGTCGATGCGCCAGTCTTCCTTCGATGACGTGCCCGTCGACTTGGTGTACCCCCACGCGTTGTACATCCAGGGCTTGTGGTCGGCTACGTGCGTCGTCGCAGCCCTCGTTGAGCGGGCCAGGACCGGCAAGGGGAACATCCTTACAGTTGACGGCCTGTCAGCTGCGCTCATAGCCGGTGCTGCAGGTTTCGTTTTCGACCCGTCGGACGGCACGAGCGTGACTCCTGTAGGGCCAGGGGGAGTCAGTCCGTGTTATACGCGCTACCGCTGTTCGGACGGCGAATGGCTCTTCCTAGGCGCTTTACTTCCAAGATTCCAGCGAGCGGCCTTCGAAGCTATAGGTGTCGGCCACCTACCCGAAGATCCGCGTATAGCAGGGGATCTGAGCCGGATCCTCTTACCAGAGAACCGCCTGTGGGTTCGAACGGCCATGCAAGAGCGTTTCCTCACCGACAGCCGGGAGCATTGGCTCGCCGTGCTCGACGAGGCTGGATGCCCAGCCGGCCCCGTCTTAGACCGGGATGGATGGCTGGACCACCCTCAGCTGCGGGCCTGCGGTCAGCGCGTGGAGGTCGACGATCCAGAACGCGGACCGGTCGTGATGCCGGGCCTGCTGATCGAGATACCCGAGGCTCCCGGCCAGATCGCTTCCCCTGCGCCGCTTCTAGGGAACCTCGAAGTTCCGGGCCTTCAGGCAGGGTGGGGGCGACGTGATCTCGAACTAATGAGCAGTCCGGGGTGGAAACGCCCAGCACCAACCGCCAACTCGCAACCGGATTCTGACGTCACCAGCGCAGCTACCCGAGACAGTGTGGGGCCACTCGACGGCATAAAAGTCCTTAACTTGGGGACTATCCTCGCTGGTCCGCTCGCCGGGTCGTTGCTCGCAGGCCTGGGGGCTGACGTGGTGAAAGTCGAACCTCCCGACGGAGATGCGTTCAGGGAACCCGGATTCTCCTACAACCGTGGTATGCGCAGCGTGTCAATCGACCTGCGCACCCGCGGCGGTCTCGAAGTCTTCCGCAGGCTCGCAAGGGAAGCTGACATGGTCATCGACAACTACCGTCACGGGGTCGCACAACGCCTCGGGGTCGACCATACCTCGCTGTCGGCTTCCAATCCGGCGCTCGGCGGATTTTCACTGACGGGTTTCGGCGAGACGGGGCCGCTGGCGACGAAAGCCGCCTTTGACCCTTTGCTGCAGGCCATGAGCGGAATGATGGTAGCGCAGGGCGGCGACGACGAACCCGTCTTTTTGACAGTAGCAGTCAACGATGTAGCTGCCGCTGTTACCGGAGCCCTGTCTACGTGCTTGTCGCTGTACTATCGGACGCGTACGGGTCGGGGACTGAGAACGTCCACGTCGCTGGCGGCGGTGTCAGCGTTTATGCAGTCCGGCGAGCTGGTGAGATACCCAGGACGGGCCCCAGCCCTTCGAGGAGGGCGTGACTTCCCCGGTCCGAACGCTCTCGACCGTTTTTACCGCGTACGGGACGGCTGGGTGCGGCTGCGGGCAACTCCAGATGACCTGCCCCGCCTGGTCGACGCTGGCCTGGTCGACGCTGGTGTGACGGAGCTTGACGAGATCGATCCCTTGACTCTTAGTGCCAACCTGGCCGGGTGCACTCGGACCGAGGTCGTGTGCCTACTGACAGAATGCGGCGTCAAGGCCGCCGAAGCGAGGAGCCTCACCGACCTCGCTTTTGACGTGGAGCTCAGAGCCACCGACCTATTCTCGGAGCACCCGATCGCTGGCGGTGCGAGCGTCCTCACCCCAGGAAGGTGGGTTAGTTGGGAACCGCCGCGGCCCTTGGCTCGTATGCTGGCCCCGGGTCTTGGCGAGCACACCGCCGAGGTTCTTGCCCAGGCAGGGTTCGCCATGCACGAAGTTGACGAGTTGGTGAGCTCCGGGTCCGTCGCGACCGGCGGCCCGATGGTGATCGGCAAGGTCCACCGCTACAGGTGAAGCGGTCTATTCTCCACTGCGATAGCAGGAGTGTTCCGGGAGGTAACCGCAATGCCAGACATGGATCTGATAGCCCAAGGTCTGCTCTTTCCAGAAGGGCCGGTCGCGACTTCGTCGGGCACTGTGATCGTCGCAGAGATCTACAGCGGCCAGCTAACCGTCGTGGACGCCACAAGCGGCGACTTGGACCGCTTCGCCGTGTGCGGCGGCGGACCCAACGGGGTCGCCGTAGGTCCGAACGGACTCCTCTACGTCTGCAACAACGGCGGCTTCGAGTGGCACCGGATGGACGGGCTGATAGCGCCTGGGCGCCAACCGGAAGACTACAGCGGCGGGAGGATCCAAACCGTCGAGCCGGCCAGTGGCGCGGTCAGAGATCTGTACACCACGGCGGGAGCCTACCCGCTTAGAGGTCCCAACGACTTGGTGTTCGACGATGCCGGCGGATTTTGGTTCACGGACCTAGGCAAGACGAGAAGGCGAGACAGCGACCTCGGAGGACTGTACTATGCCACTGCCGACGGAACCTCCATTAGCGAGGTCGTCTACCCTCTGACCCAACCGAACGGGGTTGGCCTCTCACCGGACGGCAAACGGATCTACGTCGCCGAGACCGGGCCGGGAAGGGTGTGGGCATGGTACGTAGAATCCCCGGGAAAGCTGGTCCGCAGTGGTAACGGCCCGTCAGGCGCCGAGCTGCTTTGGGGCTTCGACGGCTATCAGATGCTCGACTCTCTAGCCGTTGACTCGGAAGGTAACGTCTGCGTGGCGACGCTCATAAGCGGAGCTATCAGCGTGATCAGCCCTGAGGCGAAGCTCGTCGAGCAGATTCGGCCCCCCGAGCACGACCCCTTGGTGACCAACATCTGCTTCGGCGGTCCCGATCTGCGCACCGCGTACATCACGTCATCGGGGCGGGGATGCCTCTACTCCACCCGCTGGCCGGTGCCGGGACTCAAACTCGCCTACAACCTTTAAGGCTTTGGGGGTACTGCGAGACGCCAGGGCCAACCCGCACGGGGATCGCCGTAGATGCCCGGCCGGTAATGCCAGCGGGGATTCCCAGAACCGCCCGGGTTATTGCGGTGGCGCAATGATGCGCCGTCTTCGGGCCCGCTACTGTCGATAGTGCTCGACGACCTCCCCGGAACGTATTTCAGCGTCGTCAGGGTTGCCGCCGGCAGTCCGACGGGCACGCCTCTGGCGTAGAAGATCCCAGCACTGATCCAGTGCCACCTCCACCGCTCGCAAGCGGGTAAGTTCGTCCCCGCTCAGAGGTGTCCCGACGTGAGCTTGCTGGAGGCGGTGCTCCTCTTCGGTCAACTCGTTGATCCGGGCCACTACTTCAAGGTCGTCCACGTGTCACTCCCATGCCGCATTCCACAAGATTGCTTGGCCGCACCTTCATAATACGGCGAAGCTTCCGCGGCCCGTCGCAGGAAACGGGCATCGCCTGCCAAGCAGGTCAGCCCCGGCGTAGGAGGGCTATTTCACAGTGGCTGTAGCAACCATCTTCCCGCTGGCGTCCACGAGACGGACGGTGTTCGCCCCTCGGGCGGAAGCAGGTATGTAGGTCGCCCAGTAGCCACCCTGCGAGGTTACCTGGAACGATCCAAGGACAATCACCCTGCCGGACGGGCTGACCAACTCGCAGCGCAGAGTCCCCGCCTGACTGGGCGATATACCCATAGACATCCAAGGATGGCCGTCGGAGTCGAAGAAAACCCTTCCAACCGGTCCCGAAGGGCCGACCAGCAGCGACGCAGACCAGCCGCCGGTCGCAGCACCGGCGACGGTGGACGAACTTCCGGTCGCAGCCGAACCGATCGCCACGCCAGCGCCAAGCAGCACTGCCGCTGCGGCGGCAACCGCCGCCAAACGCTTCCACGAGAGGCTACGGCGAGCGCCGGGCGCTTTGACGCTACGCCCGACAGTCCGGCTTCGAGGCGCCAGGGGAAATCGAGTTATGGCAGGTAGATCCTCTTTGAGCTGACTTTCGATTCGGGATAGAACCCGATCCTCGAAGCCGGCTGGGGGTTCCGCCAACGGAGCCTGGGCGGCGACTCTGTCGGCCACAGCGCTCAACTCGAGCAGTTCCTCCCTGCAAGCCGGGCAGCTTGCGAGGTGAGTCAAAACCGAGGTGCGTTCCTCGGGGTCGAGCACACCTAGGGCCATCTCGGCGAGGGTGTCGGGGTGGGGTTCGGAACGGGTGTATTCAGTCATTGGCTAGCCCTGTCAGATGTCCTTCGCGGAGGGAGCCCCGCAGGCGGCTCATGGCCGTCCTTATTCGCGTTTTCGCGGTCCCGAGGGGTATCGCCTCGGCGGCGGCGACCTGCGAGGCTGACATACCGAGCATGCCGGCTAGCACAATGGCCCTCGCCTGCTCGTTCGGCAGGAGGCGAAGAGCTCTCATTATCTCCCGGGACGCCTCCGCATCCAACGCTTTAGCTTCCGGCTCGTTCGGTCCAGCAGGCAGCGCAGCAAGCAGCGCGTCGACCTCGACCGGGTCAGCCTTGCGCACCCGAGTAGTATCGATCGCAAGGTTGCGGGTTATGGCAGCCAGCCACGTGCCGACTGATCCCCTGCGGGCGTCGTAGGTCGATCCGTGCCTCCACGCCCGCTCGAATGCCTGCTGGGCGACGTCCTCGGCTCCCGCCGGGTCTCCCAGAACGGCCAGAGCAACACCGTAGACCCGAGACTGGAATCTACGGATGAAAGCCACGGCCAGCTCCTTGTCACCGCTCGCGTAACCCTCAAGCAGAGCTTCGTCGGAGAGGCTCGACACCGGTATACCCATTTGCCTCACATAGTAGTTACGGAGCGCAGCGCCGTTCGGATTGAGCGCCAGGCGCACGCCGCAACTGCGGTGATGCCGCAGCGGGGCGGCGTCGGCCGGTTCAATCCGTTAACACCCTCCGATCGTATATAGCCATTGACAGAAAACGTCGTCGCCGAGCCAGCTCAGCGACCAAGTCCGAAAGGCTCACACAATGAGAAAGACAACTGGCGTATCGCTGGCGGTCGGAATGGCCCTACTGACTGCCGCCTGCGGCTCATCCACCAAGACCTCGAGCGTTGCGGCCCCGACCAGCGTCCCCGCGGCATCGTCGAGCTCGACCACGATGGCGCCCGCTTCGACAGCGCCTTCCAGCAGCTCCTCCACGGCGTCTTCGGCGGCTACGTCTTCCACGCCGACTATCGGCGTGGAAGCAGACTCGATGTACGGCAACATCCTCGAATCGAACGGCAAGACGCTCTACGCGTTTTCCACCGACACTTCGACTACCAGCTCGTGCACCGGCAAGTGCGCAACGGCGTGGCCACCTCTGGAAACCACGGGCACCCCGACCGTGACCGCTGGGGTCAACGCTTCGCTGATAGGGCACATAATGAGGCCTAGCGGGAAGATGCAGGTGACATACAACGGGCATCCCCTGTATTGGTTCATCAAGGACCTCAAAGCTTCTGCGCCTCACACGACTCTCGGGGAGGACCTGGCCACTTTCGGCGGGGTGTGGTACGTGGTGTCGGCTTCCACGGGGAACCCGGTCACCTCCGCGGTGTCGGGTTCTACCTCGTCGACAACTGCAGGTTCCAGCTACTAGCACCTGAGCGGGCTAGGTCAAACTGGACTAGCCTCCGCTGGTGTGCTGAGAGTTTGCTTGTTCGTGACTGGGGGTCCGGTTCCATAATGAACCTGACCCCCATGGACGAGATGTTCGTCCACCAGGCACCCGAGACCCTTTCAGAGGTGGCGTCACCAAGCCCGTACTGGCGGGAAAGCTACTTCTTCGAGATGCACCGTCCTGATGCGACCGGCGACGTGATATTCATGACCATGGCCCGCTATCCCGCGTCAGCCACGTTTGACTCTTTGCAGATGGGCCGGGTGAGGGGTGAGCCGATCTTGGGACGGCTGGAACGTCCCTACGGCGATGACCCTCACACCACTCAGGTCGAAGGAGCCTCGGTGGTCGTGGTCGATCCTTTCCAGACGATCAAACTCTGGGCGGATCCCACCGTAGCTTCCATAGGGATTGACGTCACGTTCCGGGCTAGGACCTCCCCGTACGCACTAAGGCGCGGGACTTTGCGTGCCGGGTCCGACGTCGTATGGGACCAAAGCCACGTACTTCAATCCGGCGTCTACGAAGGCACCTACAGCGTTGGGGGTGAGACCTTCCGCATCGACGGGTGGACCGGCCAGCGGGACCACTCTTGGGGTGTTCGGGACCACGGACGCTGCCCGCTTTGGATGTGGCTGCAGATCCAACTAGACGACGGCTTCCTCGGCGTATGGCATTGGGAGCTCTCCAACGGTAGTCGGGTGTACACAGACGGCTGCTGGGCCGGCACCGACCACTCGGCCCCGGTCCCATTGGTCGACTTCCGCCACGACCTGAGTTGGAGGTCGAAGGATGGTAGCCCGGTCGGCTACGGGCGCAACGGCGAGGACGTCGCTGGGCTGTCGGGGCGTTGTCACTTCACTCTCGAAGATGGCAGGACTTTGACCGTCGACGCCGAAGGAACCTTCGACAGGCCTTACGAGCCGTTTCATCGGGGCGGCCTGTCGCAGATGCGCGTTTCCAGCGCTGACGGTCGTCGTGGCAGCGCTATTTACGAGATAACCGGCGCCCGCCACCACCGTTACTTCCCCGAGACGATCCTACAGCGCCCCCTGCCCCGATGAGCGAACCTCCAGTGCCTACTGCTCAGGCCCTAATGGCTGCAATGAAACAGCCCGACCCGCCCGCCCTCACCGCCGCTCTGGCTGCGGTCCTAGATGGAGCCACGGTGACCAGCGTCGCCGTCGAGCCCATCGGCACCGGCCAGATGGCCGACTGCCTGCGGTGCACCTTGTCCTACGACCGAGCCGTAAAGGGCCCGGCATCGGTCATAGTGAAAATTCCGTCCTCCGACACCAAAAGCGTAGAGACGGCTGTTGCGCTTCGGTCCTACGAGATTGAGGTCAGCTTCTACCGGCACCTGTCGTCTCGTCTGTCGGTTTGCACCCCGGCCTGCTATCACGCCGAGGTGGCGCCGGGTGGCGCCGAGTTCCTGATAGTCCTCGAAGACGTCGCCCCCTGCCGCCAGGGGGATCAGCTCGCCGGTTGCAGCCCAGACGACGCGTACCTGGCGATCGCCGAGCTCCCCGGTCTTCACGCCCCCCAATGGGGTGACGACGCTCTGAGGGACCTCGACTGGCTTCACCGCAGCGGACCTGGAACCGAGGGCGTTCTGCCCGCGCTGATCAGGAGCCTCTACCCGGGTTTCGTGGAAAGGTACCATGACCGCGTCGAAGCGGACGTCCTCTCCCTGGCTGAACGGCTCATGGACTCGCTAGACGTCTTCGACTCGAAAAAGCCCGGGCCTTGGACGGTCACCCACGGTGACTTTCGCCTCGACAACCTCCTGTTCCCCCCGGCCGGATCGGGGCGCAGGGTCGCCGTCGTCGACTGGCAGACCGCCTCACTTGGTCCCGGCGTCTCAGATCTCAGCTACTTCCTGGGTGCTTCGCTCCTACCAGAAGCCAGGCGCGCTCACGAAACGGACCTGGTCCGCTCTTACCACGAGCGGATGGTTGCCGCCGGCGTCCAACTGGGGTGGGAGAGCCTCTGGGAGGACTACCGCCGTTACAGCCTAGGCGGTCTTGTCATGGCGATAGCAGCATCGATGCTGGTCAGACGCACCGAACGCGGGGACGACATGTTCGTCACAATGGCGAACCGCCACGGCGCCCACGCCGCGGACCTGGACGCTCTGGCGCTGCTCAGATAAGCCGGTGGGACTGGTCGAAAACGAGCCTCGTGGACACCTGATCGCCGTCAAGCCCGGCGAATAGGGCCATCCCATAATCCTCGGCCACCTCTTGGAGTCGGGTAACGTCAGGGATGTGGTCCTGATACTGAACCACGGTTAGAGCATCGTCGCTCAACACGATTCGCATCTCGTCACCAGAACGGGCTAACGCCCGCAACAGTTCGCACGCCACGCGCAACGCAACGGGATCGCGCCGCGGACCGCGCGCAGTAATCGACATCTCGCTCGGGGTGCCTATTACCTCGCGGATCACGGCGAGCTCGATAGCGACACCCGAAGCCAGCGACTCGTCCCACGGAACCGGCAGATCCACTCCGGGACCTGCCACCTCGAGCCATTCCCGGTCGAGACGTACGCGCTCGAGCTGTAGCAGCACGTTCGGGCCCGTAGGAGAAGGCGCCGCGCCTTGCAGGCTGAGCACGCCGCCTGGCGCGTTGCCCGGGGCGGACTGGGTGAGCTCCCGGGCGGCATAAAGTTCCCCTTCGACCTTGGCAACCAACTCCTCGGCTTTCGAACACTTGTCCTCGGCTATCTCTGCCCGCTGCTGGCACCGTTCGAGATCCTCGGCTGCTTTGGCCGCCCTGTCCTCAGCGTCTCGAAGGCGGTTAGCCTGGCGTAGCGACCTAGCCCGCTCACGGCGAAGTGACGCAGAGCTGCGCTGCGCCAACCACCCCAGCACAGATACCGCCACCAAGGCAACGGCGATGACGACGATGAGGGCTACAGTCACGACCTGCTACGGTAGCGAGCGCGCGGACCCCAGTTTGGCGCTCCGCCGGCTTGGCCGAATTTTTAGGCGTCGAGGCGCACGGCCGGGCCTGAAACCGGTCGGTTAGATTCGCAGGTCCATCAGGGCTGTTCTGGTCGTCTTAGAGTCCGTTGCGGCCAGATCCCGGTAGCGCTCCACGCGGCGATCCCCACCTGGGGCGTGAGAGGGAGCGCTCGGCGTTTCCGTCTCCGGCCGAGCTCGCCGTCTGTCGTTGAGAAGGCGCCTCTCGCGCCTCCTGAGCCCTACACGCAACCCCCCGGAAGACTCCTCATAGAGGTTGATTATTTCTGCAAGAAGCCGATAGCTTTTCTGTGCAAGCGCCACAGCCTCTTCGTTAGACGGGGTGCTCTCGGCTTTGGCTAGTAGACGCGAGGCCGTGTCGAGCTTTGTCCTGTCAAACCTCCCATGGGCGTCGTGAGATGGCATGCAGCCAACGTTATGAGCCCTGGCGCTGGAAGAAAAGACCCTCTCCTCCGCACAAGAAAAATCTGAAATGCCCGAATAAGAGCATTTTGTTCTGTGCTGTGAAAGCGCCCGACCGGGATACCCTGACCGGGCCATGCAGCGAGGGACCGAATCGACTCAGGCTGAAGCCGGGAAGTCGCGACCTGGGGAGTTGCAGGACCGCACGCTGCGGTCGAACCCGGCTTCGCAAACCTTCAGCAGGCGTGTAGCGATCTTAGCGATCTGCTCGATGAGCCTCTTCATAGTCGGCTTGGACAACACCATCGTCAACGTTGCCCTCCCCTCGATCGGCGCCCACCTGCACGCGTCAGTGTCGGGTCTGCAGTGGACCGTCGACGCCTACACCCTCGTACTAGCCAGCCTTCTCATGCTGTCCGGTTCCACGGCGGACCGTCTCGGTCGCAAACGGACCTTCCAAACCGGCCTGGTTATCTTCTCCACTGGATCGCTGCTCTGCAGCGTCGCTCCTTCGCTGGGCCTTCTAGTGGCCTTCCGCGCCTTTCAAGCCATAGGGGGCTCAATGCTCAATCCCGTGGCTCTGTCGATCATCACCAACACCTTCACCGACCGCAAGGAACGGGCGCAAGCGATCGGAGTCTGGGGGGCTGTCATCGGTCTGAGCATGGGCCTTGGGCCGGTGGTCGGAGGAGCGCTAGTGTCTGCCGCTGGTTGGCCTTCGATCTTCTGGGTCAACGTGCCTATAGGAGTTTCAGCGTGCGTGCTCACGGCCCTGTTCGTCCCGGAATCAAAAGCTCCTAGACCCCGCCGGCTCGATCCGGTAGCACAGGTCCTACTGGTGGTCATGCTCTCCTCGCTCACATACGGAATAATCCAAGGAGCGGCCAACGGGTACACGTCAGCAGGGATCATCGCCGTCTTGGCGGTCGCCGGCGGGTCGCTCAGCCTCTTCATCGCCTACGAGCAGCGCAGGAGCGAGCCTCTAGTAGACATGAGCTTCTTTCGGAGCTTCCCCTTTTCCGCCGCTTCGATGATCGCCGTTGTCGCCTTCGCGTGCCTGGGGGGTTTCTTGTTCTTGAACACCTTGTACCTTCAAGATGTCCGCCATCTCAGCGCTTTCGCTGCCGGCGTCGACACCCTGCCGATGGCGTTGATGGTCGTGGTGCTACCGCCTGTCTCGGGCGCCGTCGTGGCACGCCACGGTACAAGGATCCCGCTGGTCGTCTCAGGGGCGTTCCTCGCCGCTAGCGGGCTCCTGCTCACTTCACTAACGGCGACCACTTCGTTCGCCGAGTTGTTCTTTGCCTACGCCCTTTTCGGCATCGGATTCGGCATGGTCAACGCGCCTATTACAAACACCGCCGTTTCGGGTATGCCTAACAGCCAAGCCGGCGTCGCCGCCGCCATTGCTTCCACCGGGCGCCAGGTCGGCCAGGTTCTCGGGGTGGCGGTGCTCGGGGCTTTTGCGACGGCCACCATGAGCGGTTCCGGCCACTTCGGGTCCGGCGCCACAGCCCTCGCAGGCCTCGCCGGAGCTACCCACCCTGGATGGTGGATCGTGGTGGGCTGCGGTGTGACGATCAGCGCACTGGGCTGGGCGAGCAGCACGACCCTCGCTAGGCGAAGCGCTAGGACAGTAGCCGAGCGCTTCGCTTAGCCCTGCGAAGGCTCAGTCCGTGCCCACAAGCCGGGCATGACCGTGCTAGTCGGGTCTGCCTAGGAGACGATCTCGCTGGTCTGCATCACAGGGGTGATGTTCGTGTAGTTGGCGACGTCAGCCATCACATCGCCGGTGCCTGGAGCTGCCATAGCAGCGTTGAGAGCGTCGAGCGAGTCGAAGCGGAAGTGCACCGCTGCGACATAGGGTCCGTTGATACCTTTCTCAATCTCGGAGTCGGTCAACCCCCACGTCTTCATGGCCAGCGGCACATGACTGTTGCGGTAGTACTCGTGGTCGAAGGTGGAACCTTCGCCGCTCGGATAGAAGACGCTCACTTTTATCATGCCTGTATTATTGCGCTTGGGGACGCTGCTTGCAGGTCTCAGTACATCATCCTCGGGTCGCGGTAGTGCTTGAACTCGATGAGGTTCCCGGACGGGTCTCGCAGCACGAACGTCAAGTGCTCTTCGACCATGTCCTTGAACCTCGGCTCGCACGCCTTGAAGAACGGTATCTCCCGGGTGACGGCGCAGAACAGGACCGCATCGAACTGCGACCGCTCGACGAAAGTCACCCCGAAATGGCGGGGATACAGCTCGGGGTCACGATCCCATCCATCTGATAGGTGGCACACGACCTGGTCGCCGAAGAAATCCAAGGTGATCCGGTCGTCGTAGCGCCTGGCGAGATGGCAGCCGAGCTTGTTGACGTAGAAATCTTGAGCCTCATCCAGGTCACGCACCGGTATGGCGAGATGGAAAACGTTGGAGGAGCTACGCATGGACGTTCTCCTTGCTGAACGTTCCGAAAGTGTCAGAGCGCAGGCCGAGCCTTAGCGTCTCCAGGCCGATCACGTCACCGGGAGCTATGTTGCCGAGGTTCACGTCAGGCCCTGACATCTCGATGAACCTAACTTGGAGGTCCTTCGTCGGAGCCTCGAACATCACGTGTTCGCCTTGTGGATCACAAGCGAGGACAGCGTCGACGATGTCCTCGCGGGGAGTGCCATCAGATCTGCAGATTCCGCTTCGCCCGCTCTCGCGCGCTTCGGCTATGACCAGTTTCGCTCCGCTTTGCAGATCTTCGGACGCTTGGCGGCCCAGGTCCGCCGCTTGCGAGGCTGCCGCCCTGGCTTGGTCCTTGTAGCCCACCTCGCTTATCACGGTGAACTCTCTTGCGACTCGTCGTATGTAGCGCGCCCGGTCTGTTCGGGATATCTCGATCGTCCCGTCGGACACCTCGACGTGACTGACCTCTAGCCGATGGCACAAGGCCAAGTAGGCGTCGAATCGGTCCGCTGCGACGAACTTCTCGAACAGGGTCCCCCCGAAGAACGCGCCTATCCCAAGGTCGCGTAGAACCTGCATCTTCGCCTCGATGCCGGGGGTGACCAAGGCGGTACCCCAACCGAACTTGACCAGGTCGATGTGCCCGGCGGCGCTAGACACGGCATCGGCGAAAGAACAGACCGGTAGTCCCCCGTCTATGACCATCGTAAGCCCTCTGCGCCTAGGTTTCGCGCTGCGCTGCGGAAGCCCCAGAACGGCCGACGCCACCGACGTCGGCACCTTCGTGGCGGCGCTGCAACGCCGCCTCCCGCTTGAGGGATCCAACCCTGCCGCAACGCGGCTAGCCACCTCAGCGCGGCGGATCTTGCCGGTAGGACCCGCTGGTAGAGAGCTCGTCACGTGTATCTCCACCGGCCGTTTGAAGCGGCTGAGAGAATCTTCGCACGTCTGCGCCAGCTCGGCCGCCAAATCTTCGGGGGACACCGACGCCGAACTTGCTGCTATGACGTACGCCACCGGCTCCGCACCGACCGTCGGTTGGGGACGGCCGACCACGACCGCAGCGGTGACATCCGGGTGGGCTAGAAGTAACTCTTCGACCTCTCTAGGGGCGATCTTCTCCCCACCTCGGTTGATGACGTCTCCGTCCCGTCCGACAAGATAGACGTAACCATCCTCATCCTGGTATCCGACGTCCCCAGTGTCGAGCCAGCCGTCAGCGTCGACGGCGCTGCGAGACGTCCATCGCATCAACCCGAGACCCGACGTGGTCTCAGCTCCACGAACGCCACGCCGAACTTCCTCTGCGTCACCCCAGCCGTGGCGGTCTTCACGACTCGGGCGCATAGCCCAGTAGACAGGGGTTACCCTAGATCCTCTGATCTGAACCTTGCCGGCCTGCGATCCCGTCACGGGTTCGCTGCCCTCACCCACCACGCGCAGCTCGACGCCTACGGGCAGCCCCACCGATCCGGGCCGAACAGCCCCTGGAGGGTTGGCTGTGATCTGGCTGGCCGCCTCCGTCATACCGTAGGTTTCCACAACCGGGATAGAAGTGAGCAACTCAAAACGCTCCCTCACCGCTGCCGGCAGCGGTGCCGACGCTGACCTCGCTAGCCTTAACCGGCCCGTTCTAGACGAGTCGGAGACCATGACGGTTTGGCTTGAGACGGGTGAACGCACCGTCTCGCTCCAGGATGCGCCGGAGGGGATCTCGGCACGCGACGCGAGGATCGCCATCACTGCGGGCACCAAGTTGAGCCACGTTGCGCCCACCCGCCCCACCGTCGACCAGAACGATCTTCTAGAAAACTGGCGTTCGACGACTATCGTCGAGTCGGCTACGAGCGCTGAGAGCACTCCCACGACCAGACCGTTGATGTGGAAAAGCGGCAGCGGCGAGTAGCCAACGTCTTCGGGAGAAAGTGCCAGCTGTGCTGCCACACCAGCCGCTGTCGCCAGCAACTGCTTTTCGGTCAGGGGAACAATTTTCGGATCGCCGGTTGTACCTGAGCTGGCCATGAGGAGTGACGGCCAGGCCGGCACAGGGGGGAGATCAACCTGTGGTCTGCGACGCCCGCCGAGCTTGTGGATCCCGTCGCTGCTGGCCCACCAAGTCTCCAAGCTCCACACGGCGGAGCCTGAGATAGCCTCAGCGTTGCGGTCGGTAAGGATGCAGCGCACTCCGAGTTGGTCGACGCGCGACTTCAGGTCGCGTTCCGGAGCGGCCGGGTCCAGCGGTACGACGATCACTCCGCTCGCCAGGCCGGCGACGAAGTTCGATGCCATCACCACCGGGTCCGAGATAGCCAACCCGACGGGACCGACCAAACCGTTCGAAACCCAGGAGTCTGCCAGTTCTGCCACCTGACGCCAGGTCACACCGCGGCCGCTGGCACCTTCGACTACCGCCAACCCGGGACGGACGCTCCGGGTGCTGAGAAGATCACGGACAGTCAGCATGGCACTAGCGCTCCTTTGGAGGGTTCTTGTTTTACGGTGTCGAAAGGAAGACCGTGTTCGGACACTGCTCTCGGCTGGCGCTTGACCTGCGACCGCCAAGGCCTACCGGTCAGGGCGAGCGACAAGGGAGTGCGGCGTGCTGCGAGGGTTATTACCGTCGCTCCGACCACCGTGATTACGTAGGAGACGGCTGTAGCAACGAAGTCCGGCATGACCTGATGCCCGTTCGCGAAGCCCGCGTAGTCGAGGAGCACAGCAAGCACCAGAGGGTGGGAGAGGTATATCCCAAACGAGGCGTCCGACAGCACTTCGATGATGCGCTGTCCTCTGCGCCGGCCTGAAGCCCAGCTGCGTCCAACCAGGTAGACGACGATGACAGCGGCAAGGCACGACAGTGCCATGGCGGGCTGGAGGACGTCGTTAGCTTGACGAGGTGCCATCGTCGACAGTTGCGAGGCGTACGCAGCAAGGGACCCGGCGGCGGACACGGCGGCTACACCTAGAAGCAGCTTAGAGTAGCGAGCCGCTAACGCTTCGACCCGGTCGAGGTGGACGGCGGCGTAGGCGCCGCCCAGCACGTACATGGCGTAGGTCGGCAACAACTCGTAGGCGTGGGCGTAGAACCATCCTCCCGGACCTGACGGCGCCTGAGTGTAGTGAATTACCGCCAGCCAACCGACGTTCGCGGCTACCACAGCGCCCAGTACCGGCAGCGCCCGATGCGCCGTGGCCCGAACGAAACGCATCAGCAGGGGGAAAACCAAATAGAGCTGGATGGTGACAACCAGAAAATACAGGTGGTACATTGCGCCGCCGTCCAACAGGTCGGTGAGGAAGGCGCCTACGGAAGGCTTAACGTGGGCGTGGCCTAAAACCCCGTACGCGTAGTAAATGCCGCTCCACACGACGTACGGCGCTGCAACGAAGGTGACCCTCTTCCTCCAGAACGACTTCGCCTTCAACGGCTTTCCCCATGTGGAGTAGACCAGCACGAAGCCTGTTATGGCGAAGAAGACCTCGCGGCCGTATTGGAGTAGCATCATCATCCCGGCGGCCACCTGATTGTCGGGCTCCTCGGTGAAAGCAAGCGAGTGGACCGCTATGACTGCAGCGAAAGTGAGGAGACGCACAACGTCGACCTGCCAAAGGTGACCACGCCCAAGAGCACCCTGCGAGTCCCTGACTATCAGTTCTGCCGGCGCTTCTCCCGCCCCGGCCTGACTGTCGGGTTCGGCTGGTTGGGTCGATGCCGGCTGGCGCACTTCACCATGATCGGAGGGCTAGCTGAAAAGCCGCCCTTCGAGCGCTGAGAGGTTGCTGAAAATCCTTCCCGCACCGTCAGGCAGACCCTGCACCGTCAAGTAGACGACGCCATGATTATCTGTGCCACGTCCAGGTAACCGGATCGGAAACCAGCTTCGGAGTAGGCCAGATAAAAGTCCCACATGCGCCTGAAAGTCCTGTCGAAGCCCAGACGGTCGACTGCCAGCTCCTCCGAGCGGAACTTCTCCCTCCAAGTCGCGAGAGTCTCGGCGTAGGAGTGGCCAAAGTGGTGGCGTTGCAGGATACGAAGCTTGGTGCTCGTACGCAGCACCCCTTCGATTGCTTCCATCGAAGGGATCATCCCACCGGGGAAAATGTACTTGTGGATCCAGGTCCACGAGTTGCGGGCGGCCGCGAAACCGTCGTGGCGCATCAGGATCGTCTGCAAACCTATCCGCCCTCCCGGAGCTAGACGGGCTTCGAGCGTAGCGAAGTAGGTTGGCCACCAACGCTCCCCGACAGCCTCGATCATCTCGACGCTCACCACCGCGTCGTAAGTTCCCGCAGACCTGCGGTAGTCCTCTACTTTCACATCGACACAATGAGACAGCCCCTCCTCGGCGATACGTTTGCGAGCGAGGGCCGCCTGCTCGACCGACAGTGTCAAGCTGGTCACGTTGGCACCCCTCCTTGCAGCCCGCAATGCCAGCTCACCCCAGCCGGTGCCGATCTCGAGCACCTTAGCGCCGGGCCCGACCCGAGCGTCGTCGAGGAGCTTTTCGATCTTACGGGCCTGGGCGTTCTCCAACGCCTCGTCGGGCCCGTCGTACAACGCCGATGAGTACGTCATAGTCGGATCCAGGAACAAGGCGAACAGCTCGTTCGACAAGTCGTAATGCCGCCGGATGTTGCGCAGCGAACCACTAGGGTCGTTGTCCTCGTCGGGAGGAAGCGAAGGCTCGTAGAAACGCCTGATCCATTGCAGTCGGGGAGGAATCAAAGTCCGCATCTGCGCAGCCATGGCGCTCAACAAGCCTGCGAGATCCTGGGCTTTCCAGTCACCCGCCATATACGACTCGCCGAACCCGATCTTTCCGTCCCGTCCCAGCCGGGCGAAGAACTGAGCTGGCCTTACCAACTCCAAGACTGGACCGCCGGGACGACCGAACCTTTTGCCATCCGGGAATACCACCTCGATCCCGGTTCGTATGGCGGCGTTTCGCAGAAGCACCTTTGCGATAGCAGCACGTGTCGGGGCGGGCGCAGGGGTTCGCATCGCCGGCCAGCGATCGAAGTCCACAGCGGCGTCCTCGGCCGGTGATGAGTCACGCTTAGGGCGACGGCCAGTTTCGACGAGGCTCAATTAGAAATCTCCTTCTCCTCGGAGGACCTAACACCGTCAAGGCAACCGCCCGGTTGAGCAGTCCAGACGGTCGACGTCTCTTGCTTTTTGATAGGAACTCCCTTAGCCCAGAGGCGCAGGCCCTGCCATTGGATGAGAACCCGCCCACGAAGAGGCGCCACCGGGTAGCGAATAGCCAGCCGGAGGAGTGCCCATGGGCTGTCTTTAACCCGCTCACCTGCCATCCAAGCTCGAAAAGGAGGCTCGTTCGACCGGTCCAGGGTGACCGACACCGCCAGGGAACGACCCGGGTCCGATATCGAAATTCGGTATTTGCCGTCGACGGGATAGAAAGGTGAAACGTACATCTCTTTGTCTGCCTCGGCTACCTTCTTTTCGGGGTCGTCAACTCTCAGTACGTAGCAGTGGCGACTTCCGTATGTGTTGTGCACCTCGGCGGCTCTCGCTACGAGAGTGCCGTCCTCGCTGTAGCCCCAATAGATGCTGATCGGGTTGAACACGTACCCTGCCACGGCCAGGTTCGTGAGCACCACCAGCTTTGAGACGTCGATGCCCTGGTCTGCCATTAGCCGGCGGACGTTGAGGTGGTCACCAGGTCGGTAGCGAGCAAGCGTTCCCCACGGCTTCGACAGCACAGGTGGGTCGTCAACGTCGAAAAGCCACATATAGCTGCGGTACTTGAAGTCGTTGCGGACCGGAGCCCGCCGGCTGTGACCTATGTCGACTTGGTACAAACAAGGCAACGCCGGCAGCGACCTTCGCTCCAGCGGCAAGGCCGCAAGCTGTGTACCGGCCCAGCCGGAGAAATCTCGGTTCCGAAAGGATCTCATGTCACCAAGTAACCCCGAGGGAGGCTGCCGCAGCAACGCCCGCCCGACATCCGTCCTCGTGGAAACCCCAACCGTGGTAAGCGCCGGCGAACGCGATGGTTCCGTCGTTCAAATCGCCTAGCGATGATTGCGCCTTCACAGACTCGGGGGTGTAGATGGGGTGCTCGTAAACCATGCGTGCGATGACCTGCTCGGCAGGGATGCGGTCGTCGCAGTTGAGCGTTACAAGGAACGGCTGCTTGGTAGTTAGACTAGCTAGGCGGTTCATGTCATAAGAAACCAGGGCTCGATCCCCTGAAGCGCTGCAGTCGTCTAGCAGGTAGTTCCACGAAGCCCTGGCTTGAGCCCGTTTGGGGAGTACCGCCGGGTGCTTGTGCAAGGTCACCTCATTGCGCGAGTAGCGGAAGGCTCCCAGCAGTCTCCGTTGAAGCTCGGTAGGACGCTCCAGGATCGACAGAGCCTGATCAGGGTGGGTGGCCACGACTACACGGTCGAACACCTCTGTATAACCGTCAGCGAAGCGCACAGTCACCGGCCTGGCGCCTGAATCATCGGGCGCATGGACCGACACAGCCTTGACGGGCGCGCACAACCGCACTTCGCTGACGCCTTTTACCGCGGCCTCGACGTAGCTCCTCGAACCCCCGACCAGCGTGTACCACTGGTGTGATCCACCTACAGAGAGCATCCCGTGGTTGGCCATGAAGGCAAAAAGGTACCTGGCCGGGTATTCGAGCGCCGTCTCCGGGGCGACCGACCACACCGCCGACACCACGGGAACCATGAAATGGCGACGAAAGTACCGGGAGAACCCTCCGCGATCGAGGAACTCCCCGAGTGTTATTTCGACCCCTGGCTCACCTCCCGGCTTGGGTTGCGAACCCTCCGAGACTACCCGCCGCGCATCGCGATAAAACTTGTTGACCTCGAAAAGCATTCGCAAGAAGGCGATCCTGAGCGCAGACCTTGGGCTGGCGAAGACGCCACGCAAGCCGAGCGCTCCGGCATACTCCAACCCGCATCCGTTGCAGCGCACGGACATGCTCATGTCACTCGGCTGCGTGAGAACACCGAGCTCGTCAAAAAGTCGGACTAGGTTCGGGTAGGTGACCCGATTGTGGACGATGAAGCCGCTGTCCACCTCGACCTCGCCTGCGTCGGTCGTGACTACCGTGTGCGTGTGGGCGTGGCCGCCGAGGCGCCCGTCGGCCTCTATGAGGACCACGTCGTAGCGACGCTGAAGAAGGTACGCTGCGGTCAGGCCGGCAACGCCCGAGCCTATGACCGCCACCCGCTCTCGGCGACGGCTGGGACTTTCTGGTGACTTCGTCATTGTGTTGTATTCGATGCTAGAACCGGTTGCGGATATGACCAAACTCGGATCGAAGCCAAGCGGCTCCCTAGACGGCCGGCCCGCACCGAGGAGCTATGCGGGGTCGACGACGGCTGTGGTCTGGTTCAGGCGCGACCTCCGCACAGGCGACCACCCGGCTTTGAGCGCCGCGGTGAGATCCTACGAGCGTGTAGTTTGCATCTTCGTCTGGGATCCGTCGCTCCTGTCCCGCACCGGCCAGCCGCGGCTGAGGTTCCTCGCGGGATGCCTGTCCAGCCTGGACAGAGACCTCGGCTCCGCAATGGGCAAAGGCCTCGTACAGCTCGTCGGCGAGCCTGAGACGGTCGTCCCGGATCTGGCCCGAACGGTTGGGGCTGACGTAGTGTACGTATCGGCTGATTTCGGCCCCTACGGTTCGCGCCGCGACAACGCGGTGGAGAGTGCCCTAGGAGCCGACGGAGCCAGGCTTGTGCGCGTCGGATCCCCTTACGCTGTCCCACCCGGGAAGCTGTCCACTAGCAGCGGCGCTCCGTTCCAGGTGTACACCCCGTTTTGGAAGGCGTGGCGCCAGCAAGGGTGGCAACAGCCCATTCCCGCGCCACCCGAAACGCTTCTAGCGAAGATAACCCGTGCAGGCGTCGGTAATGACGTTCGAGTGCCCGAAGTCGCCCCGTGCGTACATCCTCTGCCGCCGCCGGGCGAGGAAGCCGCCCACGGGCGCCTCGAAAGCTTCCTTGCGGGACCGGTTCGTGGCTACAAGGACCAGCGCGATCTACCCGGTGTCGAAGCCACGTCGCGCTTGTCTGCCTACCTTCGATTCGGGTGTCTCCATCCCCGCCAGATCCTGAGCCGGCTAGACCCGACGGGACGGGGCGAGCAGGTCTTCGAGAAGGAGTTGTGCTGGCGGGAGTTCTACGCCGACGTGCTGTGGCACCGTCCCGATGCGTCGAACCAACCCTACCGGGCGGAGTGGTCCCGTCTTGAGATCGACCGGGGCCCCCTAGCAGACGAGCGTTTCGAGGCTTGGGCGCAAGGCCGAACGGGCTTCCCGATTGTCGACGCCGGCATGAGACAGCTACGAAGCGAAGGATGGATGCACAACCGGGTGCGGATGATCACGGCTAGCTTCTTGGTGAAAGACCTCCACCTCGACTGGAGGATCGGAGCTTCGTGGTTCATGGAGCATCTCGTCGACGCCGACCTTGCGTCCAATCAACTTGGATGGCAGTGGGTAGCGGGCTGCGGCACCGACGCAGCCCCATACTTCCGGGTCTTCAACCCGACTCTTCAGGGAGAGAAGTTCGACCCTAAAGGAACCTACGTGCGCCGGTACGTGCCTGAGCTCGCCGGCGTCAGCGACATGCACATCCACCGGCCGCACGAACTAGCCGGATCACTCCTTGCCCCATTGGACTACCCTCAGCCGATCGTCGATCACCACGCGGAGCGAGATGAAGCTCTCACCCGGTATTCACGCATGCGGGCTTGACTCTTCTCGCCTAGCCTGACCGCACATGGGAGCGCTTGACGGCGTCAAGGTAGTAGAGGCAGGCCTTTTGGTGCAGGCGCCGCAGGCGGCGGAAACCCTCTGCGCATGGGGAGCGGAAGTGATCAAGGTGGAGCTCCCCGGTTTCGGGGACCAAAGCCGTTGGCTTCCAACATCACCAGATGAGCCGAGATCAGGCTACTTCGTTGGCTGCAACCGCGGGAAGCGCTCTATAACAGTCGACCTTCGCAGAGAGCCGGGGAGACAGGTTTTCCTCCGCCTTGCCGGCTGGGCCGACGTGGTCGTGACGAACTTCAAGCCTGGGACCATGGAGTCATGGGGACTCGGCTACGACGACCTCGCCGAGGTCAACCCGAGGGTCGTCGTGGCCGCCGGCTCGACCTTCGGGCCTGACGGACCCGACGCGGCGAAAGAAGGCGCCGACCTCAGCGCCCAGGCGGCCGGTGGCCTGATCTCCACGACGGGAGCCGACGGCGAACCGCCAACACCCGTCGGGGTTACCATCGCCGACCACATAGCAAGCCTGAACCTCGTCTCGGGGATCCTCGCAGCTCTCCTCGCCCGGGAACGCACAGGGCGGGGCCAGCTGTTAGAAACATCGCTTCTAGGGGGACAGATCTGGGCTCAGGCAAGCGAGTACACCGCCTACCTGATGTCGGGGCAGCTACCCGGGCGTGCCAACCACGGCAACCCGCTCGTTCCTGGCCTTTATTTCATTTTGCCCACGGCGGACGGCTGGATTGCGATCGTGGGAGTCGTGGGTCCCGCCCGGGCTGTCTTTTTCGACCTAGTCGGTCATCCGGAACTTGCGGGTCGCTTCCCCCAGGCGATCTACTTCGAAGAACACAAAAAAGCTCTCTACGAACAGCTCGCCCCGATATTCACTTCACGCACCACGGACCAGTGGTGCAGCGTGCTGGGCGCGGCGGGCATACGCCACGCCCCGGTCCGTGACTACTCGCAGGTAGCGTCGGACCCCTCCGTATGGTTGAACGGCTACCTGGCCGACGCAAGTCAGCCCGGGGCGGGTGAGGTTGACGGAGTGGATCGGTGCCGCAAGGCCGTGGTGTGCCCGCCGGTGCGCTTCAGCGAGACACCAGCTAGAGTCCTCCTCGACGCTCCCGAGCTCGGAGCTCACACCGAGGAGGTCCTCTTGGAGCTCGGCTACAGTTGGGAACAGATCGACTCCTTTCGCAGGGGAGGTGCCATCTGAAGCTGGCGGCTCGGTCTGTATTCGCAGTCAGCCTCCCGAAGCTACGGTAGACATTGAAACATCCGGAAAAACACTTGTGGCGCCCCAAAGGGCGCCACAAGCGGAGCGGTCCAAGCGGCGGATCTCGGAACCGCTCTCCTGAAGCGGGTGGCGGGTACCCACTTCAGGTTCCTTGGCCGTGATCAACGAGTTTCAACTCTCTCACGGTCGGCTCTTACCGTTGTCTTGACCCCGCGCGCCCCAACTCTTTTATTACTGGCAAGTTTACACCGAGACCCTCGACGAAAGTCAAGTGAGGCTTGGCAAGCGAGCCTCACATGGTGTTAGCTCGTAGTGTGTTCGCGGTTATACCCGAGTATCAGCGGGCGGTCGTGTTCCGGTTCGGTCGAGTCCAAAGCGAGCCGCGCGGCCCGGGCTTCATGTTCCGGTTTCCGTGGATCAACAAAATAGTTCGAGTCAACTTGAGAGTTGAAGTCGTAGACATACCGTCACAGTCCGTTATCACGAAGGACAACGTCACCATCGCTGTCGACGCAGTCGTGTACTTCCAGGTTGTCGACCCGGTCAGAGCAGTGATCGGCGTGGACAACTTCCGGTTCGCCAGCCAGCGGATCGCCATGACAAGCCTACGATCGATCATCGGCCGTTACGAGCTCGACAGCCTCTTGGCGCACCGCGAAGACGTCAACGGTGAGCTTCGCACGACGATAGCCCGGAGCACCGCGGAGTGGGGTGTAGAAGTGCGCCAGGTCGAGATCAGGGACGTCACGCTACCCCCGGAGCTCCTTCGGGCCATGGCCCGCCAAGCTGAGGCCGAACGGGAGCGCCGAGCCAAGATCATCGCAGCCTCCGGCGAGCTGCAGGCAAGCCAAGAGCTCTCCGAGGCGGCCGACAGGATGGCAGCGAGCCCGGGCGCCATGCAACTCCGAACGCTGCAAACCCTCGCCGAAGTCGCAACTGGCAAGAGCTCGACGCTCATATTCCCGATTCCCATCGAGCTGCTGTCGATGTTCAAGAATCCTCCTGCCGACATACCGGCCGAGCAGCCTCGCAGTGTAGGAGGGCAGGGGCATTCGAGCGTGGCACCTAATGAACTAGTGCCACCCGAAGCCGCAGCGCTACAGCCCCCAGACAGCCCAACCCCAGTTGCGTTAACTGCCGACGAGACCAGCGCTTCAGGGCGCTAAGATACGCCTCCGTACGCGAGCGTAGTTCAGAGGCAGAACATCAGCTTCCCAAGCTGAGAACGCGGGTTCGATTCCCGTCGCTCGCTCTCCAACAAAGCCCTGTTCACAACCCAAATTTTGGGGTCACTAAAATCGATTAGTGGGCTCAGTCGACGGGCGAGCCCCGGAGTTGCCAGTGACTGGCCCCGCTGGATAGCAATGGCCGTGTGGATCCCGATGCCGGCGACGAAGACGGTACTCGCAGCCGGGACGGGTTAAGACTCGCGCTCCCACCCCCTGGAGTGGTGACACCGAGCCAGAACTGGGGTGGGAAGATGAAACACGCCCCCGAGAGGGTGAACCCCGCGAGCTCAGGATGAAACGCAGGCTGAGATAGCCGAGCACCAGGCGGATCAGAGCGACGACCACGACGAGGCCATAGCCGGCAAGGACTCGAACGGCACTGTCAACGTGTAGGCGGTCGACACCGAGCACGGCGAAAGTCGCGACGGAAGCAGGGGCTCTTTGATCCCGAGACCGCTTCAGACAGAGTTTCGAACATGTGTTCCCTCGATGGTGATAGGATGAGGCACGTGGATAGCTTTCAAACCGAGCTAAGTCCCTGTACCGGCGAGGGAAGCTGAAGTGGCTTTTGGCCAGCAGCCCGGTCCCCCGGCCTCATCGAGGCAGTTGCAGGACCTGCTTGCGCTCATCCAGGCGGCAGGACATCGTGACTTCAAGGACGCCCGCGGCCCTATGGGGTTCAACCAGCGTCAGGCCGGAGGCAGGTTCACACGCGACGAAGCAGACGAGCTCATCAGACGGCTCCAAGAAGCCGAAGCTCTTCCAGACACCGCGCTCCCGCCGGCGCAGCAGTGGCAGCAGTCCGCCCAAGGGCAGCTCCTGAGGCGAATAGAAACCGAGCAGTTAGCTGCCGAGCTTCGCCGGAGGGAGTGGATCGTGATCGAGCCCTTGAGATCCTGAGCCGGTCGGTAGCCGGACATCCCTCTCACCGGCCAAGTCTATTGGACTGTCTCAGTACTCGTTCTTGATTACGAAGAAAGACCCTCTGATAGTCCCAGCGAGCTTGGATTTCTGACGTGCGAATTTGAAGCGGGAAGCGAGCTCGTCGGGTATCTCCATGCCATCGGAAAGCTTGAAACCGACCGCTCGCTTCGTGGGGTCGTCGATAGAGTACATGACGTTGACCGCAAGGCCGTTTTCATAGAAGACGTGGTCCCACCGGATACCGTCAACTTGGCAGGTGCACGCTTCCAAAGGCACCGAGGCGATCGAAATGTCGCGTTCGTCTTCGAGGATGCGGGTGACCCTGTCGACAGTCTCGCTGGCTTCGCTCGCAGGACGCACCACAAAGTCGTGGTCGTACTTGGTCTTGAAATAGCGAGCCTCGTTTGCCCGCAGCCCGGCAAGTGCTGCGGCTACAGGAGAGGATTCCAACCCAACTGTGGACACATCTTTGAAATCGACCTTGTATGCCACAAATACCTCCGCTGCAGCTCCACAATAGCCTAGCCAGCACAGCAGCGTGGGAACGCTACTGCGGCCATGCTCGGCGCGCGGGGAGTCCGTGTGCTTCTCGCTGGCATCGAAGCTGACGCTTTAGACCTCTGTAGTGCACCTCCGAGCACACGGGTTACATGCGACCGCTACACTCTGCAGCGTCGCCTCGCTCGAATCAGTGGCCGAGTTGGCTAACAAGTCGTTTTTCGTTCTCTCGGAAGTGCACATCGTCTTCGACAATGCCGGTGTTGCCGTGGGCGGGTCCCGTAGCCGACGTGTCACACGACGTCTAAAGGTAGGTCAGAGACGGGGACCTTTGCGGGCGTGGAACTCGACGGGGAAGTGACGCGGCCCTGCGATGAAAGTTGACGGAAGCCTTTCAATCGGTCCGACTGGCCTAATATCTTGCATGCGGGTCACAATCTGGCCGAGCAGCGCAGTGGTTTCCAGGCGGGCAAAGTGTGCTCCTAGGCACATGTGAGGACCTCCGCCACCGAAAGCCAAGTGATCGTTAGGAGTACGGCTCAGGTCAAGCACGTCGGGGGCCGACCAAACTGTCTCGTCCCGGTTAGCCGACGCGTAGAAGACGACTACCTTATCCCCTTCGGCTATCGCCTGGCCGCCGAGTGTCGTGTCGGCGGTTGCGGTTCGTCGCATGTGAACCACCGGACTGACGTAGCGCAGCAATTCTTCAACGGCGGTCGGCATCAAACCAACCGGATCCGCTGCGAGCCGCCTCAGTTCGCTGGGGTTGTCGAGTAGTACCTCGACGCCACCTGCGACCAGGTTGCGGGTGGTGTCGCCTCCAGCGTTGACCAAAAGCAGGAAGAACCAGTTGAACTCCTCAATGCTCAAACGCTGCCCTTCCACCTCCGCGTGCACTAACAGTGTCGCCAGGTCGTCGCCGGGACGAGCGGCCTTCTCGGTGGCTGTAGCCGTAGCGTACTCGTGCATCTCGGTTATCGCTGCCACCCGGTCCTCGACGCTAAGCGCCGGATCGGCGGAGTGCATCACCTCCGTGAGGTGGTATAGGCGCCTACCGTCGTCGCTCGGAATGCCCATGAGCTCGGCGATCACCAAAGAAGGCATCTCGCCAGCCACATCTTCCACCAAGTCGCAGAAGCCTGCCGGGACGACCTTATCGACGATGCGAACGGCGAGAGCATCGATACGCTCCTGCCAGGCCCGAGCCGCCCGCGGAGTGAATCCCCGGCTCACCAGCCGTCTGTAGCGGGTGTGGCTGGGAGGGTCCATGAAGAGCATCATCAGCCGAGATCCTGCAAGGGTAGCCTCGTCGGAATCGGCGAGCATGACCCCGCCCAGCCAGGAGGAGAAGTTCGCCGGGTCTCTACTCACCCGCTGGACGTCGCGATATTTGGTAACCGCCCAGAACCCAGGACCATCGACCTCAGCATGGAACCAGACCGGGTGGTTCTCGCGAAGCCAGCGGTACTGATGATAGGGATGACCGGCCACAAAAGAGGCGGGGTCATCCAGAGCTATCACTGGCGCGTCAGACGCACCGCCGTGTTCGGTAGTGTCCACCAGCACTCCCCTCGTCGCGCTCCTAACTACTGCCCGCAAGCCTAACGGTTCGGGTGAGCACCGGCCAGCCGAACCGTTAACGGCGACGTCGACGCCTCACGCCGGGATACGCTCATCTCATGCCTGAAACTACTGCTCCTCGCGTGGCTCCCCTGCCCAAGCATCAGCGCTCCCCGTCAGCGCAAGCTCTGCTTGAAGGCGTTAGCGTCGCCGGTTCAGAGGCCAATATCTTCACTACCCTGATACGAGCTGAGGGCCTCACCCGCAGGTGGATGCCCTTCGGTGGCAAGCTGCTGGCCGGGAAGCTGCCACCCAGGGAGCGTGAACTGCTGATCCTTCGCACGGCATGGAACTGCCGGGCTGATTACGAATGGGCCCAGCACACCGGGCTCGGCCTGGCGGCGGGGCTCAGCGAAGATGAGATTGCCCGCATCCCCGCCGGACCTGACGGCGGATGGGATCCCTTCGACGCGGCGCTATTGGCGGCTGCGGATGAGCTTCACGACAGCTGCGAGCTGAGCGACACCATCTGGAACGTGCTGTCGTCACGCTACGACGAAGCCCAACTGATCGAACTGCCAATGCTGGTAGGCCACTACCACATGGTCGCCATGACTCTTAAGACTTTGCGGGTCCAGCTGGACCCGGGTTTGACGGGCCTCCCGACCAAACCAGCCTGAGACCCCAGTCACCGATCGAATTCAGACCATTCCAGCAGCAGAATCTGGCCTCAAGGCTCGATCAGGACCCCCGGGTTTAGGATCCCGCCGGGGTCGAGAGTCGACTTGGCGGCACGCAGAACCTGAGCGAATAGGTCCGGCCGCTCCTGGTCATACCACGGGCGGTGCAGGCGACCCACCGCGTGATGATGAGTGATCGTGCCACCGCACGCAAGTATCGCATCGGAGGCCGCCTGCTTGACAGCGTTGTGGGCGTCAGCCGCCTTCAACCCCTGGGGTCGAGCCCCTACGTAGGTGTAGTATGGGGCAGGTCCGTCGGGGTACACGTGGGTGAAACGGCAATTCAGGCTACCTCCACCACAAGTTGCCCGGAGGGCGTCTAGGGTCACAGAGCGGACCTTAGCGTCAAGGTCGGGCCAGCGGTCCCAAGTGACCGCCGTCTCGAAGGTCCCTGCCACCACACCCAGCCCGGCCAGACCGCCAAGGCTGCCGCCCGACGCCCCTGGTATGAAGGCTTCTCGCCACGCCCCAACCGCACCACCCCGTCCGGTGGGACGCTCAGAGCCGTCCTCGACACGCACCTCGGCGTCGTCGACAGACCCCCCGGCTTCGCGTGCTATCGAAACCGCATCGGCGACCATGGACCGCTGCGACAACTCTCCGGACTCGAAACCTACTATCAACAACGCTGACCCCGAGCCCATGCCGGCGCTGCTCCTAGCGAGCTCCGGGTCAAGCAGCCGAAGGTTGGCCGGCCACAGCTTCGCCTGGGCTATGCGGCGGGTGGCTTCCCAACCGGCATCCCAAGTTTCGAAGGTAACCGCTGCAGTAGCGCGAAAACGCGGTCGCAGCTGGATCCGCATCCAAGCTTCGGAGATGATCCCGAGGATCCCTTCGGAGCCGATCACCAACCTGTTCGGGTCGGGACCGGCTCCCGACGCCGGAAGCCTGCGGGTCTCCAACCAGCCCCGGGGACTGAGCATCCGCACGGACTCCACGAAGTCGTCGATGTGAGTATGGTTCGTTGCATAGTGCCCCCCGGCCCGGGTGGCGATCCAACCTCCCAAAGTCGAACCTGCGAAGCTCTGCGGGAAATGACGAAGAGTGAATCCGAGCGGTCGGAGCTGGTCCTCTAGGTGCGGCCCTAAAACCCCGGCCTGGATGCGAGCGGCGCGAGAGGTCGAGTCCACCTCCAGCACACGGTTCAAAGCGTCAAGCGATACCGTTACCACCGGTCCGACATCCTCGGGGGGTGTCACACCTCCCACAACCGAAGAGCCCCCACCATAAGGGACAACGCAGAAACCACCCTCGTCGGACCACTCCAAGATCGCCTCGAGCTCTGCGTCGCTTCGCGGGTGCGCGACGACATCCGGCGGGTTGGGGTAGTCCCCCCACACGCCATGGTCGACACGGTCGTAACCGTAGGAGTGATAGGCGCGGTCCCTGATGTCCTGACGGCAGAATGCGGCGAGGCTCGCAGGGGGTTTTATCCTGGGTTCGCGAAGCTGAAGGCTCTCGACGGGCGGTATGCGCGGAGCTTGCACCTCGACACCGAGGCGCTGAGAAAGCCGTGCGGCTGCGGCGGCCCTCGTCTCATAGGACGGCTCGTCGGCTTCGAGACCGAACATCCAGAGACTTCGCTTCGCTTCCACGTTTCACCACCTGTCGGGAGGATCCTATTCGACAAGCCAACACCGCCGTCGCTCGACGGCGTGACCGGCTCAGTACTCGGCCGTCCGGCTCAGTAGTAGATCGGTCCTTTCACTCCTCCCCCGCAGGCGATCACGTCGCCTGTTATAGAAACGCTTAAAGGGGAGGCAAGGAATGCGACGACAGAGGCGACTTCGGCGGCGGTTACCATACGCCCGATTGCGTATCCGGCTCCGATACGGGCTTCGAGCTCTTCGACGGTCCTGCCTTGGGAAGCGGCCTGGGAGGACAGCACCTGCGGTGTCGCCTCGGTGCGTACTAGGCCAGGGCTGACGGCGACGACGTTGATGCCCGACGACCCAAGTTCGTCGGCTGCGTTCTTCGTCAGAGCCGCCACCGCTGCGTTGCGCATCGAGGTCAGCGGCGAGCCGGCCATCCGGGCACCCAGGCCATCTACGTTGATGATCCGACCCCAACCTTGGCCTGCCATGAGCGGAGCTACTTCTTTGATCATACGCAGGTAGCCGAGGACCTTCACGTTGATGTCAGCGAAGAAAGCTGGGGTTTCAACCTCAACTACTTTCGGGGGCTTCGCCTGCCCGCTCGGTTGCGCAGCGCTGTTGACGAGGATGTCTACCCCACCAAGGAAGCCGACGGCCTGCGCCACGAACTCCTTCACCGACTGGTCGTCTCCTGTGTCGACGCGCAGCGCTGTAACTTTCCCCCCTGCTGCGCTTAGTTCAGCTGCAGTCTGGCGAAGCATCTCCTCTCCCCGGGCTCCGATGACGACGCTGACCCCTTCGACGCTCAACGCCGCGGCCACCGCCTTGCCGATACCGCGACTTCCACCGGTCACAATGGCCCTTTTAGCGGCCAGCCCGAGATCCACTGCTGACTCCTTTCTCGTAGGCGAAAGTTAAACCGCGCCTGCCGAGAAGGGACGGTGGACGCTTCGCCTTCACATTACAGCGACGGCTCTACCCGCAACTCTCCACGACGTGACCGATGTAGACGGTAGAATCCGGGAAAAGTGACCCGGTTTCGACGCAGGCCTTTGCCTTACGATGCTGCGGAATGCTTGTGAGACCCCCAAAAGCGTCACGGCTTGCTTGGACAGTGTCCCCGCTTCTTCTCGCTATCACCGCTCTGGGACGTTCGGGCCAGAATGCAGGGCAGACTACCTACCCTCTGATAGCCCGCAACTTGCTGCACCTTGGCAACACGACGATCGGGGAGATGGGAGGGTTGGCCGCCGCGGCTTCCGTAGCGTGCGCTACGCAGATCGTCGGTAGGAGCCGCCCGCAGCACACCCTGACGCTGGTCGCTATCGGCCAGACGTTCGGGCTTGTGGCATTCGCATTGCTCGCTTCCCCTACCGGTACGGTTGGAATCTGGCTAGCGGCGGGCGCCCTCGGGATAGGAGGAGGTCTTGCCTTCCCGGCTTTGATGACTGCTATCGCCAGCGGCCCCGCCCACGAACGAGCGAGAGCTCTCGCGGTCTTCGCTCTGGCGCTGTCTGTAAGCTTGCTCGTCGGCCCTCTGTTGGAAGCGGCCGTCCTCCACGCAACGCATAACTCGCTGCGAGGAACTTTTGCTGTCCTGCTTCCTCTTCCTGCAGGCGCAACAGCCGCTTCGTTTCTGGCGCTTCACCGCCAAAGAAACGCTCCCAGCGCAGAGCACCACCGTGCGGTCACGGCTGCATCCGGCAGCAGCGGCGGTGACGTCGGGCGGTTCTCGTGGCGCAGAGCCCCTGCGTTCAAGCTGGCGGTAACGGTCATGCTCACATACCAGGTTCCTTTCGCTGCGCTAGTCGCGTTCGGCGCGCTCCTGGCGAGGAACGCTGACCACACTTCAGCGGCCGGCGCAGAAGTCGCCTTCGGGGTCTTCTTCGGGGTGTCCTTCGCCTTGCGCGGCCTTCTAGCCTTCGCGTCGCCGAAGCCCTCAACGGTCCCCTTGCTTGCACTCTCCGTCGCGGCGACCGTAGCCGGGATTGCGCTGCTGTCCGCTGCGCGCAGCTTTGCTCCGCTCGTCTTCGCTATGGCCCTCTTGGGGATACCTCACGGCGCCACGTTCCCCTTGGCCTCAGGCCTGCTTGCCGAACGGACCCCGAGGGACCATCTGGCGAGAGCTAACGGGCAGCTGATGGCCTCAGCGAACGCGGTTAGCGTGGTAGTACCACTTCTTGCGGGTTGGCTGGCGGGTTTGGTCGGCTACCCCCACATGTTCCTCCTGGTAGAAGTGCCGGTGGTGTTAATGGGCGCAGCTCTGTTCGCCCAGTTGCGTTCGGAGAGCTCGCCGCTAAGAGTCCGAGATGCACGTTAGGGACTTTCGGCTCTTTCTTGCTCGTAGCAGAATGCCCGCAGCCGCAGGATCGTTGCACGCTAAGGAAGCAGTGCCAACCTAAGGAGCGGCGACATGGCGAAAGGCGATCTCAGAGGGACAAACCCTAAAATCTGGGCATCCGCGGGATGTCTACGGTATCGGGTCACCGTAAACATCCCGCGGTGTCGCCCCAACGTCGAAGCGTCCCTGGATTCGCCTCATCGACTCCAACGCCTCGGTCGAGCCGCTGAAAGCTCGGAATATACGCTGGTCATTGGCCACCGACTCCGAGATGCGGAGCAGGTCGTCTCCTTCGGTGAGCATGCGCTTCATGCCCGTGACCGCCGCCGCCGAGAACGAGACGATGCGCTCCGCCCATTCGACTGCCACGTCAAGGGCCGAGCCGTGGGGGACCACGCGGTTCACTGCGCCAAGTTCGAAGAGGCGCTGAGCCGTCATCGGGGCCCCGAGGAGGACCATCTCCGCTGTCGCCGAACGGCCGATAAGGTGGCGCAGACGCGAAGTCCCTCCGATCCCCGTCCCGACACCGATCGCCACCTCAGGCTGGCTGAAGAGGGCCTGCTCGTCGGCTATGCGAAGGTCGCAGGCCCATCCCAGCTCGCAACCGCCGCCCGAGGTATCGCCGGACACTGCGGCTATCGTGACGACCGAGGTGCTTGTCAGCTCGTCCAGGCACCGCCACCAGGCCCCACCGTCGCCGCTGGTCGGCCCGCCGGCGAACGTGTTGTGAAGGTCCGTCAGCCATGCGTGTTCGAGCCAGTGACCTTTCACGCCGGACGCCACGATCGTCACCCGCGCCCCCATCTGGCGCGCCTCTAAGAGCCCGTCGGCCAGCTCCCCGATCGCCTGCCACGAACCGAAGTTGGCTATAGCAGGGTTGGTCATCGTCACCACCGCCACCGAGTCTGAAGGGAAGTTCACAGTAACCACGTTCGTCACTCTTAGGACCCTACACACCCGGGAGCGTCAGATGTGCGGGGCAGAGAGGTAGCATCTAGACGTGGACGTTCACCGTCTTTCACGCAAACCCGCAGAGCCCACTTTGACCCCTCGTACCAGCCTTGTTGGGAGGTCGGGACCGGTTGAGCAACGGACCGGTCTCGCCTTGGCGGTGGTTATGACCGGCGTGTTGATCACTGCGGTTGATACAACCATCGTCGTGCTCGCCCTGCCGGAGATCGAACGAGGCCTTCACGTAGCCCTCGCTTCGGTTATATGGGTGGTGATCGGATATCTGCTGGTAGTCACCCTCCTAGCCTCCCAGGTGGGTCGTCTAGGTGACATGTACGGCAGGGTCCGCATGTACGAGACCGGCTTCGTAGTGTTCATCGTCGGCTCCGCCCTTTGCGCCTTGTCCTGGGACCAGGCATCGATCATCGCTTTCCGTGCCCTCCAAGGAGTAGGTGGGGCACTCGTAAGCGCCAACTCCGGAGCGGTCATCGCCGACCTCTTCCCGCCGGAGAAGAGAGGAAGGGCTTACGGTTTCAATGGTATCGGTTGGAGCACCGGGGCGGTCCTGGGCATAGTCCTCGGTGGGCTGATCGTAACCTACATATCCTGGCGCTGGATCTTCTGGATCAACGTGCCGATCGGCATCATCGCAGTGCTGCTCGCCCTGCGAGTCCTCCACGACAACTCCTCCCGCCAGCAGCGCCGCATCGACTTCGCCGGGATGATCACCTCAGGTTTGGGGCTTTTCGGTGTGTTGTGGGCGGTGACGAACCTGGCGACCAAACCGCTCGATACTTCAATACTCGCCTTCTTGATAGGGGGTGTTGCATGCATCGGCGCTTTCATACTGATCGAAAAGGCCGCTCGCGAGCCGATGGTCAACTTGTCGCTGTTCGCCATCCCGACCATGTCGCCGTCGCTTGTCGCTGCGCTGCTCCAGGGCCTGGCCAACTACGCCGTGCTTTTCTTGGTGATCATGTATTTGCAGGGGCCGAGGGGTCTATCCCCGCTCGATGCCTCGCTTTTGTTGGTCCCCGGCTACGTGATCGGAGGTGCTGTCGGACCTTTCTCAGGCCGCCTGGCGGACAAGATCGGGCCAGTGATACCGGCGACCGTGGGCCTCGCAGTACAAGTCCTTGCCTTGTTCCTCTACGCCCATCTCGGAACGTCAACTAGCCTGCTGCTCGTCGTGGCTGCGAGCGTCGTCAACGGGATCGGCGCCAGCAGCTTCTTTCCCGCCAACAACTCAGCGGTTATGAAAGCCTCCCCCAAGGAGGTGTTCGGCATAACGTCGGGAATGCTCAGGACCTTTCAGAACACCGGGATGGTCTTCTCATTCTCGATGGCGATCCTCATCGCTTCGCGGTCGATACCTCGAAGCCTTGCGTTCGCAATCTTCGTGGGGACCACCAAGCTTCACGGCCACGTAGCGGCAGTGTTCACCCAGGGACTGCACTCGGCGTTTTACGCATCGATGGGGTTCTTAGCACTCGCTGCCTTGCTCTCCGCTTCCAGGGCCCGGCGGACTCGTCCGACACCCGCAGCAAACAATCCCCATGGCGAGCCCCGGGCCTAAAACCGGAGAGCTGGTTGGAGCAGCGCTGACCGTCGCTTCCCCGGGAGTGCAATGATCCTGGTTGTGCAACCAGCCATCTCGCCAAAGCCGAAGCTGAGGGGATGGATCCACGAGGTGTCGTTTCCGGCGGTGCTCGCCGCTGGGGCCGCACTCGTGCTCCAGGCCTCGACACTGCCCGGTCGGATAGCTGCAGGTGTTTACACGCTGACGTCTGCGGTGCTGTTCGGAGTTTCGGCGCTCTACCATCGCGGCTCTTGGAAGCCGAGGGCTAAAGCTGTCCTGCGGCGCCTAGACCACGCGAACATCTTCCTGCTCATAGCTGGAACATATACGCCCGTAGCTGTTCTCGCCCTGCACGGTACGACCCGCGTCTCAGTCCTCGTCGCCGTCTGGTCCGCAGCTGCGCTTGGCGTCGGTTTCCGCATGGCGTGGATCGACGCCCCCCGGCGGTTGTACACGGCCCTTTACGTGATAGTCGGCTGGGTGATGGTGTTCGTGATGCCTGAGCTGCTCCGCGGGGCCGGCGCTGTGGCTTTCTCCTTGATCATCTCCGGCGGGGTTCTCTACAGCCTCGGCGGCTTGGTCTACGGTCTGAAACGCCCCAATCCGTGGCCCAAAGTGTTCGGCTTCCACGAAGTTTTCCACTCGCTCACTGTGCTGGCGTACGCAGCTCAGTACAGCGCCATCTTGATCATGGTCCTTTCTGGGCTGCGGGTGAGCCCCACCTGATCAAACCGTCTCCTTGACGGGTTGCGCTCATACCCCGGTGACCTCCGGGGACTCCCACCACACGTTGGGAGTCCCGGCCGCAGCTCCGATTCGCGCAAGGAGGTCGTCGGCGAGATGTGACCTGCCGGTGGCACGAAGGTGCGAAGCGTACACGCCTGGGTCGTTGTAGAAGGTCGGACCCGTCCGCATCGTGGTTTGCATGGGATCGGGAGGGGATCCTGGACTGGCGGCGTAGCTGTGCCACCATTCGGTCAGCATCGAACGCATCTCCGCAACCATCTCCGGTTTCTCATCGAAGAGGTCCAAGCTCAGGTAGGGGTCGGCGGTCACGTTGAAAAGCTGCTCCCACTCGGCCCGGAAAGCCCCTGGGTGGTAGGTGCGGACGTAAAGGTGATCCACTGTGCGGACCGCCCGCTGGTAGGTATGAGCCCCTTGTCCCAGCACGAGGTATGACCGAGAGTCCATCTCCTCGTTGCGTAACGCGGCAGCGAAGGACCTTCCCTGCCATCCCGGCGGGACGGTTACACCAAGGAGATCGCATAGCGTCGGGGCCAGATCGATGTTATATAACAGTTCCGAACGGTGCCGTCTATCGTGTGGGAGGCCGTCCGTGATGCCTGGCCAGTAAACGATCAGAGGTACGCGGGTTGTCGGCTCGTTCGCGAGCCCGTGCTCAGCGTAGGAGCCGTTCTCCCCGAGGGACTCGCCGTGGTCCCCGGTGACTATTATCGCCGTGTCTTGTGAGAGGCCAACCTCGTCGAGCACGTCGAGGAGTTGACCAAAGTAGTGATCCCAGTAAAGGATGGTCGCGTCGTAGCCGTTGATCAGAAGTTCGAAGTCTGCCCGGGTCCGCACAGCGTCGGGCATCGCGTGCGGAACAGCCGAACGGCTAGGGCCACGACTAGTGTAATGAAGGTCCAGCGCCGAGCGAGGACCGTATATCTGCTCCCCGTGGGTGGAGATCGTGTCCTCGTCGGGCCATGACTGGACGTCGCCGGTGGACGCAGCTTTTTCCACCCATTCTGGTCCCACCAGGTAGTCGGTGTGCGGTTCCCAGTAGTGCACGTGCAAGAACCACTTGTCGCGGTCCTTGTTGCGTCGGATCCAGTCGATCGCCACGGGGTTCACCTGGTGGGCCTGCTCGTCGTTGAGCTCTCCGCTTGCTCTGATGACCTCTCGGAAGTTGCCACAGAACCAGTACGCCCGATGCCGCTCCGCGAACATAGAGACCGCCGCCGTATACCACCCGCTCTCCTGTAGCGCTTGACCAGCCAGGGGACGGCCGGGGGCGGAGCCGTGACCGGCTTCGAGGCGGAACTGGCCAGCCCTGCCGAAATGGCCTACGACGCCGTTGGTTATCCCGAACTGCCCGCTGAACAGGGCGGCACGCGACGGCAAGCACGGAGAATCGGAGCAGTAGTAACGGTCGAAAAGCATGCTGCGCTCCGCAAGCCGCTCCAGGTTCGGGGCGGTTCGACGGCTGTACCCGTAAGGGGCCAAATGGTCAGCTCTTAGGGTATCTACGTCAACGTATAGAACACGCATCCCTACCTACCTTAAATTGCTCTGCGCTCAGATTGCCACACCGGGTTGCAACTCCAACACGAAGAAACTATCCGGGGCTACATGTCGAAGAATCCACGGAGTGCCGCCGCCATCTGCGAGCGAACCCCCGACGCCGAGACGATCCCTCCTGTAGCAACTAGGGACGTGTGTATCTGTCCTGGACCTGGCGTGTAGTTGACCGGCACACCGGCTTTGTCAAGCGCCTCCGCGTACGCCTGGCCCTCGTCACGTAGGGGGTCGAACTCGCTCGTGAAGATTGCGGCGGGGGCCAAGCCCGACAGGTCAGCGGCCCGGATCGGGGAGGCTCTCGGGTCGCTTCTCTCGGAAGGATCTGCGTAATGGTCCCAGAACCACATCATCAACCTCGCCGTCAAGAAGAACCCTTCAGCGTTGTCGACATAAGATTCCCGCCCGAGGTCAGAATCTGTCACGGGGTTTATAAGAAGCTGACCCCACAGCTGTGGTCCTCCGGCGTCACGGGCCATCTGCGCTGTTACAGCGGCAATGTTGCCTCCCGCGCTCCAGCCGGCTACCGCCAAGCGGCCGGGCAGCCCCCCCAACCTCTCGGCGTTGTCAGCTAGCCAGTTGACGGCAGCGTAACCGTCCTCTACCGCTGCCGGGAAACGGTGCTCGGGTGCGTGGCGGTAGTCGAAGGAAACGATCATGCAGTCGGACTGGACACACAGGTCTCGGCATATCGGATCGTCAGATGCGTGGCTTCCAAGCACCCAACCCCCACCGTGAAAGTACGCTACGACCGGATGCGGACCTTGACTGGCTGGCCGGTACAAACGGTAGGAGAGATCACCGCCCGCCCCTTTGTAGAGGCCGTCTGACACTTCCCCGACTTCGGGGCCGGGCGGGCTGGCGGAAGCGGATTGCTCGACGAACGCTCTGGCTTGGTCGACTGTAAGAGTCTCGAGTGCTGGTACCCCCATCTCGGCCATCATCTCGAGCATCACTCCGACGTCAGCTTGGAGCGGCCAGATAATCCCGTCGGCTACACGGTTGCCGTTCGGCCCTGTGAAACTGAAACCCAGGTAGCCGCGCTCCGCGACCCTGTCGCAGATGCTGCGGTAACGGCCTACCCCTCCTATGTAAGGCATCACGACCCGGGGTTTTCCGGGCACGTTCGCGCCTACATACCATGAGTTCGCATAAGGCAAAAGCGTGAGGTCGGCGAACTGGCGGACGTGGCGGACCCATCCCTGCTCTGCTGTTGGTGTCGCCTCGATCACGTCGTCCCCGTCTTTACGCATCCGCTGGAGGCACTCCGCGATCCAATCGACGTGCTGCTCGATAGAGGTCAGCATGTTCGACAGCACCGACGGGCTTCCTGGCCCGGTGATGGTGAACAAGTTCGGAAAGCCGTTGACGGTCAGCCCGAGATAAGTTTTGGGACCGTCAGCCCACTTCTCTTTCAGGCTGATCCCGTCCCGGCCGGTGATGTCGACCGCAAGGATGGCTCCGGTCATGGCGTCAAAGCCGGTTGCGAAAACTATTGCATCAAAAGGAAGGGATTCGCCCGCTAGATCGACTCCTGTCTCGGTGATTGCGACAAGTGGGCGCTTGCGCAGGTCGACCAATCGGACGTTAGACCGGTTGAACGTGGCGTAGTAGCCGCTGTCTAGGCACAGCCTCTTTGTTCCGATTGGGTAGTCCGTCGGACAGAGAGCCTCGGCCGTGTCGGGGTCGGAGACAATGGAGCGGATCTTGCTCCTCACAAAGTCAGCAAAAGTAGCATTAGCCTCGGGGTTGGTGAGGATGTCGTTGAAGACCGCCGCGAAGGTGAGGCCCTTGGTACCCCAGGACTGCTCGTAGATAGCGTTGCGCTCCTCGTCCGCGATCGACAGGGCGCTTATCTCCGCCACTGGGGACGCCATCCCCGCCGCCGACATTCGAGCCTGCTCCCGGTAGAGTTTCGGGTTGGATTGGTAAGCGGCCAGTTGCTCGGCCCTGTGAGGACCGTTCGCCGCCGGGATCGAGAAGTTCGGAGTGCGCTGGAAAACGGTGAGGCTGGCTGCCTGCTCAGCTATCAAAGGTATGGACTGGATTCCCGATGAGCCGGTTCCGACAACAGCCACCCGCTTGCCGGTGAAGTCGACACCTTCGTGGGGCCATCGGCTTGTGAAATAGACGTCCCCGCTGAAACGCTCGACACCTTCGATGTCGAGGTCCTTCGGCACTGACAAGCAGCCGGTCGCCATGATACAAAATTGACATGTCAATAGTTGACCTCTGTCGGTCGCTACCCGCCAGCGGGCGGCGCCGGCATCCCATGCCGCTTCGGTCACCTTCGTAGAGAACTGAATGTCCGAGCGGAGGCCTAGCCTGTCAGCGACATGCTGCGCATAGCGCAGGATCTCAGGCTGCGTAGCGTACTTCTCGCTCCACTCCCACTCCTTTTCTATCTCAGGATCGAAGCTGTACGAGTAGTCGATACTCTCTACGTCGCAGCGGGCCCCCGGATAGCGATTCCAGTACCAGGTCCCTCCGACGTCGGCACCAGCTTCTATCACGAGTGCCCTGAAGCCGGCCTCGCGAAGCCGGTGCAACATGTACATCCCGGCGAAGCCGGCACCCACTACGACCGCGTCAAGCTCGACAACTTCGGCGACGTTGTCCTGTATCACTGCTCGTCCCCCTTGTTCGACCCTCTAGCATCATAGTCTGATAATCAATTATTCATTCGACACAGGTTGCTCTCGTAATGACATCCAAGCATTTCACTGCCCTTCCTCCGCTGCTCGCTGCCTGTTAGCGCTTTGGGGGCCGGAGCGGTGAGACGGCGCGGGAGAAAGGTCGACGCGAAGGGTGCTACGAGGAGATGAGAACCCGAGCGACGAAAGCCACCTCAGGAGACATGACGGTTTCGTAAAGGTCCATAAGCGCGTCTTGGAACTTCTTCCCATGGGCTAGGTATCCGGGAGTCAGGTGGTGCGCCAGCTCGTGGAGCACGACAGTTTCTCGCATCGCCCACTTCTCGTCAGGGATCGCTATGGTACCCGTGCTCTCCCAATGCGCCTTCGTTGTGCCTTTGCGGAGGCGAACCGCGACGGGTCTTGTCGGCCATCTGGCTGCGATCCGGTCGAGGTCCATGACCTGCTCGCAGTAGCGCTGCACCGACGGGATGTCGCCGAAACGGGCCTCCGGCGGAAGAACAACCCTGGAGCGGCCGACGACTACCGGGACGGGCTGACCAGGAGCAGAACTCACCTGGTCCAGAAAGTCACGTAGCGCTTCTTCTGCGGCGTACACCCGCTGTCGGTCGGGGTCAGCCGGCACCTAGGTATCCCTTCGAGTATCCAAGAGCGTTAGGCGACGATAGCACCGCTTTGTGTCCCGCGGCTCTACCAGCCCTAGCAGCTGTCGCCGACACGGCCAGCGCTTCGCGCCAAGTCGACCGGCTCGCCACTTTGGAGCGGAAGAACCTCTCGACCTCAGCGGCCTTGTCTACAAGCGCCAACTGGGCCGTCCCCTGCGCTCCCAGGCCCGGCGATGCAGGCGCTGCGAGACGATCAGCCTCACCCGTCGACGCGTCGAACTTGCGTATCGTGTCTTGCCTGGCGGCATAGAGACGGTTCTCTATCGTCTCGGCGTAGCTTTCCTGAAACGAGATGCGGGCTTGGCGGGCGGTGACGTGCCGGCGGACACCGCTCCGGTCGGTGTAGTGGCCTCCCCTCCACGATCCCTTCCTTAAATAGGAGTCGCTAGCGGCCACCATCTGCACCAGTAGCGACGGGTATAGACAGCGAAGGACCGCGACGTCGTGCTCAAATCCGTGAGCGAAAACCCGCGTGTTGTCTGAGGCTACGGTCACCCGGACGTCGTTAGGCCTGGCTACGGCCACGAAGAGTCGGACGTAGGTACGAAGCCCGACTTTGCGCTTGGGTCCGATGTCCACAGGCTCTACTACGAGTGACTTGGGTCGTTCCTGCAACGGTGTGTAGCTTCGGGCTGCCTCAAGGTCGATCGCTGCCAGCGTCGCCAAGCGCTGCGCACCAGCCATAAAAGCCTCGGCCTCGTGAGGTGAGTCGGTGGACTCCGCCTTGCGGCACAACGCTGCGATCTTGGAAACGAGATCGGCAGAAGAAGCGCTCACGGGTACCGATATACTTTCAAGTGAGCGGCCCGTCAAGGTTGACAACTACCGCCGCTTGGGAGCTGCGAGCCAGGATCACCACGGCCGTCTCCCCGGCCGGGTTCTCCTCCCGGTGAGGGGTATAGGGCGGGACGAAAACATAGTCGCCAGGCTTGGGGGCCAGACGGACCTCTCTTCCGTCCTCAGCGAAAACGAAGACCGGGCTGCCTGACACGACGTATATTGCGGTTTCTGAGTCACCGTGGTGGTGGTTGGACGATGCCGTTCGTGGGGCCACTGTCGTCTCTCCCATCCAAATCCTCTGCGATCCGACCGTTCTAGCCGAGATCGCCTCACGTCGGACCATCCCCGGGGTCTGGCCCGTGTCCGACGACAAGTTTGCTGCTGGGATGTGACGCAACGGGGCGTGCCATCCACCGTCGTTCGCTTCGCTGTCCACCATGCAGGTATCCTCCGTTTCCGCTAGCCGCTCTGTGCTCTACCCACGATCGGACTGTGTTGTACCTACGATACGTTGAGCGCCACCACCGCCACGGTCGCTATCGTTGCGTTGGTGCGTGCAGCCTTATACGAGCGGACAGGACCGGCCGGGGAAGTACTCCGCGTCGACGATATAGTTCGGCCGTCTCCTGGGCCGGGTGAGGTTCTGGTCAGAATCACCGCCTCGGGGGTTAACCCGACCGACGTGAAGACCCGTTCAGGTCTCACACCGAGACCGATCAGCGGTTTCCAGGTGCCGCACCAAGACGGCGCCGGAGTGATCGACGCCGTGGGCGAGGGAGTCGATCCTTCCAGGGTCGGAGAACGCGTCTGGCTGTGGATGGCAGCCGTAGGCCCGTGGGGGACAGCCGCCCAATGGTCCCTCGTACCCTCCGAGCAGGCCGTAGCGCTCGCATCCGGGTCTTCTGACGCTCTCGGAGCTTGCCTAGGTGTGCCTGCCATGACAGCCCACCACTGCCTTTTCGCCGACGGCCCCCTCGACGGCGCGTCCGTGTTGGTCGCGGGAGGCGCAGGAGCGGTCGGTCATTACGCGATCGAACTGGCACGGCGGGCCGGCGCCCGGGTAGCGGCGACTGTCAGCAGCGGAGCGAAGGCGGAGCTCGCCCGGAAAGCCGGCGCTGAAGTGGTGGTCGACTACAGAGCCCCGCAAGCCTTGGAGACGCTGCGGGATTTCGCTCCCGTAATGGACCGCATCATAGAAGTCAACCTGCCGGCCAACCTTGACGTCGACCTGCAACTATCAGGGCCAGAAACGACGGTGGTCGTGTACGCGTCGTCTGGTCAAGACCCGGTCATGCCGATCCGGCGTTGCATGGCCGCTAACGTCAGGTTCCGTTTCATGCTCCTATATGGTGTGCCACGACCGGCACTTCTAACAGCGGCGGCTGATATAGCCGACGCCGTATCCGAAGGTTATCTGTCCGAGTTGCCCCTTCACCGCTACCACCTCGACGAGATCGTGCAAGCCCACCAGGCCGTAGAAGCCGGAGTCGTCGGAAAGGTCATAGTCGAGCCGTAGCTCCCGAACTCACCTCGGGCGGCCTCACCCGGTTTGAGCGGCCCTTTCGCGTGCGGGGCTCGTCCTTTAGGAGCTATACATGAGCGTGCAGATCGGCGTTATCTACCCGCAAACCGAGCTCCCCACCGACCCGGCCACCGTGCGGTCCTACGTGACCGAAGCGGAAAGCCTCGGTTACCACCACGTCGTGGCGTACGACCACGTCTTGGGGGCCGACCCTTCGGTTCATGCCGGGTGGAGCGGACCCTACGACATCGATACTCCCTTCCACGAGCCGTTGGTGCTGTTTGGTTTTCTTGCGGGCATCACGAGAATGGAACTTGCGCCCGGCATCGTGATAGCACCGCAACGCCAGACGGCTCTCCTAGCCAAGCAGGCCGCCGAGGTTGACGTCTTAGCCGAGGGCCGCTTTCGCCTTGGCGTCGGAACCGGCTGGAACCGGGTGGAGTACGACGCGCTCGGCCAGGACTTTCATACCAGAGGTCGAAGGCTTGAAGAACAAGTCGGTCTCCTAAGAAAGCTCTGGACCGAACGAAGCGTTAACTTCGAGGGTCACTTCGACTCCGTACGAGGAGCCGGTCTGGCCCCGCTCCCAGCCCAACGCCCCATCCCGATATGGATGGGGGCTTCCTCGCCGGCCGCGTTCGAGCGCATCGGCCGGGTAGCAGACGGCTGGTTCCCTATGATGGCGCCAGGTGATCGTCTCACCGAGGCGCTACGTCACGTCTCGGCGGGAGCCGAACGAACCGGGCGAGACCCCGCCGTGATAGGAATGGAAGGTCGCATCCCCGCGAACGGTGACGCGGCAAGGTTCGCTGACAAGTGGCGCGAGGTAGGGGCGACCCACCTGTCCGTGGACACGATGCGGGCCGGCCACTCGGACCTTAGCTCCCATCTGGAAGCGCTAGCGTCCACTGCGAGGAGCCTAGACTTGACCTCATAGGTAGCAACTGTTACTGCGGGTGCTATGGTCGACTCGGCGCTTACAAGTCGGGCTTTCGGTCTCTGCATTCGGTGGGGGTAGGGCTGGAGGACGGGTTCCCTGTCATAAACCTAAGCGGTCCCTGGATCTAGGTGGCCCTAGCAGGCGACGATGTGAGAAGTGCTGACCCAGGCCCACCCGTAGGTTCCAATACGTGAGACCCTCTTCGCGTAGTTCCCCGGGCCAGTGGACTACGGGTCAGCCATCGCATTGGTATTTCGTTTCTATAGCCCTCGCAGGAGAGCTGACGACTGGTTCAACTTCGACGACCTCCTCGTCTACTGGAGGGGCAGCGGCAAAAAATAATGGCATTGGCAGGAGGACTGTCGACTCCCTCGACGCCCTGTGGTGAAGATCCGGTCGGGGCCCGGGCTTATGCAGTCAGTGCGGCGCTCAACCGCCAACCACCGCGAGAATTGCAGATAGTCTCGACCCAAGCTCAGTGGCATGTGCCACGAAGCTAGGGACTGGAGGACCGATTCAGTGAGCAGCAGCGACGAGTTACTAGGCCGTCACAGGGCAGTGATGCCGTCATGGCTAAGCCTCCTCTACGAGCATCCAATCGAACTGGTGAGCGGATCCGGGTGCTGGGTCACCGATTCCGGCGGGAACAGCTACTTGGATTTCTTCGGGGGCATCCTCACCACCATGACCGGGCACGCCGTGCCGGAGGTAGTCGACGCCATCCGGTCTCAGGCGGGTCGCATCCTCCACTCTTCCACGCTTTACCTGATTCGCCCCATGGTCGAACTGGCCGAGAAGATAGCTGCACTGTCGGGAATTCCCGACGCAAAGGTGTTCTTTGTGAATTCCGGAAGCGAAGCTAATGACACTGCGCTGATGTTGTGCTGTGTGGCACGGCGCTCCAACCAGGTTCTCGCGATGCGTAACAGCTATCATGGACGTTCCTTCGCCACGATGGCCGTAACAGGAAACGGCTCGTGGTCTTCGAGCAGCCTAAGTCCCTTCCAGGTGAGCTACCTGCGCGGCGGAGATCGCCTCCGAGGACCTTATGCGGGGCTGAGCGGCGTAGAACACTGCCGTCTCGCTGCTGAGGACCTTCGCGACACGCTCGACACCACAACCGCCGGCGACGTTGCCTGCCTTATCGCCGAACCTATACAAGGCGTAGGCGGGTTCGTCGTGCCACCCGACGGCTTGTTCGGCGCCCTGAAAGAGGTACTCGACGAGCGAGGAATTCTTTTCGTCTCCGACGAAGTACAAACTGGATGGGGACGCACCGGGGAGCATTTCTGGGGCTATCAAGCCCATGCGATCACCCCAGACCTGATCACCTTCGCCAAAGGACTTGGTAATGGACTGGCGATAGGGGGAGTAGTCGGCCGGGCTGACCTGATCGATTCGGTGCACTCCAACTCGATATCCACTTTCGGGGGTAACCCCTTGGCGGCGGCGGGTGCTCTTGCAAACCTTGATTACCTTTTGTCCCACGACCTGCAGTCAAATGCCCAGCGAGTTGGAAAGCTGATCATCGAAGGGCTCCGCTCCGAGGTAGGACACTTGCCCGCGGTCGGCGACGTAAGAGGTAAAGGATTGATGATAGGTGTCGAGCTTGTGGAGCCTTCGACTTTCAGACCCGACCCCGCAGCCGCCTCCCGGGTTGTGGATGAGGCTAGATCCCTCGGTCTTCTCATCGGCAAGGGAGGCCTTCGCTCTAACGTACTTAGGATCGCACCGCCGCTTTCGCTAAGCGACACGGATGCTAAGGATGGCACCGAACGTCTCATCGCCGCAGTGCAGGGCTCAGTCAGCAACGAGAACGCACTGGCACAGAGTTGATTCACCGGTAACGCGGTCTTGGATCCGAGTCGTGCTGCGAGAACCAACGGATTGCCACTTTGGTCGGTAGCATTGCGTATTGACAGCCGGCGGTTTGGAGGATCGACTTACGGACGGCTTCGGATCGACTCACATCTGGCCCGGAGGGCGCGGGAAGCGCCTCCGCACGCCATCCTCCAAGTGAAGCACTCCACTCTACGTGAAAACATAATAATTAGCAGAATCACACGAAATGTGCTGGTGGAGACGATGGGACTCGAACCCACGACCCCCTGCTTGCAAAGCAGGTGCTCTAGCCGGCTGAGCTACGTCCCCAGGTCGGTACGGCACGTGTAGTGCCTAAAACCAGCATAGCCCACTAGTCCAACGCTGGGCTACCGCAAGGTGCTAGGCCCTCCCTTTAAGCGCCAAGCGATGCGAAGAAACTCCACATCACGGACTGGGCGGAGGGAGTTGCACCTGACGCCTCCGGCCAGGTGTGGTTGTCACCCTGGTAGACGACTTCTCCGACCTGTCTACCTTCTTGGCAGCCTCCCCAAAGCGTCTCGGTCGCCACCCCCACCACCGTGGTCGTGGCCGCCTGGCTACAGCCGTCGGCGCTTCGGTAGTCAGCCACTAGCTGGTCGACGGTTGGCTCCGTGTAGCCGTTTTGGACTACGGGAGTACCTGAGATCGCCGTGCCAGGGTCAGCACTGCCGGCCATTACCAGCACCGACTCGGAGCGAACCGTCGGACAGTCCGATGTACGAGTGGCCCCGTAGACTGCGACCGCGACGAATTCGGAGGGATCCTCGCATGCCAGCATCATTGCTAGCTTCCCTCCGTTGGAATATCCGGCGAGGTATACGGGCCCCTGGGCGGCCTCGGACTGGGATGCCTTGACGTCAGCAATGGCGGCGTTCACGAACCCAGCGTCGTTGATGCGTTCGCTTGCCGGCTTCCCACAGCACGCCCCTGCGTTCCAGTTGCCGTCCACGTACTCCGGGTAAACGAGAATCGCCGGACCCGCGACTTGCCGGAAGTCAGCTCGCGCGACCTCCACGTCAACGGTGGTGCAGCACCCACCTAGCTCGACGACGACGGGAAGGGGGCCAGCCGAGACCACCCCGGGTGTGAACACCATGTATTGTCTTACAAGTCCATCAAAAGTTATTGTATATGTCTTGGACGACCATTCGATCTCTGACCCGCTCACAGTCGGCGCCGAGCCGATCGATGTGAACCGGCTCGGCGCCGTGGAGATACCCGCTGGAGCGCTACTAGTCGAAGTTACGTTCTGAACCGCCGAAGCGCGTGACGACGCTGCGTTAGTCAAGGTCGGATCACCCACGACGACAGCTGCGAGCACCAAAGCTCCGCCTGCCAGTAGGGCAGCAGCGCAGACTAGAGCCCGCCGGCCTCGGTGCCGCCAAGGTCTACGGCAGATGTTCATCCCAACACCACAGGAGCGGCGTCCCCGCTCTTCGCCGCCCCGACGGTACGCGACGCAGCCCGACTCGCGCCGAGGCGAACGTCTCGTGCCTCGCCCGGCACCGAAGCATCAAGAGCCGGTCGTTTTGCGCCGTGACGTCCGGTCAGGGCGAGGCTGAGCCTGGTCCTGCGCGCAATCGATATCCCCGCGAACGTCGCTGTGTAGAGGAACGGGACAAGTCCGAACGCGATCATGATCTCCATGACCGGACTTGGCACCGCCGACAGGAAGCTGGACAGACCACTTGAGACTGCGACGTCAAGGACGGCGGCCAACAGCAAGGGGTGGGCAAGGTAAACCCCGAAAGACACGTCCGACGACTTCTCCAGCCAGGCAAGCCGAACGGCGGATGCCTTTTCGGTCAGCCACATTCCGAGGGCGAATTGGGACAGCGTTGCGGCTACGACCTCGATCACGTTGGCCGGTTGGAACACGGCGCTCGCTTTGATCGGAGCGTACCCGAGAACTTCGATGTTAAAGGCGTACACACCGAGCCCGACGAACGCTGCAGCAGCCATCGACAAGCCAGCCAGGCGGTAGTGGGTCTTGATCCACGCCGACACGGCGTCGAAGTGCGCTGCGGCCGCTATACCCGCTACCACGTAGAAGCTGTAACTGAAAAGCCATGAGCTTGGATGCTCGAACCACAGACCGAGCACCGCAGGTCGCCAGCCGTACTCGGCGGCCCCAGTGAAAGCGAGCTGCAGGACTCCCGTGACGACCAAGGCAGGTGCCAAAGCCTTCGGCCAGCGCCGAAGCGCGGCCATAAGCGCTGGGAAAACGAGATAGAGCTGCATCGTCAGAAGCAGGAAGTACAAGTGGAAGTGTGCGTGGGCGTCGCTGAGATCCACAACGAAACTACCGAGCGAGCTCCAAGTAGGGTGCACTTCTCCGTCAGCTACGAAGTAGATCGCGCTCCACGTGACGTAGGGGGCCAAAATGAGCGGGTAGCGCCGCCGCCAGAACGCTCGACGCCCGAGGGGACGGCGAAGGTAGCTGTAGGTGAGCACGAACCCCGAGAGCATCAGAAAAACCGACCGGGTCACGTGGGCGAGCTGTAATACTCCGTTGGCCACGATCGACGAATCGGAGTTGGCGAAAGATGTCGAGTGCACGAGTATCACGCCGCCGATCGTGAGGAACCGGACCACGTCGATCGCCGCTAGATGGCCGCCGGCCCCGCCCTCACGTTGCGGCCCCGTGTAGCCGCGCTTTACCGAACCCACCTTGGTCATGTTCAGTCGCAGACCTGAACTGCCAGTAACCTCAACCTGAGAAGTGTCTGAAAACGCAAAGGGTCGGCGCCGGGGCTAGCTCCGCCCACCGGCACCGACCCTTTGCATGAGCCGATTAAACCTACCTACCCGACCACTGCGGCGGGCGTTTCTCGATGAAGGCTGTCAGGCCTTCCTTCATGTCCTCGCTTCGCATCGCCTCCGCCATGCCCTCGCCGGACAGACGCCAACCGGTTTCCTCATCCTCGGTCATCGCAGCGTAGATCACCCTTCGGCTTGCCCGGACGGCGACAGGAGCGTTAGCTTCGATCTGACGGGCGAATTCCATCGCAGTGGAAAGCGCCTGACCCGGATCGCAGAGCCTGTTTACCAGGCCGAAGTGGTGGGCTCTTTCAGCGTCGATAGGGTCACCGGTGAGGGCGAGCTCCATCGCTATGTTGAAGGGCACCTTTCGCGGAAGGCGGAAAAGACCGCCACCGGCCGCTACTAGGCACCGCTTTACCTCGGGAATGCCGAAGCGTGCCGTCGTCGACGCAACTATGAGGTCGCAGGACAGGCAGATCTCGGTGCCCCCGGCTAGGGCCGGTCCGTCTACTGCGGCGATGATCGGCTTGGTCCTGGCCCGCTTGGCGATCCCGGCGAACCCTCCCCGCTCCGTACCCAGTTCGCCAGCCCGGCCGGCGTTGATCTCTTTGAGGTCTGCGCCGGCGGAGAAGACCGGGGGTACGCCGGTGAGAACTCCCAGCCACAGCGAGTCGTCGGCTTCGAGGCGGTCTATGGCCTCCTCGATACCCCTGGCTACCTCGCCGTTGACGGCGTTACGCGCTTCCGGACGGTTTATCGTGATGACGGCTACGTGGCCGTCGACGGCGTATTCGATTGTCGCCACGGCAGGCTACTTGGGGCCTAGACGGGCAGCGCCGTCGATGCGGATGGTCTCGCCGTTCATGTAGCTGTTGGTAACCAGCTCAAGCGCCAGGGAGGCGAACTCGTCGGGCTTGCCGAGCCGGTCGGGGAATACCACGTCCTTCTTCAACTTCTCCTTGAAAGCCTCGGACGCCTCGCCGGAACCGTAGATCGGCGTGTCGATCAGCCCAGGGGCGATCGTGTTAACACGGATGCCTACGACACCCAAGTCACGCGCGATGGGCAGGGTCATTCCTACGACCCCACCCTTCGAAGCAGAGTAGGCGGCTTGACCGATTTGTCCGTCGAAGGCCGCCAGGGAGGCCGTGTTGACGATAGCTCCCCTCTCGTTGTCCGCGAGGGGTTCCGTGAGGCTCATCGCAGTCGCTGCTAGCCGGATGCAGTTGAAAGTCCCGATCAGGTTGATCTGTATGACCTTGGCGAAATAGTCGAGGTTGAAGGCCGACTCGTACGTGCCGTCCTTGCCGATGGTCCGGCTGGCCGCCCCGATCCCAGCACAGTTGATCAGGGAGCGCAGCGGCCCGAGCTCTTTGGCAGCCTCTACTGCGGCTATCACCTCGTCAGTTTTGGTGACGTCCGCTTTCACGAATACACCGCCCACCTCCTTGGCGAGGGCCTCTCCCTTCTCCTCTTGCATGTCGAGCACGACGACCCGAGCCCCTCGCTGGGCGAGTCTGCGCACGGTCGCCTCACCTAACCCGGAGGCACCCCCGGTGACTATTGACGAAGTTCCTTGAATGTCCATGCCCGCACGATACGCCACGGCGAACCTGGTTGTCATGTGAGAGCGTCACGTCGGGACGAACTGGCGGGAACCGAACCACCTAACCAGTAAACTCTGGGGCAGTGGCAGGCGGATTGCGAGCCGACGACGTGGTGGTCGCACTCGTTCGGCTCCTCGGTCCGACCTCTACCAGCCGAGGGCAGTCCTACGCGGCTGCCGGCTCCGTGTCCGAGCCGGTGTGGGACGACGAGGGCACGCGGCTGTCAGCTGTAGTACGAGACGGCGGGGTTGGGCTGTGCAAGGTGGAAGTCGAGGTGACCCTCGGGACCGCAGGTCGTATAACAGACGTGGACGGCGCCTGCTCTTGTCCGCTTGCGCGAAACTGCAGGCACGTCGCCGCGGCGCTCATTTTCGCTCCGCCGCCTCCCGAGGATACAACCTTGGCTCTTGTCAGGCTTGGTCTAGCGCCGCCCGGCGGCAGGCCAACGAAGCTCTCGCCTGGAAAGGCAGGTTCCGGCAGGCGCTCCGGGGCGACGACGGACCCCGGCGGGGCATCGCGTCTTCGTGCGTCACCCGCCTCCCAGGTCGAACGGCCGGAGGCAGGATGGAGGGAGCCTCTGGAATCATTGTTGTCTGGGAGAACCCCGCTCAGCACGGCTCCTAACTTCCGTCGGGAGGGAGCACCCGACCGTGAGCCGGAGGCGCTCGGTCTGCAGTTCGAGTTGGTAGCTTCACGTCCCGTAGCGACTCGCGGCTTCAAGCCAGGTTCGGAGAGGGTCACCCGCCCAGGAGTGCGGCTGCGTCCCGTGACACGATCCAGCACGGGAAACTGGGTACGCAACAACGTCACATGGAGTTCGCTGGAGTACCTCGTCGGGTGGCGGGCGAGTTGGGGAGCGACAAGCTACAGGGCCGAGCACATCTCCCTTCTCAGGGAGCTGCGAGCCTTGGCACGCCTCTACGACAACCGGCGGTGGGTTTCCTCAGGTGACGAGGCCGTCTGGCTCGAGTCCGTCGGTAGCCGGCGGCTGTGGGACCTTCTACGCCACGCGGGCGAGATGGATCTTAACTTGGTGGCAGCCGGGCGAAGTGCTCAACCGGTGATACTGAGCCCTGACGAGGCCGTTGCGGAACTGGACGCCGCGCTCGACGGCTCCGCCTTGAGGATCACGCCGCGCCTCGTCCACAGAGGTTGGTCACTCCGATCCGACAGGCTGGTACTGGTCGGCGATCCACCTCACGGAATCGTCTACTGGGAGGAGACGCCGCAGACCAACCGGACCCCGGCGTTGATGCTTGCGCCGCTGTCATCACGGCTTAGCATTCCGGGTGCCGAACTGGTCAGAACCGCCGCCACCATCGAGATACCCCTCACGGAACTGGACGTGTTCGAGGCGGAGCTACTCCCCCAACTTCGCCGCCGGCTGGCCGTGACATCCTCCGACACCTCGTACGCTCCGCCACCGACCCCTGCTGACGTGGTCGTATGCTGCGTCACCCACAGCCCAGGGCCTTCCCTCGAAGTGACGTGGAACCTCGAACAGGGGGGTTCGCGTCGTCCGATCGTCGACGAGCCCGACGAGACTGCGTCTGTTGCCCTGGCCGACGCCGCCAGGATGGTGTCGGGGTTTGCAGGACTAACCGTCTCAACCCCAAAAGGCCCGACCCTAACCGACGGGCGTCTCGACGGGATCGTAGCCATCCGCTTCGTCTCAGATACCCTGCCTGACCTTGCGGCAATCGACGGTGTCCGCGTCGAACGGAGCGGGGAGGCTCCCGAATACAAGGAGGTACCCGAGGGCCCAACCCTCCGCATCGGCGGCGACCGCTCCCCTGACGGGGACTGGCTCGACCTTGCCGTGGAGGTGACCGTCGAAGGCGAAAAGGTCGCCTTCGAGACGCTTTTCGTCGCCCTCGCCGAGGGAGCGAGCCACATGTTCCTACCCTCCGGCAAGTGGTTCTCCCTCGAACGTGACGACCTGCGCCGTCTGACGGAGCTGATCATCGAAGCAAGGTCCCTCCACGACGCTCCTGGCGGAGGGGTCCGCCTTAGCCGTTACCAGTCGAGCTTATGGGAGGATCTATCAGAGCTAGCCCCTCTAGAAGGCGACTTCTCCAGCTGGGCTGACGGTCTGCGAGCGTTGGCCTCTCCAGCTCTTCCCCCTCCTGCACCGAAATCCTTAAGAGCCCAGCTTAGGCCTTACCAGATGGAGGGCTTCGCGTGGCTGGCGAACCGGTACGCCCAGCGGGTTGGGGGCATCCTGGCAGACGACATGGGTCTGGGTAAGACGCTGCAAGCGTTAGCGCTCATCTGCCATGCGCGAGAGTCGTCCCTAGGCGAAGGGGGCTCTCGCGAAATCAGCAAACCGTTCCTGGTTGTATCCCCGACGAGCGTCGTGTCCACTTGGGCCGGCGAAGCGGCACGCTTCGCCCCGGATCTCAAAGTTGTGACAGTGAGCCAAACGACGGCTAAAAGCCGGGTCCCGCTGCCGGACTTGGTCGGCGACGCTGAGCTTGTTGTCACATCGTACGCCCTTTTCAGGTTGGACTTCGACCGCTACGAAGCTATCAGCTGGGCGGGCCTGCTCCTAGACGAAGCGCAGTTCCTTAAGAACCCGGCCTCGCACGTGTACCAGCGGGCACGTCGTTTGAGCACCCCTTGGAAGCTGGCGATGACGGGGACTCCCCTGGAGAACTCGCTGAGCGAGCTGTGGGCTCTGACGTCTATCACCGCTCCGGGGCTCTTCGGCCGGCTGGATAAGTTCTCCGCCGCCTACAAGATCCCGATCGAACGTAACTCTGATCAAGCAAAGCTCGAAGGACTACGCCGGCGGATAAAGCCGATCATGCTCAGAAGGACCAAGTCCCAAGTGGTCTCGGACCTGCCCGACAAACAGGAGCAAGTTCTAGCTATCGAGCTCGACGCTCGCCACCGCCGCCTCTACGACACCTGGCTTGCGCGGGAGAGACAAAAGGTCCTCGGTCTCCTAGGAGATCTCGAAGCGAACCGCTTCGAGATCTTCCGTTCGCTCACCTTGCTCCGCCAGGCAGCCCTCGACGTGTCGCTCGTGGACCCTAACCACAAGACGGTGCCGTCTGCGAAGCTTGACGTGCTGAGCGAGACCCTCGGCGAAGCAGTTGCGGACGGGCACCGGGCGCTGGTCTTCAGCCAGTTCACCCGCTTCTTGCGATCCGCACAGCGAAGGCTCGAAGATGACGGGATAGCCACCTGCTATCTGGATGGGCGTACGACAAGGCGAGCTCGGGTCATAGAAGAGTTCCGCTCTGGTCAAGCCCCCGTCTTCCTCGTCAGCCTGAAAGCCGGGGGGTTCGGGTTGAACCTGACCGAAGCCGACCATTGCATCCTCTTGGACCCCTGGTGGAACCCGGCGACTGAGGCCCAGGCTGTCGACCGTGTCCACCGGATAGGCCAGACGCGTAAGGTTATGGTCTACCGTTACGTGGCTAGTGGGACCATAGAAGAGAAGGTGATGGCGCTAAAAGCTCGAAAAGCCGAGCTTTTCGCCGGGGTGATGGACGCCGGTGGCTTTGAGTCCGTTTCGCTCAGCGCCAGTGACATAGAAGTTCTCCTGTCCTAGCAGGTGCGTTCAGCGCTTTAGCTGCGCCACGACCTGCCTGTCAGCGAGGCGCCATGACTGTCACCGTTCCTTGCGCTACCCCTACCAGGCGGGCTTCGTTGGTCACGTCGACTCGCACGATCGCCGTGCGTTTCGACAACGAAACGATCCTCGCCTCCGCCCGCATGGTCCCGGCGCGCGCCGGAGCGGTGAAGTTCAGCTTGAACTCGCTGGTCGCAGGCCATGATCCCAGCGGCACGACCGGCATGCACACGGCGCCGAGGACGTGGTCTACCAGAGCCGAGATGACCCCACCGTGGGCAGCTCCGAACGGGTTGAGAAGCTCCGCTGTCACCTCCAGCTCGCATGCGAGAACCCCCGGTCCGACGTCCACGATTTTCATTCCGAGGTAGCCGGGTAGGCCACCGGAACCGGAACCGTCAGCGGCTATCATCCTCGCTGCGATTTGCGGATCGAACTGGGGGAAGTCAGTCATGTCGCTTGCCAGATTATCTCCTCTTTGAGCGTGGTCACCTCGTCGATAACCTGCAGGTCCGGTGTGATACCCAGGCCGGGGCCTTGCGGAACTGCGAGGTGCCCTGACTCAAGAGTAAAAGGCTCGGTGATGTCGCGGCGAAAATACCGGTCGGAAGCCGAAATGTCACCAGGCAAACTAAAGCCCGGCAGAGATGCGAGCGCCACGTTAGCCGCCCTGCCTACTCCCGTTTCGAGCATTCCCCCACACCACACGGGGACGCCCCGCTCGAAGCAGACGTCGTGGAGGTTTTTCGCCTCGAGATATCCACCGACTCGTCCGGCCTTGACGTTGAGTATTGCGGCCGCACCCCTGTCGATAGCATCCAACGCAGCCGCCACCGAGGTGATCGACTCGTCGAGACAGATCGGTGTTCTTATCTGCCGGGCTAGCGCTGCGTGACCCGTAATGTCGTCGTCGCGAAGTGGCTGCTCGACCATTACGAGGTCGAATTCATCAAGTTTGGACAGATGAGCCGCGTCGGCGAGCGTGTAGCTTGCGTTGGCGTCAACTTGCAACGGCAGTTCGTAGCCGAAATGCTCCCTGAGAGCTCTTACCGGCTCGACGTCCCAGCCGGGCTCGACTTTGAGCTTGACGCGAAGGTAACCTGCCTCGACGTAACCGGAGACGAGCTCCACAAGCTCTCCTATCGTGTCCGTGATACCGATAGACACGCCTGCACCGACACGGTCACGTACCCCGCAGAGGCGGGAAGACATGCTGACGCCCGCCGCTCTCAGCTCGGCGTCCAAGATCGCTGTCTCAAGCGCCGCCTTAGCCATCTGGTGTCCTTTGACCGGGGACAGGACAGTCGCCACCTCATCGGCCACCAGTTCGTCGCCTCGCTGCTGAAGACGAGGAAGCAGGTGGGATCGGATGACGGCGTGCGCCCCGTCCACGTACTCGGGGGTATAGAGGGGTTCGCTCATAGCCACGCACTCGCCCCACCCGACGGCTTCGGGTCCTTCCACTTGGACGAGGAGGACGTCGCGTGTGTCCTCGACGCCGAAAGAAGTTCGAAACGGGCTGACCAGCGGCATAGCCAAGCGGCGCAGCACGACGCGTTCTAATCTCAATGCTTCGGTGCTCCTGTCGGCTTTTCGGGGGGCGTCCTCATGGCATGGATTATGGCGAGTACATTCTCGGGGCATCCTATGACAGCTTTCACGGTACTGACCGTATGCTCCGCCAACCGCTGCAGGTCGCCGATGGCCGAAGCCTTGCTCGCCCGCTCTTTGGAGCCGACATTGGGCGGGGAGCTCACGGTGCGGTCGGCGGGTTTCGGACCTTCCGGAGCCCCGGCCGAGCGCGGTGCGTTGGAGGTCATGGCCGAGATCGGCGTCGACTTGACAAGCCACCGGAGCAGGACTGTCGATAGGGCCATGCTCGCCGAAGCGGACCTGGTCCTGGCGATGACCCGCCAGCATGCCATGGAGCTTGTTGTCCTCGAAGACTCCTGCTGGCCTAAGACGTTCCTGCTCGGAGAGTTCACCTCTCCCTCCGGATCGACAGGACTCGGCGGCTCCTCCTCGTCGGCTGTGGCATCTACCGGGTTGGCCGCGGCGCCCTTCGACAGAATCCCCGACCTGCGTGACAAGGTCGCCTTGCTGCACGCTGGACGTCGCAGATCTGATCTGCTGGCTCTTCCCACCAGCGTGGAGGTCGGCGACCCGGTAGGCGGTCCGCTTCGCGGCTATCGCAGCACACGAGACAGGATCGCCGAGCTCGCGGAAGCGGTCGTCGCCTACCTGGCCCAACCTGAAGTGCCGTAGCCGCTTCAGGCGCTGCGACGCGCTAGGCGTGCGGGTATGCCTGCGGGCCTGTCTTCGCCGACATTCGTACCACTCAGGGAGAAACCGGCTGACGCCGTAACCCCCACGGCGAGATGTATCGCTATTAGCCCGGTCGCCGCTGCGAAAGTCGTAGCAAAAGCCACCGGAAGCCCCAGGGACAGCAAAACAACCGCTGCGGCCAGCCAGCGCCACGTGACCAAAGGACGCGGCACGAACCTTTCGAGGACTGCGAGCAGCACCCAGCCCGCCATTGTTGTAGTGGCGGCGGCCGCAACGACAGCCCCGAATGCTACGGCAGAAGGCGAGCTGTGCGGGAACTTCACGGTCAGGTTGACGCCAGCGAGGCGGGTGACAAGCACCCACGACAAAGCGGCGACACCTACGGTGACGGCGACGGCGACGTGGCGGTTACGGCGTATGCGGGACATCTGATCCTCCTTGGATCTCTTGGGGCCGCTTGGATGCGACTCTCTTAGCTTCCTCTGGAGGGTCGTCATCTGTCGTCGTTTCGTCGGAGTTACAGCCCGTACGACTCTTGTTGTAGACACTGTCCGACCCTCTTACCGCGGTGGGAGTAGCCGCTTTCCCTCTGAGGTGGTATGGCGGTGGCGCCGGCGGGGTCGTAGCCTGTCCGGCGATGCTGTCGACGGTCGGGCGTTTCACTAAAAGCCGCTGGGCTGAGCCGCTCGGCGTCGCCGTCGTGTTCGCCATGGTCGTCTCGGGCTCCGCCGCTGAGGCCTACCCCGGCCACGTCTACGCGGGCCTGCACCTGCGGTCGCATCCCCCCGTCAGTGCTTTCGCTGTCCTGGCGATACCGGCCGTGAGCTTGTTGTGGAGGCGTTCGCACCCTCTCGTGGTTTACGCGGCAACCGTGGGCGGCGCCGCCACATGGGCGCTGATAGGGCAAGTGTACGGGGCCGCACTGGTGATGGTCTTGGTCGCCTTCTTCACACTTTGCGTCGAAAGACCTGGCCGGTTAGCTCCGCTGGCCCTGGGTTGCGCCGGTGCTCTTACCATCTGGGGAGCCGGGGGTGTCGCAGGGACTTGGGGATGGTGGGGAGGCCCGCAACTCGACATGTGGGCAGAGATGATCGCCGCCGGAGCTGCAGGGGCTTTCGTGTCGGCACGCAGAAGTTGGAAAGCGAGCGAGCTCCTACGAGCGCAGGATCAGCAGCGCGCGAGACACGACGAGATACGCCGTCAGATTGTCTCTGAGCGTTTACGTATTGCTAGGGAGCTTCACGACGTCGTAGCGCATTCGATGGCGATGATCAACGTCCAAGCGAGCGCGGCCGCAACGCTCGTCGGGACTGACCCGCTCCGCGTCACGGAGTCGCTGCAAGCCATCCGGCGGGCGAGCAAGGACGGCCTGAGGGAGCTGCGGTCAATCCTCGACGTGCTGCGACAAGTGGACGACCAAGCCCCCGCCGTAGCCCTTCCAAACCGGGAGGCGTTCGAAGCCCTCGTCGAAGCCACCCGGTCGGCGGGCGTGGAGTGCACCCTTAGCTGGAAGCTGCACATGTCGGACGCGACGCCCGGTACGGCCCTGGCGGCGTACCGTATTGCACAAGAGTCGCTCACCAACGTCGTCCGCCACGCCCCGCGGTCGGTCACCTCGGTGACTGTAGGGGGGGATGACTCGGCGATACTGATAGAGGTGACTAACGATGCGAGCGGCGCCAGTGGGACCTTCACGGAGGGCTCAGGCACGGGTATCGCCGGCATGCGCGAGCGGGCCAGGATGCTAGGCGGCTCGCTCGAGGCGGGGCCCAACCCAGGAGGAGGTTTCACGGTACGGGCGCTTCTTCCGATAGCGGCGGTCAGAGCTCCCGAGGATTCCGGCCCCGAACCCGACCGAAGGCCTAGCCGTGCCCAGCCCGCCTGGCCCCTCCTTGAGGCCGACCATCATGGGGTCTCGGACAGCGAGCCGACTGCTAGGACGTCTAGGTCTTGATCCGGGTTATACTCGCTGACGACCAGGCGCTGGTCAGAGCGGGGTTCCGGGTTCTTCTAGACGCTGCGGACGACATCACCGTCGTAGGCGAAGCGCCAGACGGCCAGGCTGCTGTCGAATTGGCCCGGGTGTGCAAACCCGACGTCGTGCTCATGGATGTCCGCATGCCTGGTGTCGACGGGATCGAGGCTACAAGGCGTATAGCAGACGACTCCGACCTGTCCGATCTCAAGGTTGTGATCCTGACGACGTTTGAGAGCGACGAGTACATCTTCGAGGCGCTCCGGGCCGGGGCGAGCGGCTTCCTCGTAAAAGACACAGAGCCCGATGATCTCCTCGACGCAGTTCGTATCGTCGCACGAGGAGATGCGCTTCTGTCGCCTAGCGTAACTCGAAGGCTGATCGGTTCGATCTACACCAGAGGAGCGAAAAGGCCGATCGACTCTTCGCTGCTGTCCTCTTTGACCGGTCGCGAGCGCGAGGTGATGGCCTTGGTGGCAACCGGGATGACCAACGACGAGATCGCCGAATCGCTTTACATGAGCCCCCTAACCGCCAAAACCCATGTGAGCCGGACCATGACCAAGCTCGGAGCTCGAGACCGGGCGCAACTGGTTGTCATCGCTTACGAGAGTGGCCTTGTCAGCCCCGGCGGCCCTTGAGGGAGCCTGGACGCCAACCGGGGCTTTGTCGCCAACCTGGGCTTTGTCGCGGTCCGGGCAGAGGCCGGTCCGGTCAGGCGCCGAGCGCTTGAAGGGCCCTGGCCAGTGCCGCCGGGTAAGGGCCAGCGAACTTAACCGCGTGAACGGCGAGAGGAGCCAGCTGGTGCAGCGGTACGCGCTGCTGCCAGCCGGCGGACAACGGCGTCACTGCCTCGTACGAGGCGTACACTGCCGGCCCGAAGCCGCCGAAAAGACGCATCATCGCTAGGTCGAACTCGCGGTGACCGCCGAAGCATGCCGGGTCGATCAGCCAGGACGTCCCGCTGCTGTCGACCAGCCGGTTGCCAGCCCAGAGATCCCCGTGTAAGCGCGACGGAGGTTCGGCCGGGCCGGAAAGCTCCGACACGCGCAGGGCAACGGCTTCTAGACCATCGGCGAGCCGGCCGGCTTGTCCGCCGAGGTGCTCGGCGTTGCGCACAAGCGCCGCCAACGGAATCAACCGCTGGGATGAGTAGAACTCGGCCCACGAGCAGCACGGTTCATTAGGAAGGCCGCGACTGCCGGTCGGCCGGCCGTCCTCCCGACCGAAGCAGGAGGCGCCGGCACCATGGAGTGTCGCCAGGGCTCTGCCGAAAGCGTGCTCGTCTGGAGGGACGCTCGTAGATTCCGTTATCCATTCGAGCGCCAGCCAAGGACGCCTGTCGCTTCCGTCGTCCCTGACGGCGAGGACGGCCGGAACGCGAACAGCACCGGTCTCGGCAAGCCACGACAGGCCCCACGCCTCGGTCACGAAGAAGCCGGGAATCGGCCGGCTATGAGTCTTCGCGAAAACTGTCCGGCCGTTGACTAGGTCAACTCGGAATGCCTCAGCCACGTCGCCCCCTCGCAGAGGCTGCATTACCGACACTCCTACGCCGAGGAGACCTGCGAGCTCGCCTCGCAGATCGGCCGGGTTACGGTGAAGCCCGTTGCGCACTTCTCCATAATGCCCGCTAGGACCGGCGTGGAACCCGGCTAGCGCATGCTACGGGTTCCGGACGACGTCTATACGCGGAGCTTCACCAAGAGAAACTGCATCGACCTGGTCACCATTCCTGCTTTTGAGCCGTGAGGATGCCCAACTTCTCCAGTTCCAGCCGAGCTTCTGATGGACCCGTAACCTTGACCGCCGTGAGTCCGGCGTCGCGGGCAGCGCGCACGTTAGCCTCGTTGTCGTCAAGGAACACTATGGACTCCGGCTGAACGCCGAGACTCTCTACGACGCGCTCGAACAGTTCGCCGTCGGGTTTTACGAGACCCATCTCGTGGGAGAGGAAACAGACGTCGAAGAGCCGATCCAGCTGCCACTGCGAAACGAAACGGGTCCAATGCAGGGGGTTACTGTTGCTCAGGCAACCGACGGGAAGCACTTGTCTCACATCTTCCACCAAGGTTTGAGCTCCGTCGTAGAGGCCGTCCGGCCAGCTTTGGAACGCCTCCAGAAACTCTTCCACCGGGGCGGTCATTCCCCACTCGGCGGCGATCCCAGCACCGAAGTCGCTGCCGCTGCACCTGCCCCGCTCGAAGTCCCGTACCCACCGGCTCGCCAGCCACCCGGACCAGAACTCGGCGTCGGGTCCCGGCCCGACCAGCTGGGCCATAGGCCCAACCGCACGAAGGCGCACGAGAACACCACCCAAGTCGAAAAGCACCCATCTGTAATCGACCATTTTCATGCAGACACAAGCTACGGCCTACCGCCAGCGGGCGGTACGATCAGATCCGGCCAGAGCCTTTCTCGTGGTCGGAACCGGCGTCGATCCGGTGACCTCGCGCTTTTCAGTTACAACCTGCACGTTCGGTCTGGAGTGTCTAATCGTGTTATCGCAGGTCAGAGTGGGTGTGAGTCACGGCTATGTGTGGTCTCATTGGGGCTTGAGAGGGTGGTGTTGCGAAGTTTCGTTGACATTGCGTTGACAAGGCCCGGCGAGGACTGGAGGGCGTCGTCGCCATGAGGAGTTGTGTTACGGTTGACCAGTGGTCAGCGTGTGCCGGCTGCACGAATGAGGTAGGAGGGGCGATGAGGGCAAGTCGCGGCTGGGCGGCTGGGGTTGGAGCGCTCGTAATGGTTTTGATCTTCTTTGGGCTGGGGGGAGGACCGGCTAGGGCAGCTACCGCGACGGCCGCGGATACAGCGACCTTCACCAGTACGCAAGTCGGGACTTCAGGGAACACCCCATCGTTCACTGAGAGCGGTAACTGGCAGTTGACCTGGACGTATGACTGCACCGCTTTTAGTAGTGCCGGCAACTTCATCGTCACTGTCAACCAGCCATCCGGGGATCTAGCGACCGACCCTGCGCCGAACGAGTTGAACATGTCCGGCAGCGGTACCGACTATTACTACGACACCGGCACCTTCAGCTTGAGCGTGTCGAGCGAGTGCAGTTGGTCGATCACCGTCTCGCCAAGTGGAGTAAACACAGCAAATGGGTCGGCGTCGTTCACGAGCAGTCAGACCGGCCAAACGGGGCAGACCTCGCAATTCTCCGAATCGGGCTTGTGGACAATGGCGTGGTCCTATAACTGCGCCTCCAACGGCAGCCAGGGAAACTTCATTGTCACCGTGAACCAGCCGTCCGGCGACCTCGCCAACGATCAAGGGCCTAACGAGTTGGGGATGTCGGGGACCGGTACCGATCACTACTCCGATACTGGCGTCTTCAGCTTGGCGGTTGACAGCGAATGCGCGTGGACGATCAACGTCGCCCCCGAAGCGACCTCTACCGCTCCGCCGCCTCCACCGTCCACCACTAACTCTGGGGCGCAGTGCAACATGACTCTGCCGTCAGGGACCGTGGTGGGTATGGCAACGACTCCCGATGGGGGCGGCTACTGGATCGCGAGCACGAGCGGGGCTGTCGCATCCTGCGGCGATGCCCCGGATCTAGGAATCGGCCCGGCCGGAACCGCAGCCATAGCAGCCGCTCCCACCGGCAACGGATACTGGCTGGTCACCGGAACTGGCACAGTTGCCGCGTTCGGCTCGGCGACAAATCACGGCAGCATTCCAGCGGGTACTCAACTCAACAAGCCGATCGTAGCGATGGCGGCTGATCCCGCGACAGGCGGCTACTGGCTGTTGGGTGGGGACGGCGGCGTGTTCTCCTTTGACGCCCCGTTTTACGGTTCGACCGGCAACATCCGCCTGAACGCTCCAGCGGTCGGTATGGTGGCGACTGCTGACGGCGGCGGGTACTATTTCGTCGCTTCCGACGGGGGTATCTTCAGCTACGGTAACGCCGTTTTCCACGGCTCGATGGGCGCCACCCCTCTGAATAAGCCCGTCGTGGGCATGGCGCTCGACCCGGCGACGGGGGGGTATTGGCTGGACGCCGCCGACGGAGGGATCTTCTCCTTCGACGCTCCATTTTACGGCTCTACCGGCAACATCACTTTAGCGAAGCCGTGTGCAGGCATGACCTCAATGCCGTCAGGGAACGGCTACCGCTTCGTTGCAACTGACGGCGGCATATTCGACTTCGGAGGCGCCCCCTTTGACGGGTCAGCAGCCAGCTAGCCCTGTAGACCCACCAGCCCCAAAGCAATTCACCTACCCTCGAAGGGTCGGAAGGTCACACTCATCGGCTGGTGCTTAAATTCCACAGTGATGTATTCGCCGAGAGGATTACGGCGAACGATACTCCCCCAGCGCATGTCTGGCTGCTCCACGAGCGCTGTGATCGGAAGAAACACGAGCCCACCACATTGACTACCGTGGACTCGGGGGCCCGGCCTACCCTCTTGTCATTGGCGCCCGACTTCAGCAGAACCAACTGCCTGTCGGGAGGTGCCTCTGGATCTCCCGACGCAACGGAGACTCACGCTCTGGGACGCTTACGGCGTTGCCAGTACTGCTCAGGGTAGGTCGTCTCCTGTCGTGTAGAGATTACTGCGGCCATCATCTCCTGGAACGCCCAGGCGGCTTCGCTGCCCTTGGCGCCTCGCTCGGAGCCCCACGCGGCTAACGCGACGGCGAGTACGAGGTCGTCGTGCGCGCCTCGGCCCTCGTATTTGGGGCGGCCGGTAGCGGATATTTCGTAGGAAAAGGCTCTCAGTTCCTTCTCCAGTTCTTTCGCCAAGCCCACGGCTGACAGGATGTGCAGCCGCCGGCTCGACAGGGCGACGTCGAGCACGCCGATCAGGTCGGCTTTGGGTACCGACCAGTCAGCGCCGGATTGGGCGGCTATGGCTCCCGAGCCGATCGTGACGCCTTTGACGGGATGCGGGCAGCCTTGGCGTAGCAGGTCGAGGACCGGACGGCCGACGCCGGTAGCGTCGACGTACAAGTAGGGCCGGGTGTCGTCGGCGAACTCGTCGGCGAAGGCTGCGATCAGCTCAGCCTGGCGCGGGTAAGGCACGCCGGCAGGAAGGCGCTCCAAAGCGACCAGGTCGTGGTGCAACGGCCGGCGAGTGCGGCCCCTCGCGGCCGGGACAGGCTCGCAGCGGTAGGAGCGCAACACGGCCAGGGCGGTGGCGTCTCGGGCTTGGCCCAAGTCGACTCCGATGGTGACGCTCATGCTGGCACCTCTGTTTGTTCGAGGGCGCAGAACACGCAGTAGGCGACGCCTCCGACTGTTTTCCAGCGGTGGGCGCAGCGGGCCTGGGAACGCCGCAGGCGTCCCTGCGCTGCGCCTCTGCGGGCTTCCATCGCCCTGAGGTGGCGTGACAGCACCAAAGCGCCAGGGTCGGGGCGTAGCATGGCGCTGGGCGCCTCTGAGGCGGCGGCGGGCGGCTCGTGGGCTACGAAGGCGGCCGCGATGTCGTCGTCTCTAAACACGGCGCCTGTCGCGTCCACGAACGAGCACATGTACTCGGCTTGGAAGGCCGCGTCGCCGAGACGGTCGCGTTCCTCTGCTAGGAACTGGGCGCTGATACGAGGGCACTGCTCCGCGGTTATCGTGTGCAGCTCCCACCTGTCGGTGAGCGTCGCCGAGTACCACCATCCGCGCCTACCCGCCGGGGTGGACATGGCCACCAGACGGCCGCCGGAGACGGCGAGCATCGGGCTAACAGACTGAAACAAAGCGTCGGGCACATAAGCTGCCTCATCGATTAGAAGCAAGTCGACCGTGTAGCCTCGGATGCCACCCTCCGACGCCGGCAAGCTGATAATGCGAGACCCGTTCTCCAACGACAGCATGTGAACGTTCTCCTGGCGTGCCTCTACCGGGCGGCCTAACGTCCGGTAGAAGGCGGTCACCTTCGAGAACAACTCGTTGGATTGACGCTCAGACGGCGAGACGATCAGCACAGTGGCGTTCGGCTTGAACAACGCGGCGTGCAACGCCAACACCGAAGTCACCGTCGACTTACCCACTTGGCGGCTACAGTTCAGATGAACACGAGGGGCCGTCGAGCGCAGCACCTGAGCCTGCCAAGGGTCCGGCTGAAACTTGAGCTGGTGTGCCAGGCGCACCGGGTCGACAGCACCACTGAGCCACTCGCTGAGCCGGCTCATCCTGGTTCTCCGGCTTGTATAGCGTCCAGCCTGTCGGCTATGACCAAGCGGGCCTCAGGGAAAGCCTGGGTGGCTTCTAGGACGGCACTGACGAGGTTGGCGAACTCGGGGGTGGAGAACAAGTTGACGGTCGTGACGGTCGGCCTGGTGTCCAGCTCGCCGCGCAGCCGGGCTATCAACTCAAGACTCTGCCTGACCTCCCTGGCCACGTTGGACGCGCCGGTCAGAGCGCCCTTCTGCTCGCCGAGGGACAACAAGGCTTCGAGGCGGGTGACGAGACTTTCGACTCGGTCGACGACGCTGTCGAACGCCCGGCCAGCGCTGTCAGCCGTGTAACGCTCGATGGCTACTTTGGCCAGCGCGGGGCTTAGATGGTCGCGGCGGTGGAGTAGCAGGGCGTCTGGGGACAGTTTGAACCGCCGGCCGGTGGCGGCAAGGGAAGGGCCGCCGGCTAGCTCGGCGTCGACCCTCGACCGAGCCGGGCTTGTGCAGACTGTGCACACTCTTGTCATCGCAGCGCCGCGACTTTGCGCCGCCACGCCTCGAAAGCGAGCGAGCCGCCCTTCTCCCGGTAACGGTCGAAGCCCATAAGCAGAGCGTTGCGGGGCAGCGCACCCGCCCGGCTAGCCCGCCCGGTCCGCTTCACGCTCTTAATGAAAGCTGTCGCCTCGATCGCGGCAGCGTCTACTTGTGCGGCCATCTGAGCAACTGTCAGACGAGCGGCGGCGCTGGCCAGGCCGGACTCGACGCGGCGCTGGCCGGGAGTAGCACCAGGCGGGCTCTGCTTGGCCAAGAGCCACTTGCGGTAAGCCTCGGCTAGCGAAGGGGTGGTCTGGTCCACGGCCATGTCAGTAGCCTCGGACCTGCGGGTCGTCACCAATAGTGTGAGTGGTGCACGCGTCGCCCCTACCGAAGATCGCAACACTATTCGGATATTGGCTTTTGTTCGAACCGGTGCGCTCGGCGACGACCATTTTTGCCATCAAACGCGACCGGAGCGCCGAGCGGCGCTCCTGGAGGGCGCGGGCCTTCGCGAACTCGTCGGCACCTGCGGCCCTGACCGCCTTTTCGGCTGCGGCGACGCGCCCGTCGAACGCCGCGTAAATCTGTCTCAGCGCACGGCGGTTCCCCTCCGCGTTCGAGCGAGTCTGTGAAGTGGACTGGCGGAGCAGGTCCGTCAGGGCTTTGTCGGACTGGCGGTCGGCGGCCGTCGACGCGGCGCCGGCCAGGTTCACGCCCATCGCCTTACGCAGTCTCTTCTGGAGCTTGCTCATCTTGCGGTTTTCCTTTCTGTCGGTGACTGCCGGTGTGGCAGCCTGTTTTGCCAGGACCGGCGTCGGGACCCCGTTCGCGGGGATACCGACAAGGTCGATGCGGTCGACGTCGATCTCGACGAACTCGGTTATGTCATCCAACTTCTTTGCCATGGTCTATTTCTCCTTCAGCGATGCGAGCGCTTGTGCGGTCGCTTTTTTGCGACTAGCGGTGCCTTGGAAACTGACACCGCCGATTTCCCCCGCCCGGAACATCGCCCACTGGGCAGGCGACAGCTTGAAGCCAGCCAGCCAGTCGCCCTTACGGACGATCAGACTGCCGTCGCCATGCACATCCCAGTCGGGCCCGCGGTAGATCATGTTCTCCACGCAGACCGCTTCGCCCTCATGCCCGTCGCGGTGGAACATGCCGGTGGGACAGCCCTTTTGGGCATAGGACCAGCACGCCTTCTCCAGCACGTCGGGGCTGGCCAAGTCGACCCGTTTATCCACGCCACGTAAAGGCAGGCGGTGGGGCGAATAGACCACGCAAAGCAAGAAACGCTTCTCCTCGCTGGCCTTGATGACACTGCTCACGAGCGACCCCACGACGGCGCCACGAGGCGGCTCCGGGCCGTGCTCCGCTGAATCTCGGGAAGAACGAAATCCAAGACGGCCCGGCGACGGGAATAACACTCGGCGGCGTCGAGCACAGCTTGGCGCATCAACGCTTGGCTCTCCACGTCTGTGCCGCCGAGCGGTGGGCTAGCAAGCAACTCGCGGGCTTGGGTTTCCAAATCGCCGACAACCTGCTGAGCCACGGTGAGGAACGACCGCCAAGCCTGGTCCAATCGCTGAGCTTCATTCATGTGGTATCCTTTCGTGTTATAGTGTGATAAGAAAGTGCAGCGCTCGGCGCCGAGCTGGCCGAAACCGACCCGGCACCCCGAGACAGACAGCCGTAGCTGGAGCGCTGACGAAGGCGCTGGCCGGCCGGAACGAAAACCGGCCATCCGCCCTGTCGGACAGCGAGTCAGCACGCTGGCAGGGTCGGTTGACGCCCGTAAGATTACGGCGCCGCGGTTGTCGGAGACGCCTAGCGGACCCTTTTTCGAAGCCGATTCGTAACCGAAAGGGCCTTTGTCCCGATACCGCAGCCGTCGAGCCGATAGAGCGGTGATAGGACGGCAGTTAGCGCACCGATACCGCAGGCGGCTAACAGGCTCGAAGGCGGCAGGATCGACCAGCCTCGAATGCGCTGACGGACTGTCAGCTAGCCGGCGAGTCAGGCTCGAATCCCGTTGACCAGCCGTTGACATATGGCTTCTGACCTGGACTTTCACGGCCTTCACTTGCCAATGAGACAAGAGGCTCAGCTTTTCCCAGGCCCGAATAGGCAATCGAGCGCCTTCGGTCAGGGGTCTAGAAGCCCAGTCGTCTACCACCAGGACCAGATCCGGCACTGAGCCGAGATGGCTCGACTTGAGCGGTCGGCCGGGACGGCTAGCTTTTTCGAGGTCTGTCAGGGCAGTGTTGACGCTGCGAGACAGCGCTTCCGGAAAGTTATTTCCCATTTCCCATTTCCCTAAGTACCGTTCCGGTCCGGTACGAAACCGGAACCGGAACACTGGGAGGTTGCATACTGGGTTTAGTACCTTGGTATGGAACGAAACCTCAGGGGTCCTGACCTGGGAGAACGCCCTAGAATCGGTCATTTTCCCAGCCTTTCGTCCCGGCCGCTTGGGAAGAAACCTGGGCTATGAACCACCGGAGGCCCGGCCGGCCACCCTTGTCGGTGCTTCGGCCGGCTTCGCTGTGGATGATCTGGCCGGCGTCGGCCAGTCCGCTGAAGGCCCGCTGGAAGCGATCGCGGTTGCCTTTGACTACCTGGAAGATGTCGGTCTTGGTGGCTCCAGGGCGGTCGCTGAGGGTGCTCAGAATGGCTAGGCGGGTGTCACTGTCTTTGTCCGTCGCTGCGCTCTGTGGCTGACCAGATGCTCGACGAAGGTCCCAGCAGATGTCGCCGTCGTGTTGGCCCGTCTCGACGTCGAACGTGCCGATAGACAGGTCGAGGTCCCACGACGTGCCGCCCCATTGGCGCGACCCGATCTCCAATCGCAGCCGGAAGTCGCCACCCTCGACGTCGGCGGGTTCTCTGTGAGCGACGAGAAGCCACGAGTCGACCCATTCGCCGGAGCCAGCCATGGTGATCCGTTTGAGGCCCATCCCGGAGCCGGTCTGGTTCATGTGGTTGACGACCAATAAACTGGCCCCACCTGACAGGCAACGAGTCGAAAGCGACGAAAGCAGCGCGCCTTCTTGGTGCAAGTCGCTGGCTTTGGTGCGCGCCCCGTGATATGCGTACAGGGGATCGAGAGTCACCAGCCCCGGCTTTAACTCGTCGAGGTCCCGCTGGAGGGACATCTTGAACCCGTCAGTGTCAATCGGCAACACATCTGTCACGAGATATAGCGGAATGTCAGAGAGGCTCACGCCCATCGCGGCAGCGATCCGCCGCAACCGTCGAGCGTACGGCCGTCGGCCGCCCTCCCCGACATAGGCGACTACCGGGCGTGCAGACCGTGAAGCGAACTGCCCAAGAATCGGCACACCGCTTGCAACGCCGACCTGAATCATCGCCGCCAGATAAGACTTGAGGCTTTTCATCTCCCCGGCGACCTGCCCGTAGGTCGGATAACACAGCAAGCCCTCCACTAGCCACTCGAAATCATCCGGCTCGGCCAGCACCTCGGGCATAGACCAGCGCCGCAGCAGTGGGATTGGCGAGCCTTCGGTCTCGAAATCATCGGGCTGATTCGGAACCGCCCGCCAACCAGCGGACTCGTCACCAGCAAGCGACATGCGAGCCGACAATGGTGCTATCGCGCCGGCAGCGGTCACGCCGACACCTCAAGCAGACGCTGGACGTCGGGAGCAAGCTCGGCCGTCACAGTGTCATAGCGTTCGCCCTCGCCGAGCCGAGTGTAGATTCTGTCACACAAGGACATCAGCGCACGGCTCTGGTAGGCACGCAGCACCCGCCTGGCGAGCGAACCCGACTGGTCAAACATCGTGACACGACAGCCGCGCAGGCGCTGAATCTCGGAGACCGGCAGCTCGGCCGCTTTGGCGATTCCGGTGATGCGCCCGGCAAGGCTCTCGTCGTCCGCACCCGAAAGGTACCGAAAACCGCCCGCCGCCACAAAAACCCTGCGGCACTTCGGCAGGTAAAAATAATCGGCCTGAATGCCATGCGCGACTGCCAGATCGAAGCCGCGCGACGACGAAACGACGACACCGGCTAATGCTTCTTCCGCGACCTCGTCGACCGGAATGTGCAACTCTGCCGTCACCGGCATCCCGCCTCTGCTGCTCGGCGGGCCACCGAGGCCCAGGTCGCGGCTGCCCGGGCCAACTTCGCAAGGGCGCTAACCAAAGCCGGATCGGCCGGATAGCGACCGTCTTCGCAGGCTGCAAGGACCGTCCGGAGCGCATTGATCCGCAGCAAGCTTTCGTCAGCGGCGCTGGTTCGGGTGTCTACGGCGGGTGCCGTCACTTCACTTCCTCGCACGTCGGATCGGTGAGACCGAGTGCCTGGTCGACGACCGCTTTCGCGAAGACCACCCGACGACCGACCCGAATGGCCGGAAATGGACAGTCGCCATGGCGCACCGACTCGTATATCGACCAAGTGGAGACACCGACGAGATCGGCTAGCTCGGCCGCGGTGTAGGTCGCCTTCATTCGCCGGTTGCACCCAAGAGTCGCCGGAGGGTCCGAGCGAGCCTCTTGGCCTCGCCCGGCCGAGGCCGGCGCAGCCCGCGCTCGTAGCGGCTCAGGCTGCCCTTCGTCATGCCGGCCGCTTCGGCGAACTCTCCCAGGCCCGTGTTCAACCCCTCTCGAATGCGGCGAAACTCCCCCGATTCAAGAAGCAGTCTCACTTCGCTTGTCTCAGCTAGTTCGTCTTCGGTCATTGCTCCCTCAGCGTAATACAAGCAGAGCTAGCTTTCCAAGACGTTTCCTGTAAGTTTCTTTTGTTTTATAAGGCCAACTAGTCATAAACGTTTGCGTCTGGTCTACTGTTACCAGTAGATGTTGCTAGAACGTTTCCGGTAGGCTATGCTGAACTCAATGACAGACCACGACTGGGAGATCGAAGGAGGTCGCCGCTCAACCGAGCGGCGGTGGCCCCACCCGACAAAGGGGCCGTTCGTCTTACGCCTGACCTTCGGGCTCATCGACCAGCGCCCCGAGGTCGTCGGCGTTGAGTTGTGGGCCGTGCCTCCGCCTAAGCCTGAAGACCCTGCCGATCAGCTGCTCTCCACGCCCTCCCTGTCTCCGATCCGGACCGAACACCTGCGGCTGCCCCTACGCAGCCTCTTCGACGAGTGGAAGCAGCACCGGCTGCGCACAGCCGAGATCGCCAGCGCAGCCACCGCCGGACCACGACATCCCGAATGGTGGGACGACTGGCGCGGCGACGCTATTCGCACCGCCGAAGTCGTCGACGTAAAGCGCAAAGGAAGAGCTGACGCGCACGACGACGCCCACTGGCATGCGGTAGCGGAGGTCTACCTCGCCGGCGGCACCAAGGCAGTCGCACGGACCTGGGGCGTCAGCAAGGGCACCGCCGGCAAATGGGTGTGGGTTGTGCGTAACCAGAAGGGGCTGCTCGACCCCACCCAACGCGGCAAACGATCCGGTCGATCATCACCAGCTGAGACGCCAAACCCAACAGGGAGAAATAAGCCGAAGGTTACGGAAAAAGAAAGGAAGGTGGCGAAATGAGAGGAAGCACACGGAAACGCGGCAGGACCTGGACGGCTCTCTGGAGCACGACGGACCCGGCCAGCGGAAAGCGCGTTCAGCACAGCAAAGGCGGCTTCCGCACTCAGAGGGACGCCCAGGCGCACCTGAACTCGCTCCTGCCACGAGTGGACGCCGGCACGTACACGCCGGATAGCCGTGTTACGGTCGAGAGGCTACTTGTGGATCACTGGCTGCCTTCGAAGAAAGCTGAAGGGTGCCGGCCGGCAACCCTAAGTCTGTATCGACGGACTGTCGAGCAGTGGGTGGTGCCACACGTCGGGGCCGTTGAGGCGCGCTCGCTCACGCCAGCTACCGTCGCCGCACTGGTCGAAACACTATCCGCAGCCGGGAAGCGAGACGGGAAAAGCGGGTTGTCACCGCGCTCGATCCAGATCACCGTCGGGGTCTTGAAGGCGTCGACGGCATGGGCGCTTCGCTCAGGGTTGCTCGGAAGGGACCCTCTAGCCGGCTACCGCCGCCCGAGGGCTCAGAGCCCCACGATGTCGGCCTGGGACGTAAGCGAAGCTCGGGAGTTCCTCAGCGCCGTCATGGAGGACCGGATGGCCTTCGCATACGCGTTGCTCCTTACTCGCGGCTTGCGTAGGGGCGAACTGTGCGGACTCAAGTGGTCTGACGTTGACCTTGACCTCGGGGTGCTGCGGATCGTTAGGACTCGCATTCTCGTCGACGGGCGGCCTGCCGAGTCTCTCCCGAAGACCGCCGCCGGGCGGAGAACGATCCCCCTCGACACGCATCTTGTGACACTGCTACGCAAGCACCGTACCCGCCAGGCTCAGGAGAAGCTGGCGGCCGGGGAGGCGTACAGCGACGAGGGCTGGCTGGTCGCTGACGAACTCGGTAATCCCTACTATCCGGACACAATCTCCGAATGGTTCGATGACCACTCCCGAGCGGCTGGTCTGCGCCGTATCCGTCTCCATGACACCAGGCACACTGCGGCTTCGCTCATGCTGGCCGAAGGAGTCCCTGTAAAGGTAGTAGCCGATATGCTAGGCCACGATCCTCGGACCACCCTCAGCACCTACGCTCACGTCATCCCCGGAATGGGCGGGCAGGCGGGGGCAGCACTTTCCGCAGCCCTCCTTGGCTAAGAGCCACTACCTATTAAGGAGATCCAGCTCCGAAGCCGATGGTTATCCACAGGACCTTCAGCCTGTTATGCGGGTCAGGTGCTTGACAATAAGCCGTCGCGGGGGGTTATAATGTCGCTATCCCCCCTGGCTCCTCGGAGCTAGGGTGCGAGGCCCGCCGCGAGGCGGGTCTCTGCGTTTCTGGTTTTATCCACAGGTTTCACCAAGCAGCGGGCTTGTGAAAGGTACCGACGGAGTCCAGGAGGGTTGTGGGAAATTGGCTCGCCGAGAGGACGGCTGGGCGAATTTGCTTGAAGAAGTGGGCATCCTGGCTCAGCGTGCGGCTGCGCTTGTCTGGCGGATGCGGGTTCAAGACGCCGACCTTCATGCCGAGATCGTGGCGTGCAATTCGTAGGGGCTCAGTAAGGTCCGAGTCGTTCGACACCACGACGGCGGTGTCGCACGACCTCCGGAAGCCGTCGAGCAGCAGGTGGGATGCGAGGTTCACGTCCGATCCCTTCTCCTCGGTCTTGACGACTTGCACCTTTCGAGGGCCCGAGGCAGGAGGCGAGGAAAGCGGCATCCAGACATTGTGGGTAAGAAAAGCACCGAAGTGGGTCGAAACCGACGGCAAGGTTTTGAGCGCCCTAAGATAGATGCCTTGGCGAAGGGGCGCTCCTGGATCGCGTTTCCCGGATACGTGAGCAGTGAAATACCGGATCGTCCCTATCTCGTCAGCCGGGAGCATCCGGCGACAGAACCTCTCAAGGTCCAGCCACTTGTACGGTGTTCCCTTCAGACATCCGTAATAGAGGTTAAAACCGTCGATGTAGACATTCGTGGCCACCGACAGGACACCGTATCGCAAAGGTGTTCCGGAGTAAGCGATTCGCTCGGTTGACACCTTGAACCTGAACGTTGACAATCCGTTGACATCTCAGCTTGTCCACCGCTGTCAACAGAGGCTCACAACCCCCTTGACCTGCGGTTTATTCGTGGTCGGAACCGGCGTCGATCCGGTGACCTCGCGCTTTTCAGGCGCGCGCTCTACCAACTGAGCTATCCGACCGCGGACCTGACGGGATTTGAACCCGCGTCCTCCGGCTTGACAGGCCGGCGTGCACTCCAAGCTGCACCACAGGTCCCTGAACCCCCCAGGGCGAAGCCTGAGGGAGGGCGATGCATTACGTTAGCCGCTCAGCGAGCCCGACACTGACAACTTGAGCGCCGACGAGCGAGAAGTCGAGCTCACAAGCCTGGCCACGGCTTGAGCAGAACGCTCAGACGCTGGCTTTCGGCCTTCGCCGCAAGAACCGTATCGGATCGTATTTGACGTCGACCACCCTCTCTTTCATCGGGATGATCGCATTGTCAGTGATCTTGATGTGCTCCGGGCATACCTCTGTGCAACACTTCGTTATGTTGCACAGACCGAGTCCTCGCTCCTCTTGCGCCAGTTTTTTGCGATCGAGAGCGTCGTTGGGATGCATGTCAAGCTCTGCGTAGCGCAGAAAGAAGCGGGGGCCGGCGAACGCCTGCTTGTTCTCCTCATGGTCCCGGACTACGTGGCAGGTGTTTTGACAAAGGAAGCATTCGATACATTTTCGGAACTCTTGTGAGCGTTCTACGTCAACCTGTGCCATCCTGAACGGTGCTTGGGGTTGCTCCGCCGTCGGGGTGAAAGCCGGTACCTCTGCGGCCTTCACGTAGTTGAAAGACACGTCGGTGACTAGGTCTTTTATCACCGGAAAAGTACGCATCGGGGTTATCGTAATCGGCTCGTCTTTGGGGAAATCCGACAAGCGAGACATGCACATGAGCCTCGGCCGGCCGTTGACCTCGGCTGAGCACGAACCGCACTTACCCGCTTTGCAGTTCCAGCGCACCGACAAGTCCCCGGCGCGCATAGCCTGGACGTGGTGAACGGCGTCGAGGACGACCTCCCCATCGTCGACGGGTACGGTGAAGTCCTGGAGGGATCCGCCCGTCGCGTCGCCCCGCCAGATGCGCAGTTTCAGGTCGTAGGTCATTGCTCAGTGCTCCTCGAGTAGTTCGGCCAGCTCTGGGGGTGGCTCGGGAAGTGCTTGTTCGCGAGTACGGACCTCGCCGTTTTCTGCCAGCTCGCAGATCAAGTTCCGCTTGCCCCAGTAGGCGTAGTCGGTCATCGGATAGTCGTCGCGTGTGTGGCCTCCGCGACTCTCTTTACGCTCCAGAGCCGCTTTCGCTACGGCCTCGGAGACGAGCAGCATGTTCTTTAGGTCGATAGCGAGGTTCCAACCCGGGTTGTACTGCCTGTGCCCTTCGACGCTCAGGTGGTCGATGCGTCTGCGTAGCGAGTCGATCTCCTTTATTGCGGTGTTGAGCTCCTCCTCGTTTCGGATGATACCCACGAGGTTCTGCATGACCGTCTGGAGCTCCTGATGCACGGTGTAGGGGTTTTCGCCTCCCTCTGTGCTGAACGGGGCGAGTGCCTCCGTGGCTGCGGCTTCCAGGTCACTTGTGGACACCACCGGTCTAGACCCGCCCAGGGTCGCAGCGTAGCGGGCAGCGTATTCTCCCGCCCTTTTGCCAAACACGAGAAGGTCTCCGAGAGAGTTTCCGCCCAGGCGGTTCGCTCCGTGCATACCTCCCGCCACTTCCCCTGCTGCGTAGAGGCCCGTCACCTTGGA
>JAJZAM010000194.1 GCA_021799445.1 Actinomycetes bacterium
ACGTTGCAGATGCTTGAAAGGCCGAAATGATCCAAGGCTGACAGGACCTCGCCGGTCACCCCGTGAACCTCGGCTAAATACCTTAAGCCTTCCTTGGAGTTGAAGGCCACGGCCAGGCTGTCCGTGGCCTTGTCGCTTACTCCGACGACGACGTCGGTGTTGTACACGTTGTGGATAAACGGTATGTGCTTGTCGCCGATGCCTTGGATATTGTGCTCTCCGAAACCGTTGTACAGCATCGTCGGGCATTCGGCTGCTTCCACCGCAACTACCTTGGAGCCGTAGCGTTCGGCCAGATAGTCGCCAGCGCCGAGCGTTCCCGCCGACCCCGTCGCTGAGACGAACGCTGCCAATCTCGACCCTGGCTTTCGCGCACTTACATGCTCGAAGACGGCCCCTAACGCGGTGCCTGTCACCTGGTAGTGAGCCAGGTGATTTCCGAACTCGGAGAACTGGTTGAATATCACGTTGTCAGGGTCCCGGGCGAGGACGGCGCAGCGGTCGTAGATCTCCTTGACGTTGCTCTCAGTGCCCGGAGTGGCGACGATGTCTTCTTCGGCCTGCACCCAGGCTTCCAGCCATTCGAAACGTTCCCGGCTCATGCCTTCGGGCAGGACCGCTACCCCCCGGGAGCCCATCAGCCGTGACACGGCGATCCCACCCCGGCAGTAGTTGCCGGTCGACGGCCACACTGCGCGGTCCGAGGTCGGGTCGAAACGCCCGGTGATGATCCTGGGGGCGAGGCAGCCGTAGGTGGCTAGCACCTTGTGGGCGCCGATCATGGGGAACCGGTCCCCGAGCATCACCACTATGGGCGATTCCACCCCGGTCAGCTGCGAGGGCAGCACGACGTGCCCGGGGACCGCAACAACGTTGCGCCGTTCCTCGTCGTTGCGCCAGTGAACACGGAACAAGTTGAGCGGGTGAGCGTCGTCGGGACCGACGTCTCTTAGGGCTGCTGTCACCTTGGGGGAGATCCTGGCCGGGTCGGTGAGCTCCTCGAAGGTAGGAAGCAAGATCCCCAACTGCCCGAAACGTTCAGCGCTTCGGCGGAGCACTTCTTCGTCGCCGATAGTCGTCTCTAGTCCCGGCCAGTCCGGTGCTGACAAGACGGTTTGGCTCATCTGGCTGACCCGCCGGACGCGCTCAGTGCCATAGCAGCGTACATCGCCACGCCCGAAGGCATGGCCGCCTCATCGATAACGAACCGGTTGGAGTGGTTCGGTGCAGGCTGCGCCACGCCGGGAGGTGAAGCGCCGAGGAAAGCCATCGAACCGCGAACCTGGCGCAGGACGTGCGACCAGTCCTCGGCGCCCATCACCGGGGTCGGCATTTCGACGACCCGGTCGGCGCCAAGAGCAGCCCTGGCCACGTCGAGGGTGTGGCTGGCGTAGCCGGCGTCGTTGACCGTAACCGGGTAACTGTGCCCCTCGATGCGCATCGACGCCTCGCAGCCGTGCGCCGCAGCGGTGCGCGACATCACCTCGGCTAAGGCTTCGAGGACCAACCCTCTCGTGCGGTCGGACACAGCCCGGACCGTGCCTCCGAGCGCGACGGATTCGGGTATGACGTTGGTGGCTGTGCCGGCGTGAATGGTGGAGATCGTGACCACCGCAGGGTCGAAAGCGGGCACCCTGCGGGTGACCATAGACTGGACTGCGGTGACCGCGTGGCAGGCCGCGACCACCGGGTCGACGGCGTCGTGGGGCATCGACGCGTGACCTCCCTTTCCGGTCACCACTACACGGAACTCGTCGGCTGAAGCCATGATCGTCCCGGGTTTGCAAGCCAAAAGCCCGCTCGGCAACACGGAGGAGATGTGAATGGCGAACGCCTCGTCGAAGGTGCCGTAGCGTTCGAGCAGACCGTCGTCGATCATCGCCTTCGCCCCGTCGTGTCCTTCCTCGCCGGGCTGGAACATGAGCACCACCCGCCCGGCTAGATCCTTGCGGTGGCCTACTAGAAGCCTCGCAGCTCCGAGCAGCATGGCGGTGTGGGCGTCGTGACCGCAGGCGTGCATCCGCGTGTCGTGCTTGGAGGAGAAATCCAAGCCTGTGTCCTCGGGCATCTCCAAGGCGTCCATGTCGGCGCGCAAAAGGACGGTAGGTCCGTCGCTTTCGCCTTCGACGACCGCCTCAACGGAGGTGCAGCCCTTCCCGGCGCGGCTGTCGATGCCGAGCGCCGCCAGCGTCTCGGCGACCAACTCCTGGGTTCGCGGCAGTTCGAGCCCGATCTCCGGCTCGGCGTGTATCGCCCGGCGTATACGAACCGTCTCGTCGGAGAAGCTTCGCGCTTCGCCCACGAGATCCATCTCTGTCATCTTCGATGCCATCTGCTCGGCGGACGGCGATGCATTTTCGGTCACGTTTCGAGCCTAGCCAACACCTCGAGTTACGACCCACCCCGCAGCCTCCGCCAGCTTCAAGCTCGCCCCATGTGGGCTCATCGAAGGCTGCCGTCAAGCGCAGCGGCGCGACCTTGCGGAGGCGACGGTCTTGCCCTCGCACCAGTACTGCAGTGCAGCGGGGGGCATCGGCCTGGCTATCAGGAAACCCTGGAGGGCGTCAGTGCCTATCTCGCGAAGCGCTTCGAGCTGCGCGGAAGTCTCAACCCCTTCAGATACGGTGTTGACGCCGAGGCTCCTCGCCAGGTCGGCGATCATCCTGACCAGGCTCGCCGCGTCGCCGTCGGTGACGCCCGACACGAAGGAACGGTCGATCTTGATCGTGTCCACCGGCAGGTGGCGGAGATGCGCAAGCGACGTGTAGCCCGTACCGAAGTCGTCGACGGCTAACCCGAACCCGAGGTCGTGCACCTGGGCGAGCTGCTCCGCCACCGCTTCGAGGTCGCTGAGGATAACCGTCTCGGTGATCTCCAAGGTGATCATTTCTGGTGTCACCCCCGTCGCGTCGAGGGCGGAGCGTAGGTCGCTTACGAGGCGGTCGCCGCGCAAGTGCCGGCCTGAGATATTGACAGCCACGTTCAGCGAACCGAGGACGGGATGGTGCCGCCACAGCTGCATCTGACGCATCACGGCGTGGAGCACCCAGTTGTCCAAGTCGACTATAAGGTCACTGGACTCTGCGAGGGGTATGAACTCTCCCGGAGACATTGGACCGTGGTTAGCTCGCTGCCAGCGGATCAAGGCTTCGACACCGCAGAGCTCCATGTCGGGGTTTACCAGGGGCTGGTAGAACAAAGCCAGCCCGGGGGCGTCGCCAGTCAGTTCCTCGCGCAGGTCGCGCTCGACGCCGTCGCTGATCGCCAAGCGGTGCTGCACTTCCTCGTCGAATACTCCTATCGAACTGCCGCCGCGCTGCTTTGCCTGGTATAGCGCGAGGTCGGCGCGGGCGAGCAGGTCGAGAGCTCCGACGTCGCGACCTGCGCTCAGGGCGATACCGACGCAAGCGCCGACGTCTATTCTGATCGATTCCCACTTGACCGGTTCGGAAAGGCAAGCGACGAAGCGCAGGGCTAGGTACTCGGCTTCGCGCAGCGAGGACACGCCGTCGGCGACGACGACGAACTCGTCGCCTCCTATCCGAGCGACCATGTCGTGGTCTCGGGTAGTCGTCATAAGCCGGCGGCCCACTTGGCGTAGCACGTGATCTCCGCAGCGGTGACCGTGAAGGTCGTTGGCCCGCTTGAAGTTGTCCAGGTCCATGTAGAACACGGCGACACGTCCCGGGAGTTCGACGTCGCGTTGGAGCATCCGCTCAAGGTGATCGACGAGTGCCGAACGGTTCGTCAGCCCTGTCAGAGCGTCGTGGGTGGCTTCGAACGCGAGCCGTTCTTGCAGCTCGGTGCGCTCGCGAACGGAGTTGGCGAGGGCGTGGAACGAACCTTGGAGGGCGGCCCCGATACGCCCTGGCAGGGGGGAGTCGAGCAGCTCGTTGTCGAGGTCGCATTTAGACAACGCCTCGCTTTTGGCTTCAAGCAGGCGGAGGTTGGCCATCAAAGAGTTGAATGCGTCCGCTACCAGTGCGGTCTCGCGAGGCCCGACCGGTGCCAGGTATTCCACTTCCAGGCTCCCGCGCACGACGGCCAGCGCTGCGCTGGCGAGGCGTTCTAGGGGGTTGGAGATGCTCCGAGCGACGGCAACGGCTCCGCCGAGCGCGAACGCTACAGCCAAGCCGAGCACCGAAAGCCACGACCAGAACCTGAAAGCGGCGGCCGCCGAAAGTGCGTTTACGGCTTCGAGCGATGACGTGGCGGCCGCAGCCGAAAGGCTCTGAAGCGTCGACCAGTAGCCCCCCGACGAGGCAAGACTTTGCGCGAATGCTTCGGCGCTCAAAGAACCGGCGCCGGGCCCGACCCCACCGTTCTCGGCGGCCGACGACACGCGGGTCACAAGATCCGCGAAGGCTTTATAAGAGCTGCTCGCTGTGAAAGCTTTCCACCGCGCTTGGAGCTGCGGTACCCCAGAGGTCGCCAGCGACTGGCCGGCCAGGTCGAACTCACCTTGCGATCGTGCCAGGGCCAGCGCCGCCTGCGGCCGCTGCGCCGGCGTCGACGTCCACGCTTGGCTCAGCCTCCGCAGCTGAGCGGTTGACGTTTCGAGCGCCCCGAGGACGTCTACGGAACCCAGCAGGCTGAGGGCGGTG
>JAJZAM010000195.1 GCA_021799445.1 Actinomycetes bacterium
TGATCGCCGTCGCGTCTACGAACAGGTCCTTCGTGAGGGGACCCCAAGTGACATCCAGGAGTTCATCGACGTGGATCTCCTCCCCGACATGTGGGATGAGCTGGTCCTTCCACCCGCAGTGCGGCGGAGTTGGGCCTACTGGCTGCGCGACAACCGTCGGGTGTTCGTTAGGTGCTGACCCCATTGCAACGTAAGGTCGCAGAGCTCATCGCCGGTCTCGACGCTGCTGAGAGGTTCGGTCTCGCTGGCGGCGCTGCAATGATCCTCCTTGGCGACGTTGACCGTCAGACACAGGATCTCGACTTCTTCGGCCTCGATAGTTCTGACGTGCAGCGCCTCGTACCGGCAGCCGAGGAAGCACTCCGAGCGGCCGGGTTCGAGGTAAGGAGACTTCAGGACGGGCTGAGTTTCGTACGAATGAGCGTCGAAGACAGCGGTGAAGTGGTTGAAGTTGATCTGGCCGCCGACGCTCGCCTATTTCCGCTTGAGACGGAAGGCGGTCTGCCAGTGCTAAGTCGGCCGGAGCTGGCAGTTGACAAGGTACTGGCGGTCTTTGGTAGAGCCGAGGCGAGAGACTTCGTGGATCTGGCCTCCGTAATAGACCAGTTCGGGTTGGAGAAGTTGTTCAGGCTTGCCAGCGAGAAGGATCCCGGCTTTTCTATAGAGGTCTTCGAGGAAATGCTCGGCCGTTTCGGCCGCCTTCGGCCCGAGGAGTTCGGTCTTCCCACAGAACGCTACAGGGATCTTCGCTTTCAGGTGGACAGTTGGCGAAGCCAAGCACTCGAGCTTGCCCGCGGGATCGGCTTCGATCAGGGGTGGGATTGCTGATCGATACAGGCCCACCCTCTTCGTGGTAACCCACGACCGGTGGATGCTGCAAGCCTTGCGCTTTGACCGCCACCTCGAAGTGCAAGGCGGTGCCGTCACCGAAACGCCCGCCGAAGACTTTTGGGTGGGCCCGCTGGGGATCGAACCCAGGACCAAGGGATTATGAGTCCCCTGCTCTGACCGCTGAGCTACGGGCCCGCTCCGGTCCTGCTCGGGGCAGCGACCGCCACCAACCTTAATGGAACTTCGCGAGCGGATACACCAAGAACACCAGCAGCGAACCGAAGTGTTGTCGAGTTATATAGTCATCGTTGCAGGTGACAGGTAAAAAATCTCCGACTCCACGGCAGCGACGGCATTCCGATCTGGTCGCGGAAGACCTGCTGGACGCCGCCCTGCTCGAGTTCGCAGCTCACGGCTTCGAGGGCGCTTCGACCCGCCAGATCGCAAGGAGAGCCGGCTGGCACCAGCCCCAGATCAACTACCACTTCGCTTCCAAGGAGGCCCTCTGGCAGGCGGCTGTGGACAAGCTTTTCGGCGAGCTGGCGGCTACGACAGCAGACCTCTTCAGCGGTCCACCGTCAGATCTCGCCGGGGCCTTCGCTGAAGGCATCCGCCGCTTCGTGGCTTTCTCCGCAAGGCGCCCAGAGCTGCTTCGGATCATGAGCCTTGAGTCGACAGCCGACTCCGAACGCCTCGACTGGATCGCCGAACGCCACATCCGGCCGCGTTTCGAGATAATCCGCAACGCGTGGGAACTCCTGAGGACTACAGGTGTCGGTGCCGACATCGACGGGGTCACCGCCTACCAGCTGATCGTCGGTTTTGGGTCCTTCCCCTTCGTCAACTCCCCCGCCGTCCGCCGTCTCACGTCGCTCGACATGTCCGACCCCGCTGCGGTCTCCGGGCACGCCGATGTGCTGATAGCTCTGCTACTCCCCGGGGGCCAGGATCAGCATGGAGCATCAGCCCAGTAGCACCGACCCGACACCCTGACCCAGGGCTTGAGGCCACCGTCGTGGATCCGGCGACCGTCGTGGATCCGGCGACCGTCGTGGTTCAACGAGCCCAGTGGGCTTGGAGGCGGTCCGCTTCGAGGCCCGCCTGCTCAAGGCCGGCGTCGTAGGCTTCGCCCGTCCTGGCGAAGTCCATCAGAGCGAGGCCCCATTCACTCACTTCGAGCATCCGGGGGCCGGGGACTATCGTGACGAGGTCTTCAGCTCGGGATGCGAGAACTTCTATTCGCCGGCGGGTCGCCGAGAGGATATCGCCCAACAAAGCGACGGGGAGCTGCCACGGGAGCTCCAGCAGCGTGCAGGAGACAACCACAGCTACGTCAGCGCCCCCCGCAACGTCAGCGTTGAGGACATCGCGTACTCCTCCGTCTATCCAACGCCGCCCGGCCAAGTTGACCGGCGGGTACAACAGCGGTACCGCACAGCTCGACGCGACTGCCTCGCGTGGAGGGACCGAGTCGTCGGGACCCCACACGCGGAAGGTCCCGTCGTCTGCATCCACGGCGCAGCAGCGGAAGGCGTTCGGCCATTCAGTTTCCGAGAACAGGTCGAACCTAGAAAGCCACTCGGCTTCGCTCATCGTCGTCGCTGACAACGCTCGTTGTCCTAGACCAGCGCGAGCCCTGCTCGCGGCCTCCTCGTCACCTGCACTTTCTGCGACTGCGGCGGCCCCGGCGGCGCTCAAAAGAGCGTCGTCGAAGGCTTGCGACATCCCGCCAGGTTCGGGAGAGCCCTGCCCGGGAGAGCCCTGCTCAGGGGAGCCGTTCCCGGGAGAGCCCTGCTCGGTGAGGAGCCGAATCGCCTTTGTCAGATCAGCACCCGACGACAACAAAAGGCCGACGACAGAGCCTGCGGAGGTTCCCACCACCAAGTCAGCCTGGGACAGATCGACACCAGCCGTGGAAAGTCCTACGATGAGCCCAGCTTGCCATGCGATCCCTACCGGACCTCCGCCACCGAGAACTACCGCTCGTTTCATGCCACGACCATAGCTTTACCCTGGGTTAACCGGGCGGGGTCAGGGTCCGCCACCTCCAGGAGTCATGCGATGACGCCGCAGGAGATATGGCGCTGGCTGGTTCGCTCGTGCCCGGGCGGTGCCGGGACGCAAGGAACCGGATGGTCATGACGGCTTCGCTGTTCGGGCTTTCGACGGTTCAGGCGCTGGTAGTGCTGTTCATTGTGCTGCCGATCGCAGCCGGGGCTGTGATAGTTCCCCTCGTGGCTTGGAGGATCTCCTCGTCAGGACCGCCGCCGATACGAACGTCGGAGCTGCTCTCCAGCGGTATCCCGGTCATCGCTCAAATCGTCTCGGTCAAGACGCTCGGCTCGATACTAGAGGTGCGTCCTATGGTGCGATTCGTGCTGAGAGTGCAAACGAGCCCTGACGGCGACCCGTTCGAGATCGAGGTTGTCCAGTCCCTACCCCGATCAGTCATAGGAGGTTTCCGATCCGGCGATATGGTAGATGCCCGTCTGAGCGCCGACCTGAGCGCCGGTGCGGTGGTCTGGCAGCATTCTCCGTAACAACCTCGACGGGCTGGTAGCGCGCGCAGTGCCGTTTGGTGGATACTGCAACGGTGTCGTCTACGCATCCTGAGCACCCGCGAGACCGCAACGTCCTGGGCGGGGTCCTGGAGCCGTGCGGAACAGACCCGATGACCGGCTTTTACCGGGAGGGCTGCTGCCACAGCGGGCCGGAGGACGTCGGCAGCCACACGATCTGCGCGGTGGTGACAGCCGAGTTCCTCGAGCATCAGCGGCGCATCGGAAACGACCTGATCACTCCGATGCCGCAGTATCACTTCCCCGGGTTGGTACCAGGTGATCGATGGTGCGTCACAGCTAGGAACTGGCTGCGAGCGCATCTCGACGGCCAAGCCTCCTACGTGGTGCTGGCGTCGACGCATGAGCGTGCTCTTGAGGTCGTAACCCTCGACGTTTTGCGCCAACACGCTGTCGACGTGCCACCCGACCCGAGCGGACTTTGAGCGAGTTCTAAGATCGCAGCGTCGCCGAGGCTTTCGGTGGCCGTGGGGACCCCAGACGGCGACCGTCTTCGCCAGCTTCGCTATACGCACCCGACGGGCCGGACGGCTCAATCCACTGCGGGGAGGTTCCGATACGAACGGGGATGAACTGGGTCAACTCCGACGACGACGGTTACCGCCCGGCGCACGCAGCCGCTTCAACTTCGACGAGAAGGAGAAACCTTCTAGTAGACGAGTTGACCGGTCTTTATGACTGGCTCAGCTTGAAAGAGCACCTCGAGGTCGCCGTGCGCAACTCGCCGCGGAGCGGGCCTCGACCTGCCCTGATCGTCTTGGACTTAGACGGCTTCTCAGATTTCAACGAACGTTACGGTAAGCGGGAGGGGGACCGCCTGCTGCGGACTCTCGCCACGAGGGTGCGGACACTGGTAGACGGGCGCGGCCGCGCCTACCGGGCTGGCCCTGACAAGATCGCTGTCATCTTGGACCAAGTCCAGTTGGCGGGAGCCCTCGAAACAGCAGAGTCAGCCGCAGCGCTGGCCGGCCGTCCACTTTCCGGCGAACGTCAGAGCGTCCCTGCGTCGGCGTGCGCTGCTGTGGTCATGCTCGGTGAGAGACGGCGCGCAGACGAGGTCGTGAGGGACTGCGAGCTCACGATGTTCCGCGCGAAATCGCAGGGGCCGTCAACGGTGGCCGTCTATAGCGATGCTCTCGACAGCTGGGCCGTAGCGGAACGCGACGAGCTTTCACGTC
>JAJZAM010000196.1 GCA_021799445.1 Actinomycetes bacterium
CTTCTATCACCGCCTCGGGTATGTCCAAGTTCTCCCGGTGTATCGCCTCCGCCAGCGGGCCGACACGCTCCTCGGCGAAACGGCGGAACGCATCGGCGACCATCTCGAAGTCCGCGTCGAGCATGCCCGACGGTCCGAGGGCGGACTCCAACCGGAAAGAAGCCAGGTAGGCGGGGCTGCGGTGGGCACTGACGAAGCGCCGGGCGGCGTCGAGGCCGGAGGCAGTCGTCGACCAGGCCTGCTCCTGGGAGAACATCCGCGAAGCCAGGTCGGCGAGAGCGTCGGCGGCGAAGATCTTCGCGAGCTTCACCGACTCCGGGTTCTTCGGGCAGTTGCTCAACCCGACGGCAGCAACTTCTAGCCCTGCGGTGACGTGCGCTAGATCGTAGGCGAGGACCTGGCTGTCGTCGAGTGCCCCTCTGCCGGCGGCGGCAAGCCCGGCGGCTGCGGCCGCCGCAACTCTGCGTCCGACGTCGACGGCTTCGAGAGCCTCGTCGACGGACAGATCAGCGTCGGAGGTCGTCACTGGGGCGAGGTTACCGGCCGGCGGGCCACTACGGTCACTAGAGGGGGAAGGACCACCGGTTCGTCGCCCGGATCAACCTCGGTCATCGCTTCCAGGTAGGAGGCGACAGGTCCCGGCCCCGACCAGGCTGGAGCCTCCGCCCAGGCGTCGACGAGCTGTAATCCGGCCTGACGGACCAGCCAGGTAAGGACGGCACCGACGTCGGCGTCCGCGGCGTCGGGCATGGACAGCGGAACGCCGCCAACCCGGCCCGCCGAGGTGACCGGCTCCTGGGCTAGAACCCAACCGCCGGGACGCACCGCATCGCGCATCTTGGCCAGCACCACCTTCGGGTCGTGGACGTGGATAAGCAAAAACCGGCAGAAGGCCAGGTCAAGAGGCTCGGGCAGGCGCAGCTCCTCACCCGCTTGGGTCAAAGCAACCACCTGGGCTTGTGTCGCAGCGGCCGCTGCCGCAGCCACCTGGTCGCGTCGCGCAGGGTCGGAGTCGACGGCGTACACCCGCCCCGTCCTGCCTACGATGCGCGCGAGGGCCACGGTCACGTCCCCGCCGCCCGCCCCGACGTCCGCGGCCCGCCAGCCGGCCTGAATCCCAAGGCGTTCCAAGGCGGTCTGTAGAGGTCGACGGTAGACGTCGTTGCGTAACTCCAGTTCGATCACGATATGGCACGTTACGCGCTGGGCGGCGTAGCCTGAACGTCCTGTGAGCACCTTCGACCGTCCCTTCGGGCGCTACTTCGAGGACTTCGAGCCTGGCGACGTCTACAAGCACTGGCCGGGCAAGACGATCACCGAGTACGACGACCACCTGTTCTGCATGATCACCATGAACCACCATCCGCTGCACACCAACTCCTGGTTCGCGCAGAACGAGACCGTGCACGGGCGCAACGTGGTCGTCGGGAACCTGGTTTACTCTGTCGTGCTCGGCATGAGCGTTCCTGACATAAGCGGCTCTTGTATCGCTAACTTGGAAGTGACCGACCTGCGCCACAGCAAACCGACATTCCACGGGGACACCATCTACGCAGAGACGAGGATCGTCGACAAGAGGGAGTCCTCCACGAGGGATGACCGGGGGATAGTCACCGTAGAAACCAAGGGTTTCAACCAGCGTGGCGAGGAGGTCTGCTACTTCAAACGCAAAGTGATGGTCTGGAAGCGGGCTGCCGCCCCGCAACGCCGCAGACCCTACGGCGACGGCGGCTGGGACTGACTCAGGTGGTCGAAGTAGCGTTCTACGGGGTGCGCGGGTCGTGCCCGTGCCCGTCCGAGGGCACCCGGCGTTACGGCGGGAACACCGCTTGTGTAGCGTTGAGTGCTCCCGGGGAGTCGCCGATCATCTTCGACCTGGGAACCGGACTTCGAGCTTTCGGCGACAGCCAGCCTCTCGACGGGTCGTTCGCCGGCACCGCCCTCGTCAGTCACATCCACTGGGACCACGTGCAGGGCCTTCCTTTCTTCACGCCCGCGGACCGTTCAGGCGCTCGCCTCGACGTCTACGGGCCACCGCCGGGCGATATCGGGTTGGAAGAAGCCATCGACGCTCTCATATGCCCCCCGTATTTCCCTGTGACAATCCGGGACCTGCGCGGCAGTTACAGCTTCAGCGAGGTGTACCACGACGAACTGCGAGTAGGGGCAGCGCAGGTGAAGGTCAGGCCTGTGCCGCACTGCGGGCCGACCGTCGGCTACCGGGTCAGCTGGCACGGCAGGGTCGTGACCTACATAAGCGACCATCAAGCACCGCCCGACCTGGTTTCCGTCGACCCGGGGGTGATCGAACTGGCCACCGGCGCGGACCTTTTGATCCACGACGCCCAGTACACGCCCGAGGAGTTCTCGCAGAAGGCCGACTGGGGTCACTGCACCATCGAGTACGCAGTCGGCGTCGCCCGGGCGTCGGGAGCAAAACGTCTTGCACTTTTCCACCACGACCCCTCGCACGGCGACGAGCTTTTGGACGCTCTAGTCGATCAAGCAGCCAGGCTCGCCGGGTCGTGCGGCCCTGAGGTGATCGGAGCTTTCGAGGGACTGCGCATCGAACTGTGAGGCGCAGCGACGCCGACAGCGCTGCTCTGCAGACCTTTAGCGATAACAGCTTCTCCAGCGAAAAATGAGAAAAGGTTCACTGTTCTCATCGACTAAGCGCCTGCGAGGCAATACCGTTGGCGTGCAAGGCGCCCTAGACGGTCACGGCGCCCTTTGCGCTAGAAAGATCGTTGGAGCCAGATGGAAGCCCTGAACCTGTCGCACCCGGATGTGATCCGCTCCGCCGACGTGGCGGAATCGCGTGAGCGTAACCGGCTTCGCCGCTACCGGCGCCTCGCGGTCCTGCTGGCCGTCGTGCTGGCGGTAGTGGTGGGAAGCGACCTGTCGCTTTTCGCGCTGCCGGGTTTTCACATACCCGGTAACTTCGGGCTTTACGGGCCTTCCGTCGTGTTGATCGGGCTTTTGGTCGTCGTGATCGCAGCTCCGATCCTGGGGGCGGGCCGCTCGCCGCACGTCTTGTACCGCCCGGAGGAGATAGGAGTCGGGCTTGCGGACGTTAAAGGCAACGACGTTGTCGTCGAGGAGGTGATCAAGACCCTCAACTTGTTCCTAGCGCACAAGACCTTCAAAGAGCGCATGGGGGGGACTCCGAGGCGTGCGGTGCTCTTCGAGGGGCCGCCGGGGACGGGGAAGACCTACATCGCCAAGGCGATGGCAGCCGAGGCGGGGGTGCCGTTCCTGTTCGTGTCATCCTCGGCGTTCCAGTCGATGTACTACGGTCAGACCAACCGTAAGATCAGGTCATACTTCCGGGCGCTGCGCCAGTACGCCCGCCGGGAGGGCGGGGCGATCGGGTTCATCGAGGAGATCGACGCTATCGGAGCGAGCCGGGCGGGTCTGGGCTCCGGCGGTGGCCGCGAGGGGATAAGCGGCGTGGTCAACGAACTGTTGATCCAGCTCCAGTCTTTCGACACCCCGACGTTAGGCGCCAGGGTCCGCGGTGCTCTCATCGACGCTGCGAACCGTTGGATGCCGCCCGGCCGCCTTATCAAAAAGCCCGCTGTCGTCCCGGCGAACGTCCTAATCGTGGGAGCGACCAACAGAGCGGCCGATCTCGACCCCGCCCTGCTGCGGCCGGGCCGTTTCGACCGGACCATAACCGTCGACGTTCCCAGCCGCGCTGGGAGACGGGACATCATCGACTTCTACCTGGCCCGCAAAGCGCACGACGGGGTGCTAGACGACCCCCTCTACCGGGACACTCTCGCAGCGACGACTTTCGGCTACTCGCCTGTCATGTTGGAGCACCTGCTCGACGAGGCGCTGGTATGGGCTTTGCGGCGCGGTGACGTCCGTCTCAACTGGGAGGACCTGCAGAGGGCGAAGATGACAGCGGAGCTCGGCTTAGCCCAGCCGGTCACCTACAGCCCGAAAGAGCGCGACGCCATCGCAACACACGAGGCGGGGCACGCCGTAACCGCCTGGTTGGTAGCCCCGGAGCGCACCTTGGAGGTCCTGTCGATCATAAAACGGGCGAGCGCTCTCGGTCTTCTAGCGCACTCGGAGTCCGAGGAACGCTGGACTAGAACCAAGGCGGACATGCAAGCCATGATCCGCATCGCCATGGGCGGTCTCGTAGCCGAGGAGCTCTTCTTTTCCGACACTACCAGCGGCGTCGCCGGGGACCTTCAAGCGGCGACAGAAATGGCGGCGCAAATGGTGGGGAGCTTCGGCATGGGCGACTCCTTGGTGTCCCTCGAAGCGGCACGCGGTCCCGCAGGGGGGAACCTCGTGGCCAAGGTCCTAAGCGACGACGCGTCCAGGGCAGCCCTCGACGCTTTGCTCGAAGATGCCCGCAAAGATGTGCGCCTGGTTCTAAGCGAGCGCCGCTACCTAGTCGAAGCGCTCCGCGACGCTCTCGTCGAGCGCGAGGAGCTGATCGGGCCGGAGATCACAGAAGTGCTCAGCGAAGCCGAAGCCCGGCGCAACCCGACGGTGCTGGACCTTCGC
>JAJZAM010000197.1 GCA_021799445.1 Actinomycetes bacterium
CGCGAGATCGTGTCACGGCGAGCGCAGCCTTCTTGGTGCGTCTAGTATGAGGGATCCTGGGCCGCTAGCTCATCCGGTAGAGCAGGGGACTTTTAATCCCAAGGTGCAGGGTTCGAGACCCTGGCGGCCCACCACTCCAGCCCAGCATAATCCGGTACTACATAAGATATCATGTAGTACTCAAACGGCTGGCGGCTAATACAGAGAGCGGCGTTGCCAGGCTGAATGAGCTCAGCTTACCTCCTGCTCCAATCGACGCACTCGGAGGTTAACAACAAATTCACCTCGACGCATCCTTTACGTAACCGGCAGGACACTCCGAATTCAAACGCGTGTCCTATGGTTTGGGCGTAAGCGAAAGAAAACTTTCACGAGAAAGTGACAGGTGATGTCAACAACTACTAACCGTCGAGTGAAGGTAGCTGGGGCTATCGCGTCTGTCGGGATACTGGCAGCCGCGTGTGGAACTTCCACAGGAACGTCCAAGACGGCGGGCTCGACTGCGGCTTCATCTTCCTCGTCGACAGCAGTCGCTGTGGCGTCGAATGGACCGATCAACCTAAGCATCTGGACGGCCTTCAACGGCACGCTCGGTAAGACGTTCAATCATCTAGTCGACGAGTTCAACTCGTCGCAAAGCACCTACCATGTCACCGCTACTTATAAGGGATCGTACTCCCAGGTACTTTCTGACACGATCGCTGCCTTTAGAGCCCACAACGCTCCCAACATCTCCCAGATTTTTGACGCAGGAACTGCGACGATCATGGACGCTGCAGGCACGTACGTACCTGTGTACAAGCTGATGGCTCAAAATAACATCCCGTTTGCAACTTCCGACTTCGTCGGTGGAGCAGCGAGCTACTACGAGACGAGCTCGGACGCGTTGGACTCCTTGCCTTTCAATAGTTCCACTCCCGTCTTGTTCTACAACAAGGCTGAGCTGGCAAACGCGGGGATCACAAACCCGCCAACGACGTGGACCGAGCTTCAGGCCGACGCTGACACCCTCTCAGCCCACGGCCAGCACTGCGCTTTGACGTCGTCTGGAGCATACGTGATGTGGACCGACATGGAGCAGTTCGCAGTGTGGAACGGATATCCCTACGCTACCGACGACAACGGCTACACGGCGGTGAAGGGCGTGAAGCTGGAGATAGACACGGCACCTTTCATCTCCCACTTGTCGATGCTCGGCCAGATGGCATCCAAGGGACAGTACATCTGGAACGGCGTGAGCACGTCTACCGTCCCTCTCTTCACCAATGGGACGTGCGCCATGTACGAACAGAGCTCGGCAGACCTGAGCACTATCCAAGCGGGAGCGAAATTCCCATTCGGGGTAGCGGAGCTGCCTGTTGTTGCTGGTGATTCGGCTGCGCCCCAAAACACCGTCGTAGGTGGCGCCTCCCTGTGGGTGATGGCGGGTGCCCCGTCGGACACCTACCCGGGGGACGCAAAGTTCCTTTCGTTCTTGATGTCAGCTCAATCCCAGGCCTACTGGGCGTCGAACACCGGTTACGTGCCTGTGACGAACGCAGCATCGAAGCTGCTATCCTCTCAGAACTTCTATGCTACACACCCCAACGATCAGGTGGCCGTAAACGAGCTGAACAACAAGCCTGCGTTGCCAACCACACGTGGTATCAGGCTCGGCTACCTGCCCGAGATACGCCAAGCCGAGGCGTCTGCGATCGCGAACGTTCTTTCAGGTAAGCAGACGGCTGCGGCAGCCCTCGGTGCTGCTCAGAGCCAAGGCGATTCGATCCTTGCGCAGTTCGCTTCACAGTACGGCGGATAGCTGATGGCGCTAGTCGAAACCGAGTCCTCTCTTCGGTCCTCGGCTAAACGCCAAGTCGGCGAGGGGAACGCTTCTCGGGGTAGTCGTACCCGAGGGGCGTTCTTCTCCCGAGGCCTCCAGCGAGGCGGCCGCAACCGTGGAAGATCAGGCCCCGCAAGCGGTGCTGTGTTCCCGCACCGAATACTGCCGGTAGCGCTCATGCTCCCAGAGCTGGCCGTAGTCGGCATCTTCTTCTTGTGGCCGTCAGCTGAAGGTGTTCTCGAATCTCTGCGAGAGTCGAACGCTTTCGGGCTTGGAAGCCGCTTCTCGGGTCTCGCCAACTTCAGGGCAGCTCTTTCGGGAGGCTACCTGCAGGCGTTGGAAGTGACGATACTTTTCACTGTTATAACTACTGTCGCTTCGATGGGACTCGGACTTTTCATAGCTGCGCAGGTTGAGCAGGTCAGCAGGTTTAAAAGCTTCTACCGGACGATGTTCGTCTGGTCTTACGCAGTCCCCGGAGCGGTCGCCGGGTCGATCTGGCTCTTTCTCTTCGAGCCTCACGTCGGTCCAGGCGCCCGTTTCCTCGGTGCACTGGGAGTGCACTGGAACTTTGCTCTGTCGGGAACGCAGGCGTTCGTTCTCATCTGCGCAATGACCGTGTGGCAGCAGACGGCTTACGACTTCGTCTTCTTCTCGGCGGGACTTCAGGCCATACCCACAGACGTCGTGGAGGCTGCAACGGTGGACGGTGCCGGGGCGTTACGGCGCTTCTGGCGGATCGTCTTCCCACTCCTTGGGCCTACGACGCTGTTCGTGGTTGTCATGGATGTGCTCGCCGCCTTGTTCGGTAGTTTTGCGGTGATAGACGTCATCAGCCAGGGCGGCCCGGGCGGGTCGACGACTACGCTGGTGTACGCCCTCTACAGGGACGGCTTCCAAAACGGCGACGTCGGATTGGCCGGCGCTGAAACCGTGTTGCTTTTCGTCATAGCGGGAATCCTCCTTGCCATCCAGTTTCGGGTGATCAACAGAAGGGTGCACTACAGGTGATTACCTCAGACGTAGGCGAACGCTCGGGTAGCGACCCTGAAGAGTCGGGTGGACGGCCGGAGGGGACCAGGCGGGTGCGGCGAAGCTCGCCAAGTGCCCTTGTGCGCCACGTGGGACTCGTGCTCATCGCGGCGGTGTTTGCCCTGCCTTTGTACCTCTGCGCTGTGGTCGCTACTCATTCCGCGGCTGATTTGCTCCGGGGAGTTCCTATCCTCCCGGGAGGTCAGATCGGGGGTAACTTAACAACGCTCGTCAAAGGAATACCCGACACGCCCAAGCTGGTCTCGATGCTCGCGAACTCGGCGGTGATGGCGATAGGAGTGACGGTGCTCAAGCTGGTCCTGTCAATCCCAGCAGCGTACGCTGTCAGCTTCTTTCGCTTCCCAGGGCGTATGGTGATGTTCGCCTTGATCTTCGTGACTTTGATGATGCCGATAGAGGTCCGCTTCTTTCCCACGTACGCTGTCACCGCCAACCTTGGCTTGCTCAACACCCAGACCGGCCTGATACTCCCGCTCGTTGCGTCGGCTACCGCTGTGTTCCTGCTAAGACAATTCTTCCGTTCTTTCCCCTTGGAGCTCGCAGACGCCGCGAGACTAGACGGTGTAGGACCCATGCGTTTCTTGACGGTGATAGTGCTTCCGCTGGCCAGGCCGGTCCTGGCCGCGCTAGCAGTTCTCGAGTTCATCTACGGCTGGAACCAGTACCTCTGGCCGCTTCTCGTAGCCTCCAGCTTGAAACGGGCGACTGTGGTCATCGGAGTCAAGGGTCTGATCGGAGCGGCTCAGAGCTTCGCGGTTCCCCAGTGGGATCTCGTCATGGTGCTCGCACTTGTCTCCTTGATCCCGCCGGTGCTAGTCGTAGTGGTCATGCAGCGCTGGTTCGTCCGTGGTCTGATGTCGGGGATCAGCTGAAGGTGGCCGGCCCCCTCATCTGGTCGCACCGGGGTAACGCGGACGTCGACACCAGCGACGCCGCCGTGGCTGGCCCGGGTGTGTCAGCGGCCAGTGAGGTCTGCATCCGGGGTGGCGGCCGCTCAAAGGCTCCTGCGGAGAACTCTTTGTCCGCTTTCGAGCTGGTATCCGCGTTGGGGGTCGATGGCGTCGAGACCGACACGTGGCTCACCGCCGACGGCGAGTTCGTCGTCGTTCACGACCGGGCAACCCCGGCGGGACCCGTCGACTCGCTCCGACGCAGCCAACTCCCGCAGCTGCCCTCCCTCGCTGAGGTGCTATCAGCCGCTCAGGTCGGCTGGGTCAACGTCGAGCTCAAAGTAGCGCCCGGCACGAGCCGCGAACTGGCCCGGGCCCTTGGATCAGAGCTGGCGACAGCGTTGACGCAGTCGGCGGACCTCGAGAAGCTGGTCGTGTCCTCCTTCTCAATGCGAGCCACCGACGGGGTCCTTGCGAAAGCCCCGTTCCTGCGCGTCGGTCACCTTTGCGAGAAACTGCCCGACGACGAGACCTTGAGCCGTCTGGCACGAGCCGGCTACTGGGGGGTGCACCCCTGGGTCGGGTCGTTAGACCCTGGAGATGTGAGCCGAGCCCACTTCCACGGCCTGGCAGTGGCCGTGTGGACCGTCAACGACGTGGAAGCCGCTCAACTTCTAGCACTCGCCGGCGCTGACGTGGTGATCACAGACAAGCCGGTGAGCATCGCCCGGGGGGTCAGGGGAACGGGTCCGATCT
>JAJZAM010000198.1 GCA_021799445.1 Actinomycetes bacterium
GCACTTCGCTCGGTCACGCAGCAGCCTGGATAGTAGCGGAGGTATGGAGCCTGATCTCCTCCACTACGACGCCGAGCTTGGACGCCGGCTGGTTCCAATCCGAACTGCTCGTGATGGAGCAAGTCGTCGCAGTCGTTGTGCTGCCGATCCTCCTGGCCGCGAGCATCGGCCCAGTGCTACGCCAAGATGGGAAGCGCCTCGCGCGTGTGTGGCTGGTTGGACTCCCCGTAGCAGTGCTCGCAGGTTTCGCAGCCTCGCAGGCGGTAGGTAGAGGGATCCAAGTCGTAGACCTTCTGTGCCGGCTGTTCTTGGATGCCGGCGCCCAGCGGCGAGCCAAGCTGTTCATAACAGCCGTAGCCGGCGGGCAGGTTGGCGGGGAACCCCTCTTCGTCCAAGGTCTGCTTTCCACCTTGACCATCGTCGGGACGGTCCTTGTCTGGCTCGAACTGGTCGTTCGCTCCGCTGCGCTATACGTGGCGACGATCTTCACCCCGCTCGCGTTGATCGGCTTCATCTGGCCGGCGACGCTGTCCATGGCGAGAAGGGCCGTGGAAATTCTAGTTTCACTGGTTCTATCCAAGTTCGTGATAGTCGTGTCCGTAGTCCTAGGCATGGAGGCCTTCGTGGCTTCTAACCTTGGTGCAGCCATATCGGGAGCGGCCATCTTGCTCCTGGCGGGGTTTGCTCCCTTCGCCCTTCTGCGTCTTGCGCCAGTCGTCGAGGCTTCAGCCATAGCGCACCTGGAAGGAATGTCGCACAGACCGTTCCGGGCGGGAGTCCGCTCGGTGAGCGCTGCAGCCGGGGCACCTTTCCATCCCGTAACGCAGCTGGTTATGGCGGCACGGCACTCGACGTCTGGGTCTACACCATCCGTCGATACAAGAGCGGTAGTCGCCCAGACGATACCCGAACGTAAAGCAGACTTTCCTACGGGGCAGTCCGAGCCAGGTGCCCTAAGTTGAGCGGTCCTTCACCAGTTCCCCGTTACCGATTCAACCCCTTAGAGCGTCGAGGTCTCCTACTAGGCCTGACGCTCGGCCAAATGTTGACCATCGCAGCGGCCGTCGTCACTGCCATCGCTGTGCGGGCTTCGATCGGATCTGCCGCCGGAATGCCCGTCGGCGTTGCGTTGGGACTGGGCGGTTTGGCTTTAGCGCTGTGGCCCTGGCGCGGCGAGCGTGCCTACAGCGTCGTTTTGCTCGGAGGGTCATGGTTGGTGCGCCAGGCGTATCGAACACGGCTAAGCACGGCTCCCACCGAGGGAAGGCTGCTGCGCCGAGAGCGACACCTTCCAGGAGACGAGCCCTTTTTGAAGCCCGGCGTTCCAGACGCAGGCGGGTCGGCATCGGTCCCGTTTAAGATCCTGCCTGCAGCCTCGGACCGTGGCTTCCACGTGAAGACCCGAACGGGGCCACAGGGCGTCTCACTTCACCGGCACATCGCAGTACCGGACGGCCAGCCGACCGCTGTGGTCTTCGACCGTAAAAGCGGGTCTGCCACCGCAGTACTCGCGGTGCAGGGACCCCCCTTGTGCCTTCTAGATCCTGCCGAGCAAGCAGCACAGCTCGAAGGTTGGCGAAGCGTGCTCGCGTCCGTCGGCCGGCCCGGAGGCCCCGTCCGTCGGCTGCAGTGGGTTGCGCGCAGTTTGCCGTCGTCGACACTCGCTGACATTTCTATAGACACCACTACCAGCATCAGCACTCGGGGACTTTCGGGGGACAACTCCTACGGCGCTTTGCTCGCAGAAGCGGCGCCCCTCGTCGAACGCCACGACACGTGGGTTGCTATTTCCGTAGCCTCAGACTGTGGTGGCGGCCCACATCGGGCTTCACGCCAAAGCCGTCTCGACGTGCTCGCCAGGGAGGCGCGCTTCCTCGACGGCCAGCTGCGCAGCGTAGACTTGCGACCGTCCCCACCTCTGGGCGTGGACGCCTTGGCGGACCTTCTCGCCGGCCGCCATGGCGGATCATCGCCAATCGCCGTGCGGGAAGGGTGGTCGGAGGCGCAAGTCGACGGGATGTGGCATCGCACCTACTGGATAAGTGACTGGCCACGTCTGGAGGTCAGCCCGAACTTTCTAGCTCCTCTTCTCGTGTCCAAAGCTTCTCGCAGGGTGTCGGTGATCATGGCGCCCGTACCGCTCGACCGGGCAGTCCGTGAGGCGCGCTCGGCGCGAACGGCCGACGCAGCCGACGCGCAACTTAGGATGCGGGCCGGCTTTTTGTCAAACGCCCGACGCGACAGAGAAGCGGAGGGAGCCGAACGCCGGGAGGCTGAGCTCGCGGACGGCCACTGCGACTACCGCTTCTCAGGGTACGTCACGGAAAGCGCCGACACCCCCGACGGGCTGGCAGCCGCCTGCGCAGCGCTTGAGCAGGCGGCCCAGGCAGCCCGAGTCGAACTGCGCTGCCTGTTTGGACGTCAGGTCGAGGCGTACTGGTGGACGCTGCCTTTGTGCAGAGGACTGAGGTAGGTCGCCGGGTGAGACCTCCTGCTTCTCATAGAGCTACCACAGCTCACCTCCAGTCGGTGTACCCGTTCGTGTCGGGTGGCGGTCTCGCCGCCGGCGGGCCTCTGATCGGAAGGGACCTCCTCGGCGGGGCTTTTCACTTCGATCCCTGGGAACTCTACGCGCAGGGTTTCATCACCAACCCGAACATCATCGTGGTAGGACAGATAGGCAGGGGCAAGTCGAGTTTCGTGAAGACGTTCGTCGGCCGGCAGCTCCTTCGGGGTCGCCAAGCTTGGATAGTCGACCCTAAAGGTGAGTACGGCCTTTTGGCTCAGGCGTTCGGCTCGCGACCGGTGCTGCTTCGTCCAGGCGGCTCGACGCGCCTCAACCCGCTGGACGTTCCCGTCAGCGCAAAGCACCACGCTGACGGCATCAACGTCGAAGTTGCGGTCAAATCCAGGCTTGAGCTTGCGTGCGCGCTGCTGTGCTCGTCGCTCGCCAGGCCGCTCAACCCCGAGGAACGAACCGCCGTCGAACTGGCGGTGAGGCAGGTCACCGTCGTCCATCGGAGGCCGACGCTTATGGATCTAGTCGAAGCGATGCTGTTCCCCGAGCCTACGGCGGCGCGATCACTTGGCTACGAGAGCGCAGCGTTGGCGGAGCTTTCGAGGGCGGTGGCGTTGGAGCTCCGCCGTATGGTGACAGGAGACCTTGCTGGCATGTTCGACGGTCAGACGACCCGCGGAGTCGACATCGATGGCAAGCTTGTCGTGGTTGACCTCTCAGCGACGTTCTCGTCGCCCGCCCTGCCTTTAATAATGGCGTGCGCAACAGCGTGGCTCCAAGCGGCGTTCTCCAATTCTGAGACGGTCAAACGCCTAGTTGTGCTCGACGAGGCCTGGGCGATCCTCTCGGATCTAGCGACGGCGAGATGGACCCAGGCGACCTTCAAGCTCTCCAGGGCTCTCGGCGTTTCCAACTTGGTGGTGCTGCACCGTCTGTCCGATCTCAGGGCTCTCGGCGAGGACGGTTCGGCGCAGCGCAAGCTCGGTGACGGTCTGCTCTCAGATTCCGAGACGCGGGTTTGCTTCGCTCAGAGCCCTTCGGAGGTTCCTACCACCGCCGCGCTGATCGGTCTCAACTCGACAGAGTCCGACGCTCTGGGGCGCCTACCGAGAGGGGTAGCTCTTTGGAAGGTTGGGTACAAGTCGTTTCTTGTGGAGCACCTGGTGTCTCAAGCGGAACGCTCGATGATCGACACCGACTCGGCGCTGCGGTGAGACAACAGACACCAGCACCGACACGGGGCGGCGCGAGTCGTGGCGCCTTCCCGGGTTCGTACCCTCCGAGATCTGGGCGCCGTTTCCCGCCCGGGTCAGGCCTTTTGTGGGCGCCGTGCGCAGTGTTGGCGGTCGTTTCCCCCTGCGGCTGGGTCTGGTTGACCTCTGAGATCGCCGGGCGGGTCTCGCTACACCGGTGGACCAGGGTAGGGCTCGCCGCTACTGTGACAGCGACAGCGGCAATGCCGAGTCACCCCGGCGACCCGGGGGCGGCGTGGGCCCGAACTTCGGCAGCCCTGCTGGCTCGGGTTCCTGCTCCGGCGTTCTACCTCTGCGGTGCTGCTGCGGCCGTTGCCCTAGCCGGCTTGTGTGCCGGCTTGGTGCTGCTCGCCAGTCGGGTACTCAGACTCGAAGGTCGCGCAACAAGACGGTCCTCCGGTCACGGGCTGGCTTTGGGAGGACCCTCGGTTCGCCTGCCACGCCTCTTCGGGCCGGCCGGAAGGAGCCCGGCACACGGCGGCGCCGAATGGGCTCGGACGGTAGACGTGAAAATCCTCCACGTTTCGCCCCGCCAGACCGACGGTAGGCTCGTTCTTGGAAGCCGCCCAGGATTGGGTCGCCGCCTGGTGGCTACAGAGCAGCGCCACTCAGTGCTGGTGATCGGACCGACACAGTCCGGCAAGACAACCGGACTGGCGGTGCCAGCGCTGCTCGAATGGGACGGCCCCGTCCTAGCCACGTCCGTCAAAGATGACCTTGC
>JAJZAM010000199.1 GCA_021799445.1 Actinomycetes bacterium
TTCGCGACCCGGCGAAGTTCACCTATCGCGACTACGTCGCGTTTCAGCACGATCGGGAGGTGTACCTCGACGGCGTCGTCGATCGCTGCGAGAGCGACGACACCGTGTCGACCGTTTCCCCTGGATGGCTCCGCACCGCCCGTGAGCTGGTCGTCCCGTTAAGGTTCCCGCTGCACATCATGCAGATGATCGCCCTCTACATTGGACAGATGGCCCCCTCGTCGTTCATCACGAACGCAGCCCACTTCCAAGCCGCCGACGAGATGCGCCGCATCCAAAGGATCGCCTACTGGAACGTGACCTTGGCCCAAACTTACGACGCTGAGCTCGCGGCCACGGCGACGGCACGGACACGCTTCGAGGACGATCCGGCCTGGCAGCCGCTACGCAAGGTGCTTGAGGAGCTCCTCGTCGCCTACGACTGGGGCGAGGCGTTCGTCGGTCTCGAACTAGCGGTCAAACCGGCAGTGGACGCACTCGTCAACGACAGCATTCGACGTCTCGCCGCCGCCAACGGCGACGTCATGCTAGGGGATCTGCTCGAAGACTTCTCACAAGACGCTAACCGGGCTCGGAAATGGTCCGACGCCCTGGTCAGCTACACGATCAGCCGCAACCCGGGGATCGTGGAAGTGCTCGCCGGGCACCTGGAACGCTGGTCACCTCCCGCCCTCGAAGCCGTAGAGGCTCTGGCAGGCCTGTTTAGCGAGGCGCCAGTCCCAATCGACGCTGCCGATGTCGTCGCAGCGGCCCGCCGGTCTCAATATCAGATCGCAACGGCAGTCGGCTGACCAACACCGGACCGTGTTCAGCGTCCAGGTTGCGCCCGGCGGGCAGAGCTTCACTGTTGAGCCTGGTGAGAACATACTCGCAGCCGGACGTCGCCAAGGGGTGTGGCTGCCATTCGAATGCGGATGGGGCAGCTGCTCGACCTGCAAAGTGACCCTCGTATCGGGCGAAGTTAAGTTGCTCTTGCCTGACGCGCCGGCCGTCGACGAACGCGACCAGCGGCGCCGACGGATCATCGTCTGCCAGACGACGCCGCTAAGCGACCTGGTCATCCGACCCGTTCGAGTCGACACCGAGCCCCCATCGGAGCGGCCGGTTGTGGATCGGACTGGCCGACTGCGCAAGGTCGAGGACCTCGGCCCTGATATCCGGCGGCTAGGATTCGACCTGGACGGTCCGGCCCGCTACCGCAGCGGCCAGCACGCCGTCGTCACGCTCGACGGTGGCCTCCTACGTTGCTACTCCATGGCCAACGCACCCAACGGACCGCAGGTCGACCTGGTGGTCAAGCGCTACGCGGGTCGCCCTGGCAGCACGGCGATGTTCGCCTTGGAAGAAGGTGACTGTTTGCCAATCACCCTTCCTTTCGGCGACATGTGGATCCGTGACGGCACCGCTCCGATCGTGCTCATCGCCGGAGGCACCGGCATCTCGGCAGTCCACGCGCTCGCTGCCGAACTGGCGACGCGTCGACAGGATCGGGAGGTGACCGCCTTCTATGGGGCCCGGTCGCTACCGGAGCTGGTACTAGCCAGCGAGTTGGAGGCGCACATCACCCGCCTTGGTCGGGGGCGGTACCACTTCGTGCTCGAACACCCGCCGCCCCAGTGGACCCACGCGAGCGGGTACGTGACCGACGCCCTCGCTCGTCATCTCAGCGTTGCGCCCGACGGACACTACTACTTGGCGGGACCGCCACCTATGGTCGATGCCACGCTTGACTTCCTAAAAGGGCTGGACGTCGGACGTGATCGTATCCACTACGACCGATTCGGCTAATCCGATCCAAGCGAAAATATCGGATCGGGCGTTAGCCGGCTACGACTAACCTGGTGGCTCCGGCGAGTTTCGTCTCTCGGCGATCGTGACGTCACCTGCTGCCCAATGTGTTGCAGGCACTTCTCGCACCACGACCCGGATGCTTTCCACTGGGGCGTCGACTGCCTCGTTTACGGCGGCGGTCACTTTAGAGATCAGCGAACGCAGACGCTCAGGGGGTCGCCCCTCGACGAGTGTTATCTCAACTAGCGGCAACGCGTTCTCCTAACTTTCGCTGCTACTTTGACGACGCGACCGCCAAGGCGGTCAGATCCCCAGCCTACGAAGGTATTGTACCTGCGCTACGCACTGCCGCTGACGGCAGCGAGACCAGCGCCAGTGTAGCTGCTCGGGATCCGCCAGCTCCGGCGACGGTGTCCAAGGGATATCCTAAGACATGACCTGCGGGGGATGCGGTGGGCGCTGAGTGGTTCCCCGGATACGAGCCGTCCCCTCCCCGGGGGACTATTGAAGCTCCCGCGCTGTTTGGCCCTGCCGACGAGCAACGTCTGTGGCTGCTCGACTTTCACTGGCCGCGAGGGCTGACTCCGCTCGGCTTGACGACTTTCGCCCGCACCTACGCTGCAAGCTCGCAGCGTGCAGCGCGGCAACTCCGGTTGCCCGGCAGCGGCGGAATGTCCGTGCGTCTCGTAGGCCCTCACTTGTACATCTCAGCTCGACCGGCTGACCCTGCCAAGTGGACAGAGCGAGACGAACATGGCGAAGCAGGCAGTACTTTTTCCGGGCGGGCGTCAGGTGGGCTTGCCGTGCCCGCCGCGGTCGACCGGCGGCTGCGGACTTTCAGGTCGCGGTGGAGGCGCCGTGCGGCGCTGCTCGACTACCAAGCGGCAGCACTGCTCGGTGGTCCGGAGCCTACGAGCCCCGCGCAGGCTCTTAGCGCACTGCGAGCCGCACGACGTCACGAGAGCTGGGCGTGGCAGGTTCACTTCGAGGAGATGTACACCCTCCTAGCCGGGCACCTGAGATACCGGGCGACTCTAGCGGCGCTTGGCGTGGAACGAGAACTTGCCGACGCCTGCCTCGCAGGGCGGCCCACCCGGACGGGCGAGGCGCACGCCGTCCTCGCCGCCCTGGCGCAAGCGTGGCCGGGCCTTCCCGCCGCTGAGCGGGCCACCAGGATTGGCAAGCTGATAGACAGCTACGGGTGGCGGAGCGAGGGCATCGCCGACGTGTCACTACCGTCGTGGAAAGAGACCCCGGGTTTGCTCCGAGGACGTATAGAGCAGCTCGCAAGGTCACCTGGTCACCTCCGGGCCGATTCACAGCCAGCGGAGGTTCACCGGCAACGCGCCGTGGAAGCCGCACGCGCAGCCGCTCGAGACCGCCGAGCCTTCGACCGAGCCCTAGCCCAGGCCGAAGAGGCCAACTGGATCTGGTGGAACGAGGAGCACAACGCGCTCATCGACCTACGGGCCAGTCTTCCCCTGCGCAGAGCTGCCAGAGCAGCCGCAGCGTTCATCGACCAGCCACCCGACAGTGTGGTGCTCCTCGCGTGGGAAGAGCTGATCGGGGCCCTGACCGGCCGCGGTCTCCCGTTACAGGGCCTGTTGGACGAGCGGGCCGCCTGGCTCGACGGGTGGCGTGCCCGCCGAAGCGAAATGGTTGCGTTCCGAGGCGCTCCAACGTCGTTGACGGCCGTCGACCCTGTGCTCACGGAGATCTTCGGCCTATCCGAAGACTCCTGCGCGGGCAACCACCACGCCAATCAGCCGGTCGAGGTACTCGCCGGGGTGGGGGCTAGCGGGGGTATAACAATAGGCCCGGCCAGGGTCATGCGCAGCGCAGCCGAGCTTGACGCCCTGAACCCGGGGGAGGTCCTCGTCTGCGAGGCCACGTCCCCGAACTGGTCGCCGGCTTTCCTCGTCGCCGGCGCAGTGGTCTGTGAGCACGGCGGTTACACTACCCACGCGGCGACCATCGCCCGAGAGCTGCGGCTTCCCTGCGTCGTGGGAGTTCCAGGAGCGACTGTTCGGATACGCACCGGACAGCTGGTCGAAGTCGACGGGGACAAAGGAACGGTCCGCGCCGTCGCCTGACAAACAACGGCGGCATGCGTTCGCCAGTGCGGAACAACCTTGTTGGCGGCGATCGCCAATAGGCGGATACTTAAGGCGTTCTCCGTTAGTAATCCAAGGGGGTAAAGGGTGAACTACGAGTTGCGCCAGCAGGTGATTGAACCCGGGCGTGCTACCTTCCAGCATTTGGTGGATCGCTACGGCGACCGTCCTGCCAGCCGGTATCAGGAGGCGAGCGTCGACATACAGCCGCGGGAGAACTTCCACTACCGGCCGCTGTGGGATCCCGAACACGAAATATACGATCCGGATTTCTCGACTTTGAGGCTGGACGACCCGTACAGCTTCACTGACCCGCGGCAGTACTACTACGCCACCTACACCGCAGCCCGTGCCGCTCAGCAAGACGCTTTCAGTCGGACGCTGGACTATTTGGACGCCAAGAACCTGTGGTCTACCATGCCATCCAGTTGGAGCGCTGTGATCGCTTCGGTTCTCGTCCCACTCCGCCACTACGAGTCCGGTGCCGAGCTCGTCTTCGCGGCCGGGTCGCGGTTCGCGTACGGGACGACAATCGAGCAGTGCTGCTCGTATGCGGCCTTCGACCGGATAGCTAACGCACAGAT
>JAJZAM010000200.1 GCA_021799445.1 Actinomycetes bacterium
CCGCTGCGATAGTGACGATCGCGACAGCGCGGGCGTCTGACGCGGAACGAAACAAAGGATGCCCGGCGGAGTCAGGAGAAGCCGCGAGATGTCCCACTACCTCGGACATCTTCGCCACATACGGCCTGGCCGCCAGGATCGCATGCTGGGCGCGAACGATCCTGGAGGCGGCTATCAGCTCCATAGCCCGGGTGATCTTCTTCGTCGACTCTACGCTGCGGATGCGCCTGCGCAGCACCCGCTCCTGGCCGCCGGCCATCGCCCGCTCCTACTTGCCGGTATCGCCGGGAGCGAACACCGACTTGAAAGCGTCGATAGCAGCACGCAGCTTGGCCTCGTCGGGAAGGGACTTGGTGGTCCGTATCTCCTCCAACAGCTCGGGATGCGAAGCGCGGAAGTTAGCAGTGAGCTCCGCTTCGAAACGCCGGACGTCGGCCACGGGCACGTCGTCTATGAAACCCTTGGTCGCAGCGTAGATGGCAACGACCTGCTCCTCGACGGGAACCGGGGAGTTCTGCGGCTGTTTGAGGATCTCCGTCAGGCGGTAGCCGCGGTCGAGCTGAGCCTGGGACACCTTGTCCAGCTCGGAACCGAAAGCGGCGAAAGCTTCAAGGTCACGGAACTGGGCCAGATCGGTCTTGAGGGTTCCAGCGACCGAGCGCATGGCTTTGATCTGGGCGGAGCCGCCGACTCGTGACACCGATATGCCGACGTTGATCGCCGGCCTGACGCCGGAGTAGAACAGGTCCGACTCCAAGAACACCTGACCGTCGGTGATGGAGATCACGTTCGTGGGGATGTAAGCGGACACGTCGCCGGCTTTGGTCTCGATTATCGGCAGGGCGGTAAGCGAACCGCCTCCACGCTCGTCGGAGAGCTTCGCCGCCCGCTCCAGCAGGCGGCTGTGAAGGTAGAAGACGTCACCCGGGTAAGCCTCACGCCCAGGTGGCCGGCGCAGGAGCAGAGAAAGCTGGCGGTAGGCGTCCGCCTGCTTGGAAAGGTCGTCGTAGACGATGAGAGCGTGCTCGCCGTTCTCCATCCAGTGCTGGCCCATGGCGCAGCCGGCGTAAGGGGCGAGGTACTTGAACGGCGCCGGCTCAGAGGCGGGAGCGTTGACGACCACGGTGTACTCCATGGCTCCGTGCTCGCGCAGCGTGTTGACCGTTTGAGCGACGGTCGAGCCTTTCTGGCCGACCGCCACGTAGATGCACTTAACGCCCAGGCCACTCTGGTTGATGATGGTGTCGATCGCCACCGTTGTCTTGCCTGTCTTGCGGTCGCCGATGATCAGCTCCCGCTGACCTCGCCCGATGGGCGTCATCGCGTCGATGGCTTTGATGCCCGTCTGCAGCGGCTCTTTCACCGGCTGGCGGTCGATGATTCCCGGCGCTTGTACTTCGAGCCTTCGGCTCAGCTCCGTGGCTATGGGCCCGAGTCCGTCGACGGGCTCTCCGAGAGCGTTGACGACACGCCCTATGAGGGCGTCACCGACGGGTACGGCGAGTATCCGACCTGTCGCTTTGACAGTCTGGCCTTCCTCGATACGGTCGACGTTGCCCAGAACGACGGCACCGATCGAGTCCTCGTCGAGGTTTAAGGCCAAGCCCAGCTCGCCGCCCTCGAATTCGAGGATCTCGTTGACGGCGGCGTTCGGCAGCCCGCTCACTCGGGCGATGCCATCGCCGACCTCTTGTATACGACCAACCTGCTCCGTCGAGACACCCGGGTTGTAGCCGGTCACGTTGCGTCGGATTGCTTCCGCTATCTCACTTGCGTTAATGGTCAGTTCCGCCATCAGTGGCGTTCTCCTGTCGTGATGTTTAGCTCGGGCGCCGCTAGGCGCTCTTTGAGAATGTCGAGTTGCCGGCGAACGCTCGCGTCCACGACGGTGTCACCGACGGTCGCTACGAAACCGCCGATGAGCGACCCGTCCACCTCGACGCGAACGTCTACGCTGCGACCTAGAACTTTCGACAGCGCAGCTCCGAGGTCGGCCTTTTGGCGCTCGTCGAGCTCCACGGCACTACGAACGTCCGCGACCCGGCGGTTCGCCTCAGCTGCGACCCGCTCGACGAGCACGTCGAGAAGCGCCTCGTAGTCGCGTGGGCGACCTACCGCAACAGGGTAAGCCGCTAGTGCCACGGTCGCTGGAGTCGTCTTGGCGCCCAGCAGGTCGGCGACTAAAGCACCGCGAACCTGCGGGGGCAGATCCTGGTTGGTCATAGCGCCGAGGAGATCCTCCGAGGCGCCGACGATACGGCGATACCTGAAAAGCTCATCTTCTACCTCGCCGAGCTCTGCATCGCCGTGCACGGTCTCTAAGAGGGCTGTTGCGTAACCTAGAACCCTCTCCTCGGCAGCTTTGAAACCCAGTGGCGAGCTCTCCGCCGGTTCCATGCGCTGCGAAAGGGCACCGAGGTGCTGAGCGACCCAGTCGACGTCAGCTGGGACTTCCGGGCCGCGCTCGGACTCCAGCACGAAACGCAGCATCGCCATGGCCGCAGCAGCGACCTTACCGGCGAATAACTCCTCTAGCAGCGTACGCCTGGAGACAAGCGGGACCCCGGTGTCGGCGACGACGGACCGAAGCTCATCAGAAGAGCCGAGCAGGGCGGCGACGGCCTCCATGTCCGACGCGACGCCCGGCAGGCTTCCGTCGGCGGCGCAACGCTCGGCTATCGCGTCGACGTAGCCCCTAATGGCCTGGCGCACCTAGGCGGTCTCCCCGGCGGTCTGCGAGGCGCCGGCCTGCGACCCTGCAAGTTCGGGGGTTCCGTCTTGGGAACCGGCGACCTCGGCGATTGTACGGTCGATAAGAGCCGACTGGGCCTGGCGGTCGAGGCCCTGGCCGATGACTTTTTCGGCGACGGCTATCGCCATCTCAGCAGCCTGCTCGCGCAGTTCCTGGCGGGCGCGGCGACTTTGGGCTTCTATGTCAGCGTAAGCGGAGCTCACAATACGCTGGTATTCAGCCTCGGCTTGCTCCCTGCGATCCGCGCGTGCTTGCTCGGCTTGTCGGTTCGCTTCCTCCACGACTGACCGGGCCTGCTGGCGCGCTTCGGAAACGATGCGCTTGTACTCTTCCTCTGCGTCGGCTGCTCGCTGCTTAGCTTCGTCCGCGTCGGCGAGAGCCTGGCGGATGGTCGCTTGACGCTCGTCGATGATCTTGGAGATCGGCGGCAACACGTAGCGCCTCAAGATCAACAACACGATCAGAAAAGCTGCCAGCTCGACTATGAAGGTCCCGTTCGGGACCAGGAAGTTCGACGATGCGACTTCCATCGGTCTCCTACTTGCCGGTGGCGAGGACGAACACGAAGAGCGCAGCGAACGCCAGGTTGATGAAGTACATGGCTTCCACCAAACCGACGATCAGGAACATCGTGGTGTAGAGACGACCTTGGACTTCCGGCTGGCGGGCGATACCAGCGATCGTCTGGCTTCCGGCCAGGCCGTCACCGATAGCGGCGCCGATAGCGCCGCCGCCGAGCGCCAAGCCACCTCCGGCGAATGCACCGGCGAGCTCTATAGCTTTTTGGGTGGTTGCTACTGCCATGTTCCTACCTATCTCCTGTCTTGTTGGTCTGAGAGCTCACTTAGTGCTCCTCCTCGATCGCGAACTGGTAGTAGAGGATCGTGAGGAGCGCAAAGATGAAGGCTTGGATTACCCCTATGAACATGTCGAAGAGCTTCCACAGGGGAGAGAAGATCAAACTAGCCGGGGCGAACTGAAGCGGGAAGCTAATCAGCAGAGCGATCATGATCCCGCCTGAGAACATGTTCCCGAACAGCCGCAGGGCCAGGGTCAGGGGCTTGGCGAGCTCTTCGAGGATGTGAAGCGGTGTCATGACCCTCGGTTTGCGGGTCAGGTGCTTCAGGTAACCACCTATTCCCCGGGCTCGGATACCCGCCGCATTGGTCAGCACGAACACGAGAGCCCCAAGGGCGTATGTCAGGTTCACATCGGCGGTCGGGGCTGGGCTGTAGTCGGTGTTGTGGAAAAGGCCCGGGAGGATCTCAAGCCAGTTCGCCACCAAAATGAGCATGAACAACGAGACGGCCAGCGGAACTACGTGGCGGTACTTCGGTCCGAGGCTCTGAGCAACCTGGTCGGAGATCCACCCGACGACGCCCTCCCAGAACAGCTGAAGGCGTCCCGGGACCCCCGTCGTTGCCTTACGGGCCAGGTACAGTCCCATACCGACGACGATCACGCAGGCAGCGCCGGTGGTCCAGATCGTGTCCAAGTTGAAGGTGAGACCCCCGAGCTTCCCCGTTACGTGGTCCCCGACCGGAATGTTGATGGCGACCAGGCGCCCGGCGCTAGACATCCTCGGGCTCCGGGGCTGACGCAGCGTTACGCTGGAAGCGAAGCAGAGAAATCAGGGCGCTGACCAGCATGGTCGCCTGGAAGATCGCCAAGCCGGCTACCACGCCCCAGCCGACGGGCCGGTCCAAGATGAGCAGGCCGAACGCTACT
>JAJZAM010000030.1 GCA_021799445.1 Actinomycetes bacterium
TCGACGCCTTTGTTGGCGAGGGAAAGCACTATCGACGCAAACTCAAGGAAAACGTTGGGGTTGGCCCAGTTGAGATCCCACTGCCAGTTGTTGAAGGTGCTCCAAACCCATCCGCTCAGTTCCCGGTCGAAGGTGAAGCTCCCGGGAGCCGTAGCCGGGAACACCTCCGGCAGGGTCTTCTCGTACTCGTCAGGCATCACTCTGTCGGGGAAGATGTAGAAATAGTCCCGGTACTTCGCCACCCCGTGGCGTGCCAACACCGCCCAGCGGTGCTCCCTGGCGACGTGGTTCAAGACCAAGTCGAGGGTCAGGCTGATACCAGCTTCGTGTAGCACCGTCGCCAGGTTCTCCAGGTCGTCCATCGTCCCCAGGTCGGCCCGCACCTTGTCGTAATCGGCAACCGCATATCCCCCGTCGTTGGGCTCGGGTCTCGGCTCGAGGAGTGGCATCAGGTGCAAGTAGGTGATCCCGAGCTCCTCCAGGTACCCGGTACGCTCGGCTACGCCGCGAAGGTCGTCCGCGAAAAGGTCGGCGTAGGCGACGTAGCCGATCTGCGTTTCGCTCTGGAACCAGTCCGGTGTCAACAGTCTTTGTACATCTCGATGTCTCAGTTGTGCAGAGCGTTCGGAATGGAACTTGCGCATGAGGTCATCTACGCACGCCAAGAGGTCGACGTCGTCGTAGACGGCCTGGAGACCATCACGGATGTCTGGCAACCAACGTTTGCGGCGTTCTTCGAAGCAGTCTGACATGGACAGGCGGACCTCCCCCCCGGCACGATAGCGTTTACACGACTGACAGGGAGGTATATAGCCGATGGCGATCACCATCCGTGACATAGCACGAGAGGCTGGGGTGTCCACAGCTACGGCGTCTCGGGCGTTGCGTCGCCTGCACAACGTGGACCCGGCGACGATAGCCAGGGTCCAAGCTGTTGCGGACAGGCACTCCTACGTCGTCTCGCCGGCTGCGTCCCGTCTCGCTGGCGGGCGCACCGGCAGCGTAGCGGCTCTTACCCCATATGTGTCGCGCTGGTACTTCGCGACGGTGCTGAGCGGCGTGGAGCAGGTCCTTCAGGAGGCCGAAACGGATCTTCTGTTGCTCGTTGCCGGTGACCCGGGTCGCCAAGCGCGCACTCCTCCCGTGCGGCGACTGTCCCAGCGCGTCGACGGGTTTCTCGTGATATCCCTTGATCCAGACAGCCCGGAGCTTGGTGGACTGCTCGAGCTCGACGCCCCTAAGGTCCTGGTAGGCACCAAGTGGCCTGGAGTTCCGAGTGTCAGCATCGATGACGAGCGTGCAGCTCGTCTCGCTACTCAACATCTCGTTAACCTCGGCCATCGAAGGATTGGATTGATCGCCGGCCGTCCAGGTCGCAGCCCGTTCCTCGCCGAACGCGCCCGCAAGAGGGGGTTCGAGACGGCTGTCGCATGGCCAGCGCCTGGCTCTTCCACCCTCGAATACGGTTACGGAGACTTCACGGTGGATGGAGGGGAGACCGCAATGAACGCTTTGCTGGCACAGCCGCACCCGCCCACGGCCGTGTTCTGCATGTCCGACGAGATGGCGTTCGGGGCGATGCGAGCTCTCCGCCTCCATGGTCTAGTAGCCGGCCGAGATGTCTCCTTGGTCGGCTTCGACGGCCACGATCTCTCCGGGATGCTTGACCTGACGACCGTAGTACAACCCGTGGCTCAGATTGGGGCGACAGCAGCGCAGATGCTGCTCCAGGAGATATCCGACGCATCTGGGCAAAAGCCGGTTGAGGTGGAGATCCCGACGAGGCTGGTGGTCAGGTCCTCGTCGCGGCCGCCTGCTTAACGTGAAATTTGCTTTTCTCTCAGCCTCATGTAATGATAACGCTTGCATCCAACTAGAGGAGGGGATACATGGCCCATAAGAAGAGGGCACTAGCAGTAACCGCGTCTGTGTCCGCGATGGCGCTCGCTTTGTCGGCGTGCGGTTCGAGTAGCAAAAGTGCGTCGAGTTCGGCCACGACAGCTGGTTCGGGGGCTACCAGTGCGACCACATCCGGGGCCACTCTCACAGGGGCATGCGCTCCTTACTCCCAGTACGCCGGGCATCCGGGCACGGTGACCATCTTCGGGTCGATCCTCGCTCCCGAGTCGACCTCGTTGGAGACGTCGTGGTCGCAGTTCGAGCAGTGCACTGGGATCAAGATCCAGTACACCGGCTCGAACAGCTTCGAGTCCCAGCTGCCGGTAGAAGTCGAAGGTGGCAGCCCGCCGGACCTGGCGATCATCCCCCAGCCGGGGCTTCTCGCCGAAATGGTTAACACAGGTGCGGTAAAGAAGCCCCCTGCGCAGACCGTCGCCAACGAGAATAACTGGCCCGCGATATGGAAGCAGCTGGCCACGGTCAATGGAACCTTCTGGGCGGCGCCGGAGAGTGCGAACATGAAGACCCTGGTTTGGTACTCGCCGAAAGAGTTCGCTGCAAACGGCTGGACAGTGCCCACCACCTGGAAGCAACTCATGACGCTTTCAGCTCAGATTGCTGCATCTGGGAAGATGAAGCCGTGGTGCGGAGGGATCAGTTCGGGAACAGCCACCGGATGGCCGGCTGCAGACTGGCTTTCTCAGATCGTGTTGAGCGATTTCGGTCCGACCGTATTCAGCAACTGGGTGGCTGGCAAAGTCAAGTTCTCGTCGCCGCAGATCCAAGCAGCGATGACGATCGTGAAGAACTGGATGCAAAACCCAGCCTGGGTGAACGGTGGTTTCGGAGGCGTAACGTCGATTGCTACCACCACCTTCCAGGATGCGGGTCTGCCGATCCTCCAAGGTAAGTGCGCAATGCTCCAGCAGGCTTCCTTCTACGAAGCACAGCTGCCGAAGGGTACGACGGTCGGCTCTGCCCCAACCGACCAGGCGTTTGCTTTCTATCTACCCCCAGTAAATCCCAACCTGGGCAGTAACTACACTCCGATAATGGGTGGAGGCGAGTTCACTACTGCGTTCTCGAGCGCCCCGTCAGTTCAGATGGTGCAGAACTACCTCTCCTCTCCCCAGTGGGCTGACAGCCGTATCAAGGTCGCTCCCGGCTGGGTTTCCGCCAACACCAAGGTCGACAAGTCCTTGTATACGGACCCGATCGACCAACTGTCGGCTAAGTACCTGTCGGATCCGAACTCGACGTTCGAGTTCAGCGCTGACGACTCGATGCCCGCAGCTGTGGAGAACGAGTTCTGGAAGGCGATGACAGCTTGGTTCTCAGGCAGCGAGAGCCAGACGGCGGCAGCAGCGCAAGTTGATGCCGCCTGGTCCTCGGCGGGTTAGAGTAGGCCGACTAGGAACACCGCTGAGTTCCAACGGCACGTAGCGCTGGGCGGCCCCTGACCGGGCCGCCCAGCCAGTGCTACATCTTCGACGAATCAGTATTCGACAGTTAGGACTGCCTCAGGGCGTTCAAAAGGTGGGGACCCTATGCATCTTCTTACCACTTCGCTCGATAAGCTTCTCGGGGTTCTTGAAGCCGTCGGCGGTTTCGTAGCCATCTTGGCTTTCCTGTTCTGGCTGGCGGGCAAGGTAAGAGGTCGCTTCGAGAAGCCGATAGCTAACATCCTTTTGCTTGGACCGGCAGTGCTTCTTCTTCTGATCGGACTGGTGATCCCCGCGATCAGGACGATCTTCTTGAGCTTTCGCGGTCAGTACGTGATCGGACCCGACGTCAAGTACGTTGGTCTCGCCAACTACAAGTGGGCGTTTACGGATCCGCATACGCTGCACACGCTTGTGCGAACGGCGGAGTGGCTGGTGATAGTGCCGCTAGTGTCCACAGTTGCCGGCTTGGTGTTCGCTCTTCTGGTAGATCGCATGAAGTACCAGGTGATCGCGAAGTCCCTGATTTTCATGCCGACAGCTATCTCCTTCGTCGGGGCTAGTCTCATTTGGAAGTACGTCTACCAGTACCGGGCGCCTAACCTCCCTCAGATCGGCCTGCTGTCTGAGGTCGTCATGAAGCTCGGATGGTCTCACCCTCCGAACTGGCTTCTAAGTTCCCCTCTCAACACGTTCCTGATGATGGTCATCCTGGTGTGGATCGAGACGGGCTTCGCCATGGTGATCATGGGGGCGGCTCTGCGGTCCATACCAGATGATGTGATAGAGGCGGCAAGGGTCGACGGGGCGAAAGGCTGGCGACTGTTCCGATCAGTTCAGCTGCCGATGATCTCGTCGACGGTGACAGTAGTGATAATCACCATCATGACCGCCACGTTGAAGATCTTCGACATCGTCTACACGATCACCGGCGGCAACTTCCACACTGACGTGCTGTCTAACGAGATGTACAGCCAGATATTCGAAGAGTTCAACAACGGTCGCGGCAGCGCCCTGGCTGTCATCCTTTTCCTGGCGGTGGTCCCGCTGGTAACTGTCAGTATCCTCCGCTTGCGAAAGGAGCGGTACGCATGAGCGTCGACGAAGCGCTGGTCACTGAGACGGGAGAGACCCCCGAACCTGGGGGGCTCACACCTCCGTCGCACCGGGAGCCGGTTAAGACCCACCAGCGGCTAGCCACGGTTGTCGTCGTCGTGATGTCGATCCTGTGGGCACTCCCAGTGTTCGGGTTCTTTGTCACTTCCCTTCGTTCTAAGGCTGAAGCGGAGGGTTCCGGCTGGTGGACGGTGTTCGTGCACCCGTCTCTCACCTTCTCCAACTACATCGATGTTTTGTTCCACGGAGGAGCGAACATTCAGGGCGGTGGGCTGTTCCCTTACGCCATGAACTCGCTTGCCATCGCTATACCAGCGACGATCATCCCGATCATCGTGGCCTCGATGGCCGCCTACTCCCTTTCCTGGGTGCGTTTCAAGAGCGCCGACACCGTATATTTCATAATCTTCGGCCTTCAGGTAGTTCCTCTTCAGATGTCACTCGTGCCGCTCCTGCAGCTATACAGCCACGGCGCTCACCTAGGCAGCTTCCCGATTTTCCCGAATTTGAATTTGCACGGCTCGATCGCAGAAGTGTGGATCTCCCACACCATGTTCTCGATGCCACTGGCAGTGTTCCTTCTGTACAACTTCATCGCCCAGCTGCCGAACGAGCTGATCGAAGCAGCACGGGTCGACGGCGCCAACTTCTTGTACATCTACCGCCGGGTGGTTATGCCGCTGTCGCTGCCGGCGATCGCTTCGTTCGCAATCTTCCAGTTCCTTTGGGTTTGGAATGACCTTCTCATCGGCTTGACCTTCTCGGCCAAGAGTGCCAGCGCTCAGCCTCTCACCGTGCAGCTCCAGCAGCTGTCGGGTACCTTTGGAAGTCACCTAGAGTTGCTCACAGCAGGCGGCTTCGTGACCATCATCATCCCGATGATCGTGTTCTTTTCCCTGCAGCGCTACTTCGTGCGGGGCTTGCTCGCAGGCAGCGTCAAGGGCTGAGGTGCCCCGGACCGTGATCTCGCCGGGCGGCGGGTTCCGGTTGCGATCAGGCGCTGCGGGTTCGCTCCATCTCGGCAGCCCTGGCTACTTCTAGCAGGGCATCTTCGCTCAGGGGGCGATGGTAGAAGTACCCCTGAAGGATCTGAACCCCATGCTGGCGTAGGCGGTCTGCGCACGCTTGGTCCTCGACTCCTTCGGCGACCACAGCGAAGCCCAGCCTGTGAGCCAGGTCGGCGATGCTCCTCACGATCGCGTCGTCAGCCGGAGATGTTCCGCTGCGGCCGACGAAGGACTGGTCGATCTTGATCTCGTCTAGAGGCAAGGTCGGCAGCACCGACATCGACGTGTAACCGGTGCCGAAGTCGTCAAGGGATATCTTGACCCCACGTTGGCGGAGAGGACTGAGAAGTGCCGCAGCGCGCGAGATGCTTGCAGGTTCGGCGGTCTCGGTTATTTCGACCGTCAGCACGCTTGGGGGGAGCTGGCGGGAGTACAGCTCTGAGAGGATCCACTTGGCGAGGTCGCCACGGCTGAGCAAGGCCGCCGATAAGTTCACCGCAACCGGCAAGAATACACCTTGCTTTCGCCATCTCACCTGGGCGTCAAGAGCCTCGGCTAGAGCCCATTCGGTGAGACGGCTGACCAGGCCCGTTCTCTCTGCCAAAGGGATGAACCTGGCCGGGGATACCGCCCCGTGCCTGGCGCCGGTCCAGCGCATCAGCGCTTCGACGGCCAGGATCTCCCCCGTTTCGCTGGAAACCTGGGGTTGGTAGGCGAGGGACAGCTCACCCCTGTTGATAGCGACGCGCAGCTCAGCCAGCAGTGCCAGGTCTTCCGCCGTCAACGCCCCCTCGTCGCCGTCCCAGATGTGGACCGGCTGGTTTTCCGACATCGCCCTTTTGGCGCTGAGCGACGCCTTGCGTATCAGCGTGGCCAAGTCGTCGCCGTCCCAAGGAGAGAAAGCTACGCCGGTGTGTGAACGAACAGCAAGCTCTATCCCGCCGACAAGATAGCGACTGACACCAAGCGCCTTGCTCAAGACGTCGACGAGGATGCTCGCCTTCTGGGCGGCGGTGTCGAGGGAGGGACCACGGTGACCGATCGGGGGTCCTACCACCTCCACGACGACGATCTCGTCGCCGTCCACTCTGCCGATCATGGCGTCCGGCGGGAGCACTTGTCCGATGTTTTCCACGATCCGTTGAAGGAGCTCGCTGCCGACGGCGTAGCCGAGGGCTCCCCGAGCGTCGCTCAGGCCGGCAAGGTTGGTCACCGCGACGACCAACGGGCGTGGCGGTCCCGCTCCGAGGCGCTTGGCGAGGCCGTACCCGTTTGGCAGCCCGGTGTCGGTGTCTACGGTGTCCCGCCGACGGGCTGCTGTCGCAGCGAACGCAAGAGCCAAGCCGGCTCCAGCGTAGGCGATGAGCGCCGAGGCGATTACCGCTGCCTCTGAGATCGCATTCCGGTTGCTTCCGAGCGCTATCCACAGGGCAACGCCGAGGGTGGCCGTGTCGAATAACAACCGCCGCCACGACGAGAATAGGGCGTCGTAGATAGCTAGACCCGCCCAGGCTATGAGAAAGCAGATTGCTCCCCTGTAGTGGTGGGCGCCCCACACGGCGAAGACAGAGGAGACGGTGATCCACGCTGTCAGCAGCGTGGAAGCTTTACGGCCAACGGTCCTCGCTCTCATAAGGCCGACCAGTATCAAGCCTGATATGCCGGTTACTGATGCGACTATCCAGCGGTGTGGAAACGGGTACCCAGCGGCCAGGGCCGCCGGCGGGAGGACCACGGCTGAGAACACGAGGACAACCCGAATGACCGAAAGCGGGCTGAGCAACTCGATCGGAGCGCCAAGAGCGAACCATGAACGCGTCTTAGGAAACCAAGTGTTGCGGACTTTGACCGATTTGCGCAACGGGCGGCTGGTGACCGACTGGCCGCGCTTTTCGCTGGGCCAGGGCTTCCGGCCTGGCGCTTGGTCTGTCCTTGACACTGGACATCAGTCGGCAGGGGCGAACCCAGACTTGAAGAAGGGCACATCAGGCGCACGGCAGTTCCGCTCAGCAAGGGAGGAAACGGAAAAATACCCCCTTAAGAAAGGCGTTCGAACCAGCGAGAGGCTAAGTTCAGTCCGTCTAGCCCTGGAAGCCGGTCGATCCTGCGGTCGATCCTGCGTGTCGCTGCTATGCCTTGCGCGTCGCTGAAGAGGTAGCTCGTGAGGAAGTCCGTTTCATCTGACGGCATCACCTTCGAGCCCACGGGCGACCACAGCCAGCGCAGGGCGTTCCTGGTGAGCCGGCGGGCCTTGGCGCTCCGGGCTAGGCGCATGTCAGCTTGAGAAGCGTAGAAGTCCAGGTGCCGTCCCTCTTGGACCATGATCCGCTTCAACAGGGTCGACAGCAACGGGTTCGCCGCCTTGGCTCCGAGTAGGGCGTAACCGGCCTGGGTCGTCATCTCGTTAATGGCACCCCACGCCATCTGAAGCGCTACTAGGTTGTCGCCGGCCAGCCAGGAACCGCCCAGCATTACGAGGGGTCTGATCCGGTCGGCGGCTCCCAGGTTCGTGCGCATCGCGTGGACTCGACCTCCCCCCGAGCTTTCGCCGTGGGCGGCGAGCACCGCCGCGATTGCCTCTCCGTGCCATAGCTCCTCGTAGGCCCATATGGATAGGAAGGAGGTCAGATCGGGGTCGACGTGGGCGGGGCTGACCAGAAGATCCCGCAGGTAGCACGCTGTGTGGAACTCGACGTCGTGCATGTATAGCAGGCATCGAAGCGCATCGTTGTCTAGGGGTCTTTCCTCGAAACCGGACAGGTCGAGGTCGTCCCAGCGCAGGCGGTCAGCCAGGCGCTTGCTGTCTTGGATGGCGAACCTCATGCGACGTATTCGAAGGAATCACGCGCCGCGGATGGCAGGCTGGTGCTAGGGCGCGCTGGCGGCGTCGCAGCCGGGTGTCGGTGTGACGCTGACCAGGGGTGGCACCTGCGGCAGTGGGGGCAGTTGCAGCGTGGCAGGGTTGATAGCGTCCGCGAAGGCCGTCTGGCCGGCCGGGTTGGGATGAAGGTTGTCACCGGAGTCGTAGGGAGGGAACATGGCCGCAGGGTTGCACTGGCCGTTGTAGACGTCGGCCATGACGGGGGCCATGTTGAGGACTCCGTCGAAAGCACCCGAGTTTCGAATCCAGTCGTCCACGGTGACCAGGTTCTCCTGGTCGGCGGGACTCCAATATTCGTCCTTGTCCGTGCTTCGCGGCAGGAGGGTCACACCAACGATCCTCACTCCAGCCTTGTGGGCTTGCGCGATTGCCTGCTGGTAGCCGGCTATAACCTCAGAGGCGCTCGAACCGAACCAAAGGTCGTTCGTTCCGAGGAACAGGACCACTTCGCCGACGCCGGGCTGGTCGAGCGCGTTCGACGCGAGCCGTGTGAGGCCGGCAAGTCCGCCGCTTTTGGTCTCATCGGTGGGAACTGCCGCGGTGGGCGGTAGGAGGGCGTTGGCGCTGATGCCCTCGTTGATTACGGCACGCTGCTCGCTGGCCGGAAGCGTGTCGATGCGTTCTTGCAGGACGTGGGTCCATCGCAATGTGCTGTTATAACCGTCGGTGATCGAGTCGCCTACGACGACGATGCTCGGCTGGCCCGTAGTTTCGAGCACGTCGACTGAATCAACGAAGCGGGTTTGGGTGCTTTGGTAGCCAACACCCAGGAGGGTCGGAGCGGCGGTTAAGTTGCCGCGTCCGTTCGCTGTGAAGTAGTCACGAATAGGGCTGGTGGTGCAACACCAGTGCAAGCTGACCACCGTGGTGCTTTGCACCCACAGGCTGATTGCCAAGGTTTCGTTCTCGGTAACGGCCATTTGGACCGGGTCTGTATAGACCGCCTGACCTGGCGGTATCGTCACGCTGGGAGCGCCACCGAAGGTGACGGCGTGGCTGCTGCCGGGGACGATGGCGGATCCCCCGGCGGACTGTGCCAAGGTGGCTGCTCCGATCACCAACGGCTGGGTGCCCCAGAGGTTGGAAACCCTGAATTTGACTGCCTGACCTCCGAGCGCGACGGTCGCTAAGTCGCGGACCGTGGCGTCGGACGCCACTCCGTAGCCCCATGCCATCGGGGATCCCCACGCCACCCGCCACACAGGCTGGGGAGCCGGCACGGTAGTGGTGGTAGCGGCGGTGGTGGTCGAACTGGCGGTCGGAGGAGCAGATGGCGGGTCGGTTTTGATAGTGGCGGTCTGAGACCGGTTGGTCGCAGCGGTGGTCCCTCCTGATACCAATGTCGCAGCTACGACCACCGCCGCTGTGACAACCGCCAGCAGAGCCATGAGAGGCCAGTTGCGGGACCTTCTCGACGAGAAGACGCGCCGCCGCCGGCCGCTGCCCCCCGCAAGGGGCCCTCCTCCAGGTAGGTAGTGGGTCATCCCAGCTCGACCCGTTCTGCTCTTCTCGCTACCGCCGGGTAAGCCAGCTCAGCGGTAGATGTCGAAATTTCCAAGATCGCCAAGAGCGCCTGTCGTGAGGGCCAAAGTCACTTTTTCGATCCTATCGAAGTTCCCGTGGTGCGAAAGTCGCGGCGCGTATACCCTACAGGGCCAATGGCGGTAGGGTAGTGGTATGGCAACGCTGGAGAGAGCGAGTTTTTCGAGCTTCGAGGAGTCCACAAGAGAAGACTGGGCCAAGATAACCCCCAGGTTGGACATATCGCAGAGCCTTGTGCCCGAGCGTGTCATTCGCCTGTTGCGCGAGCTGCAGAACGATCACGGCGGTTTCCCAGTGGATCGCCTCGAGCATTCACTTCAGACGGCGACTCGAGCCGAGAGAGATGGCCGGGACGAGGAGTACGTACTATGCGCTCTGCTGCACGACATAGGTGACACTCTTTCGCCCTTCAATCATCCCTCTATTGCGGCCGACATCCTCAAGCCGTTCGTGTCGGAAGCCAACCACTGGATGGTCGCCCACCATGGGATCTTCCAAGGCTACTACTTCTGGCATCACATTGGCTTGGATCGCAACGCTCGCGAGCAGTTCCGGGGAAACGAGTTCTTCGACTACACCGCTGAGTTCTGCGCGAAGTACGACCAGGTCGCTTTCGACGTCGACTACCCCAGCGAGCCCCTCGAGCACTTCGAATCGCTTATCCGCCAATCCCTCGTAACTTCCGTCCCTGCGGCCTGAAGCTTCCCTCGCTAAAGTACGGCGGAACGAAGCGGCGACCGGGTCGACTCCGACGGCGGCAGTCAGCTCCTAACTTCCGCGGATTGCGCGCCAAAGGCTCCAGGGGAGGATGACAGCTACAGATCCTGGGACTATCCACCAAGCGCTTACGCTCGTACGGGCAACGGCGTAGGTTGCAGCGAGTGCTAGCGCAATGCCAACTGCGACCATCCAATCATCACCAATCACGAAGTCATACCAGAACACAAAAAAGTTCTTGAGGTATCTCATGCGGTTGTTTCGGCGCTTGTCGGGCTAGCCGTTCGATGACTCGCGGCTTTGGTCTTAGCCATCGGCTTGGCGAGAGCTACCAGGGTCAGCCCGAAAACCGCTACCGCCGGAACCAAGATCAGCAGGGCGGCGTCGGACCCAGGCCAGCGGGCACCAGCACCTTCGGCCCCCCAGAAAGTCCCAAACGAGACGAGCATCACACCGACCACGAACTTCATCGTGTTCTCCGGCACTCGTGTGAGCGGCGCGCGCACCGCAACCCCAACGGCTGCCACGACCGCGACCGCCGAGACAGCGGCAACGGCGGCGAGCGGCACATCATGCTGGTTCGAACCGAAAGTCAGGGCAATAAAGGCTACTTCGAGACCTTCCAGCACGACCCCCTTGAAGGCCAAGGTGAATGCGTACCAATCTGCTACGACTCCCACCTCTTTCGCATCCGCCGCTCTCGCGGCTGCCAACTGCTCGCGAAAGATCTTGTCCTCGTCGTGTAGGGCTTTGTGCCCGCTAGCTCGAAGAACCGCTTTGCGCATCCACTGGAGGCCGAAGATGAGAAGCAGTGCGCCGACGAAAAGCCTCAGATCCCTCAGCGGTACAGCCGTTAGGGCCGGTCCCAGAGCGCCAACTACACCAGCGAGGACAGCAAGTCCCGCACCCACCCCGATTAGCGCGGAGCGCCAGTCTCGTGCTGTCCCGGCGGCGAGGACGATAGTCGTTGCTTCGACGGCTTCGACCGCGCAGGCAAGGAAAACCGCGACAAACAGTGCCCCTGCGTTCATTTCGCACGTCCCATTCCTAAAGCCATCCTATAGGCGCACTGTAGTAGCCGACGGCGACGTTGCGAACACCAGACATCCGTCTGCGGACAGGACTATCTGGGTCCTCGATTCGAACCTCAACCGCTGCGAGTGGGCTATACCGCTCAGGCGGCGCCCGCCGGCGAGCTCTACGACGTGGTCGTAGCCCCAACCGCGAAAAGCGCTGTCGAGCGCGACAGCGTCCAGAGTTGCGCTCGGGGGGATATGCCCCTCCTCGGAGCCGTTGGACGCCGAAGGCGCAGAAATATTCGACAGCACTGCTGGTAAGGCACGGCCGTTAAGATCCGGGCTGTCTGACCCCCCAAAGTGTGCAGCTGTAGGGCGGATCAGAACGCGTACAGGGGAGCCCGGCTCAGGCGGTCCACCAAGCATCGGCCTGCCGTAGATCTCGTGACCTGATACGTCGACCGTCAGGTGTGAACCGTCGAACTCTCCGGCGACGCCTTCGAGCTCACCGGCGAGACCTGTGAAGCGTGCCACGAACTCGCTTGCGGGGTCACGGTAGACGGTCTCGGGGGAGGCCAGTTGCACGATCCTTCCTCGGTCGAGGACGCCGACGACGTCGGCGAGGGCGAACGCTTCCGCCTGATCGTGGGTGATGTAGATGGCGGCCGCTCCTAGACGGCGGACCATGGCCCCGATGTCGACTCGAAGCTGTTCTCTACGGTCGGCGTCCAGGTTCGAGAGCGGCTCGTCGAAGAGTAGGAGGCTCGGCTCGGCAACCAAGGCGCGCGCCAAGGCGACGCGTTGCTGCTCTCCCCCCGACAGCTGACCGGGGTAGCGGCCCTCCAAGCCGGCCAGCCCAACCTGTGCCAGCGCCAGCAGAGAACGGCTCTGTCGCTCGTCGGCATTGTAGCGACGACGGCGGAGCGCGAACGAGACGTTCTGCTCTGCCGTCATGTGCGGCCACAGAGCGTAGTCCTGGAAGACCATCGCGAGGTCCCGCTTCTCGGGGGGCAGGTGCGTGCCTGGGCCGTCCACGTCGACCCCGCCAATTCGGAGGAGGCCAGCGCTCGGACGGTCGATCCCCGCGACACAGCGCAGCAGGGTGGTCTTTCCGCTTCCTGACGGACCGAGCAGCACGACGAACTGGCCTGGCGCAACCTTTAGGCTTACGTTGTCTACGGCTACCTTAGAGCCAAACGTCTTGGTGAGGTCGGCTACCTCGACGGCTGGGATCACGCTCTCAGGGGCGCCGTGATCCGGAAACGTCGGTTGTGTTGCCTGGGCGTGTGTCATGAGACGGCGACAAGGTCGGTCTGCAGGACGTTTCCGCTGCCGGAAGCCTCTGCTGTAACCAGGGTGCTGGTGTCAGCTGAGGCCTCCTTTGTCGCCGGGGGTCGCTGCCAGTGGCGCCATCCCGGCGGCGCCAGAAGCCGGAAAAGCCCGAGGCAGACGCCGACGACGGCCAGCGTGAAAGCAACTGCCACCACCGACAGGGCCGTTCCTTGGCCTATGTTGGCTTTGCCGAGCACCGAAAGTATGGCGACTGACACTGGCACGACCCCTGGCGGGGCGAGAAGCTCGGATATCGGAAGTTCCAAGAAAAGTCCGGAGAAGGCGAGAAGCGCTGCCCAAAGGAGTGGACGCGCAAGGAGTGGGAGCACGCCGCTCCTCCACGAACGTGCCCAGCTTGCGCCGTGGACCCGTGCAGCGTGCAGAAGCGAGTCGTGGATCTGCGAGAACGGCCCGAGCATGATCCGTGATGACTGGGGTACGGCGTTCGCAACATAGGCCATGCCCAGCAGCGGAACAGTGCCGTAGAGGTCTATTCCAGCGTGGGCGAGGAACGGAAGGTTGTAGGCGAAAATGTAGCCCGCTGCGAAGACAACGCCGGGAAGGGCGACTGCGACGAGCAGGGCCATGTCGAGAACTTTCCCGCCGATCCCGCGCCTCGAAGACGCCATCGTCCGGGCGAGGACGGCTCCGAGCGTGACCGTCGCCAGTCCGCACACCAGCCCAATCTCCGCCGAGAAACGGATCGGTCCGCTAAGCCCTGACACTCCGAGCAGGCCTCGGTAGTTGGAGAGCGTAAGAGCACTCAGATGAAGACCCTTAAAAGGTATGAGCAGCGAAGATGACACCACGCCGAGCAGAGGCACGCCGAGGGAAGCCCCGAAGAAGACGGCAGCGAACCCGACAGCTAGGCCGTTGCCCTTGCGGCTCAAAGTTCTAGGTGCCGAAGCACGCGAGCGGCCCGACACCACCGCAAAGCTGCGGGACCGCATCAGGCCGTTCTGGAGCACCAACGCTAATGCGACGGTGCCGATCAGGGACCAGCCGACAACAGCGGCTACGCCGAAGTTGGCCGGGAACGTGGAAATCGACTCGTATAGCGTGTACGTAGCCACGGGAAAGTGGGCTGACGCAGCGATCGTAGTGGCTACGCCGAAGTCCCCCACCGATTCGGCGAAGACGATTACGAACCCGGACATGATCGCCGGAAGGAGCAGAGGAGCTATTACCCGTATTGCGTCGATCCTCCCTCCCCCGTGCACACGCACCGAGTTCTCGATGTCACCGCCGAGAGCTCCCATCGAAGGCGCTAGGGCAAAGTAGGCGAACGGAGTCCCTTTGAATCCGAGTACGAAAGCCACTCCAACTGGTCCAAGGACCGTGCCTTGAAGGGTGTGGCTCCATAAACCCATCGAGCTGAGCAGCCCGGATCTAAGAACGATCTCTTCCCATCCCACTGCGACGAGATAAGAGGGAACGAGCAGGACGGCCCACAGGGCCAGGACGAACAGTCGCCGCCCGGGTGCGGTGGTCCTTTCGGAGATGAAAGCCAATCCAGCCGCGCAAACGACCGCAAGCAGCCCGGCACCCAAAGACACAGCGACGCTGTCGAGAAGCGCCCGGCCGATACCATCGCCAAAAGCGACCGAGACGTTAGACCATGTCAGCCACGCCTTCCCCTGGTCGAAAAGACGAGGTGACACTGCTTGGATCAAAAAGCAAGCTGGGGGTACAACGAGTAAGAGCACGACGATCGCTGCCATCCCCAAACGAGCCAGGCCGGCCGGCGAGCGCCGGACGGCCTGACGTAACGACAATGCCAGCCCCGGTGGCCGTCGGGCTGCATGGGTGCTGCGCGTCAACCGTTCACCACGTGAGCAGTGAACCACTGGTTGACGGTGCCTTCCTGGGGTCCCCACACGTATGGGTTGATGAACTGTATCGGGATAGACGACAGCGGAGGTACCAGGGAGTGCTGGCTGGTTCCGTTGACGATTGGGAAGAAGAGCGAGTCGCCGTGGGGATCTCCGCTGAGCATGACCTTCTGACCGGCCGGGGAATAGACAAAGTCAGCGAACTGCTTTGCCTCGGCCTGTTCGGCAGGGGACACCTTGTCGTCGATGCCTATGACGCTGGGCAAGGCTGTAACCATAGAAGGGTAGGCGACTTTGATCTGGGGGTACTTGTACTCGAAGCCTATCCCCGCCGAGTTCTGCACGATGGCCGCGTTGATCTGACCTTGAAGCAGAGCGGTAAGAGTGACCTTGTTCGTGGCGTACACGTGAAGGCCGTTGGCGGCTAGCTGTGAGAAGTACTGCTCGCCTTGGCTGACGCCGCCGAGCTGGTTCATGATCCCCGCTACGAAGCTGTATGTAGGCCCCGATATAGCGGGATTGTTCATGCCTACTTTGCCCTTCCAAGCGGGGCCGGTAAGGGCCGCCCACGACGTCGGGGGTGTGGACACCACTGAACTGTTGTACACCAAGGCTCCGGCTACTGTGATCCCCGTCGGAATGTAGCTCTTGTCGGCCGGGACCTCCTTTTGGCCGAGCGCGTTGAGCGTCCCTGTGTCGGGCTCGAAACCTTTCAACAGCATGCCCTGCTTGTCCAAAGCGGCGTAGGCGCCGTCACCGTCTGACCAGAACACGCCCCACTGGGGGTTGGACCCTTCAGCCTGGATCTTGGTGAGCAATGTACCCGTGCTGTGATCCTCCAGCTTCGTAGGTATCCCAGTCGCCGCCTGGAATGCTTTGACTTCTGCTTGGTCGTAGCCCTCGGCTGCGTACACGACGAGCGGAACCTTCGTCGTCGAAGAGGCAGCATTCGCGGTAGCGGTGGTTGACGAGCCTGACGCTACGGTCGTCGGTGACGCCGCCTTGGTAGTCGAACCGCTTGAGCAAGCGGTTAGGACAGCTCCCAGAGCCAGGACGCCACCGGCGATCTTAATGGCACTGGATGGCGCAAAAGCTTCAGACTTGACTTTTTTCATGAGGCGAAGGTAACCCTACGAGGTGAACATCTCGTTTCGTTTCGGTGTAGTCGAGGTGAACCTTTGGCGAACTCTTGTATAACGCCGCCCATTAGCGTCGAATCGCCGGCGCGACCCGCTTGTACGCCGGGCCACGTGCCTGTGGGTACGGCTATGTAACCTTGAGGAAGTTGCCCGGAAAGCCCGGGTTGCTACGAAGGCTGCACAAGGAGGTAGGGGTGGGCATTTTGGATCGTTTCCGCTTGGACGGAAAGGTGGCTATTGTTACTGGAGCGTCATCTGGCCTCGGGGTGGCTTTCGCCCAGCACTTGGCCGAAGCCGGAGCCGACGTTGCCCTTGGCGCCAGGCGGGTGGAGCGGCTCGCCGATACCGCCCGTCTGGTAGAAAGAGCCGGTCGACGGGCGGTCGCCGTGGCCACGGATGTGTCCTCGCCAGAGGACTGCCAGAGACTTGTCGACGTTGCTGTTGGCGAGCTTGGCAAGGTCGACGTTCTAGTCAACAATGCCGGGGTGGGTACCGCCTACCCGGCCACGCGTGAGACGCCAGAGCAGTTCCGTCAAGTCATCGACGTCAACTTGAACGGGGCCTACTGGATGGCGCAGGCTTGCGGTAGGGTCATGCAGCGAGGCTCGAGCATCATCAACGTCGGTAGCGTCCTCGGATTCACAACCGCCGGTTTGCCGCAGGCAGCCTATTCGGCCAGCAAGGCCGGTCTTATGGGCCTCACTCGTGATCTGGCCCAGCAGTGGACAGGGCGTAAGGGAATCAGGGTCAACCTAGTAGCTCCGGGGTTCTTCGTTTCGGAGATGACCGAGCAGTACCCGGACGGTTACTTGGATTCTCAGATGCCACGAGTCTTAGTCGGACGACCCGGAGACCCTGCAGAGCTTTCGGCGGCGGTGGTGTTCCTCGCCAGTGACGCTGCTGGGTATGTCACCGGCGCATCGCTTGCTGTGGACGGGGGACTTCTGACCAGCTGATCGGATCCCGAGATCGGACTGATCGGATCCCGAGATCGGACTATTGTGTGCGTATGGCGATCATTCGTGCGCTTGGCGAACGCAGTTTGCTTCTGTTTGGGACGGCAGCTCGGGAATCGCTCGCCGTGTCCCCGGTGGGCGGCGGTGGCGTGACCGGTCGGCGACAGCATGGGGCGGGCCCCAAAGTGTGTGGCGGACTTAAGGGGTGAAATGACGCTAATTGCTGGACATCCGGAGCTTCGTATAGATCCCGACTACGACAGCCCTGAGTACCGTTCTTCGGCGAAGCGAGCTCCCAGGCAACCGTTGGTCCTGCTCGCAGACTCGCTATCCGACGGCGCTAGACCGGTCTTCGGGGAGGATCTCGTGAGGCCCACCGACGCAGACCTCACTTTGGGTCCGCTAGGCGAGGCGCAGGGCCAGCGCATCAACGTGAGCGGACGCGTGTTGGACAGCGAAGGTAGGCCCGTCGCCGGACAGCTCGTGGAGCTGTGGCAGGCGAACGCAGCCGGCCGTTACCGACATGCGGTGGACACACACCCGGCACCGCTGGACCCCAACTTCACGGGAACCGGGCGCTGTCTGACAGGCCCTGACGGCGCCTACCGATTCGTGACGATCGCTCCGGGGTCATATCCGTGGGGGAACCATCCCAACGCTTGGAGGCCGGCGCACCTGCACTTTTCGGTGTTTGGGCGCCTTTTCACGGAGAGGCTTGTGACCCAGATGTACTTTCCGGGTGATCCGCTGCTGGCCTTCGACCCGATATACAACTCGGTTCGGTCAAAGCGAGATCGGGAAAGGATGGTCTCCTCCTTCGATTGGGACACAACCGAGGAGGGGTGGGCGCTCGGCTACAGATTCGACATTGTAGTGGCAGGACACCTTGCTACCCCATTCGAAGAGTCAGGCGGTGTGGGGAGGTGAGAGCCGGCACCGAGCAAGCCATTCCTGCCGGGGGGCTGATTCCGACCCCGTCGCAGACCGTCGGCCCGTACCTAAGAATCGGCATGGAATGGTTAGGGGCAAAAGACCTGGTGGCGCCCGGATCTGCTGGTGCCGTACCGCTTGTGGGGGCGGTCACTGACGGCGACGGACAAGGCGTTCCCGACGCAGTCTTGGAGCTGTGGACCCCCGGCGCTTGGGGGCGGTCTCTAACTGGAGACGACGGCTCATACAGCTTCACGGTCGCCAGGCCGGAGGGGTCTTCACCTCATATGAACATGTTTGTGTTCGCACGCGGTCTAGTGCGCCAGGTGTTGACCAGGATATATTTCCCCGAGGTAGCCGAGACGGTTCGGGTCGACCCAGTCCTGGCCAGTGTGCCGGCGTCGCGGCGCGAGACGCTGATAGCCAAATGGGATCTTGCCGGGTCGTTGCGTTTCGACGTTCGCCTGCAAGGCTCCGATGAGACCGTGTTCTTCGCGTACTGAGACCGCACAGGTGACGTCGGACAGCCTCTTCGAACGCATAGTGACCACGGATCCGCTTTTGGCAGCCACCGGCGGTGAGGCGTGGCTAAACGCAATGCTCGACGCCGAGGTGGCTCTTGCTAAAGCACAGGCCGGCACCGGGCTCATACCTCAAGAAGCAGCAACTGCCATCGAGGCCGTATCAAGGTCGGAGGATTTCGACTTAGCGGCTATCGCCCAAGGCGCTCGCCTAGGCGGCAACCCGGTGATACCTCTCGTGGAGATGCTGAGGGCCAAACTGCCGAGCGCTGGCAGGGACTGGGTTCACTGGGGCGCTACCAGCCAGGACATCCTCGACACGGCAGCTGTGCTGGTAGCTCGTCGGGCTGGGCGGCTCATTTTGGATGATCTGGCCCGTCTAGCCTCCGGCTGCGCTTCGCTGGCTGACGAGCACAGGGGTACTCTGCTGACCGCCCGTACGCTTCTCCAGCCTGCGCTTCCTACAACCTTCGGCACCAAAGCAGCCGGATGGCTCTTCGCAACGACCGAGAGCCGGGTGCTTCTCTCAGCCTCGCTCGACAATCTGCCTGCTCAGCTCGGCGGGGCTGGAGGAACCCTGGCCTCGATGGGGTCTAAAGGGCCGGCTGTCGCCGGATCCTACTCAGCTTTTCTTGGTCTTAAAGCCTCTCCAATGCCATGGCAGGCTGTGAGGACTCCTCTCGTTGTGTTATCGAGCGCACTGGCCATTGTCGCCGGAACCTCGGCAAAGATAGCCGGCGACGTAGCACTGCTCATGCAGGCGGAAGTGGCCGAAGCCTTCGAGCCGGCCGCCCCGGGGCGCGGCGCCTCTTCCACCTTGCCGCACAAACGTAACCCGGTTGGAGCTGCCGCCGTCGGGGCGGCCGCCAGGCGATGCGCAGCCTTAGCCGGAACTATGTTCGAATCGCTCAGCGGGGAGCACGAGAGGTCCCTTGTCGCCTGGCCTGTGGAATGGCAGACCCTCGGCGATCTTCTCGCACTCGCCGGCGGCGCCGTGGCGCGTTGCGCCGAAACCGTTAACGGACTCGAAGTGGACGTGACGGCGATGAAAGCAAACCTGACCGCCCGGGCCGGAGCTCTCCTGGCCGAGAACGTTGCCCTCGCCCTGACCGGACGCCTCGGTCGGGAAGCATCACGCACGGCGGTAGCCAATGCGCTCGAAGCCAGCGCGAACAGCAGCGCGAGCACCGTTGCTGCTGCGCTTCTCGCCGATCCTGCTGTCGCAGCAGTCTCTACGCCAGGCGAGGTGAGCAAACTTCTCGAACCGGCCGAATATCTGGGATCGGCTGAAGTGTGGATTGATCGGGTCCTGTCGGAGGCCGCTGACGTGACAGCAAGATACGAG
>JAJZAM010000201.1 GCA_021799445.1 Actinomycetes bacterium
AGCTAAAGGACCGTCGTTGGAGGGACTGCGGCAGGGGACTCGTTGACCCGGACACACCGGGCCCCTAGCACTTCCGTCCAACCCCACCGGCTCACATAACATACGTCTTCTGTGCGGTTCCAGAAAAGTTGTTATCTTACAAGGGAAAACTAGGGTTCGACGGCTACGTTGGCCTCTGATGCGTACAGCTTCGTGCTCGAGGGCCAGCTCGGCCGCTGTTTGGTGGATGCCGTCATGCAAGCGGACCCTGGCGATCTCGTGTTCAAGCCGGGCCACCGCTGGCACACCCCTGGAACGCCGGGAGACACTCTCCTGCCGAATCCTGGAGGTGATCTCGCCCGGCGGGTTCGAGCACTACTTGGACGAGCTGGCCGAAGGAGTTACCACACCTGGACGAACAAACAGGCTCGGATCGCCCGGTTCTGGCGCTTTGCAGGCCTTCCTTCACCGCTGCCACGCTCACGCCAGTACGACGGCTATTTGCGCTGCAGCGTGGCCAAAGTCGCGCGCCATAACGTCCTCTCCTGCTGCCCTTCCCACGGGCTCCAGCCATGGACTTTCCGGGTTCGGGAGCGGCACCACGGAAGGGCGCTGGCGTCGCGATGAGCCGTGACGCCTGACTCGGGCGTAGCAGTCTTGACCAACGTGCTGCTTTGGGCGGTCGGCGTCCGCGCTGCTTGGGGATCTCCGGGCCAGGCTCACCCGTCGTACTGTGGGGACGACGCCCCGGCCTGTCCGGGGACCCGAGAAAGGGGACAGCCATGACGGACAGTGCCGAGGACGCCAAGCCCACCCTCCTGCAGTTCCTCCAGCGCCAACGTGACTCGGTGCTTTCCATCGTCAAGGGTCTTGAGGAAGAGGACTGGCACCGGTCCGTCGTGCCGTCGGGATGGACGGTGGCCGGGTTCGTCGCTCACCTCGGCAATGCCGAGAGGTATTGGTTCCAGGGGGTCGTCGCCGGGACGAACGTCGACCTTCCCTGGGACGAGGGCTTGCCTCCGTACGACCCGAAGGCGGCTTTCAGCCTCGACAGGCCGTCTACTGACGTCCTGGCCTACTACCACGACCAGTGCCGGCGTTCCGACGAGATCATGGGTGGCACGTCACTGTCTGCCGCTCCGATCGGGCGGCACCCCAGGTACGAGGTCAGCGAGGTCCGGTGGGTCGTCTTGCACATGATCGAGGAGACGGCCGCGCACTCAGGGCACCTCGAGATAGCTCGGGAGCTCCTCGACGGACGTACCGGGCTCGGGCTGCGCTGACGAGGTCGTCCGCCGCAAGCGCGACGTCGGCTGGCAGCTTCGGTCGGAGCCCAAGAGAAGCTGGCGCTGGACGCCAGTGGCCGATCGCCTGAGACTGGCCAGCTGCACCTACCCGCTCGCCCCGGGGAGCTGCGGCGAGCAGAATGCCGTATTATGGGCGGGTGGAGAAAATCGTTCTCCTATAAGGGAAACCTACAGAGCGACGGTTCTCGCCCAACCCCTGTCTACGAATCGGCTATCTTTCAAGGGTATTTTAGTACATAACAGCGCTACATAACGACGGCCCCGCCAGAATGCCCATAATGACGCACTTTCTTGGGCATCGATTGGGCGACCCGGCCCTACATAACCGGCGGTATCGTACGACGTACCGGGGCGAGTGTCGGGGCGCCGGACGGCGCCGACCGGCTGCTGACGGCCCTATCGCGATTTTGCCGTCTTCAGCGCCGGTCTGCCCCTTTGCCATACTGTCAATATGGTAAACTACCAACATGAAGACTGTGACTGTGAGCGGGTCGGGACGCCTGACCTTGCCCACCGAGGTCCGTCGGGCGCTGGGGCTCCAAGGCGAGACCGAGATGGAAGTCGAAGTCGACGCCGACAACGACGCCGTGATACTGCGGCCGGCAGTGGTCCTGCGGCGTGAGGACGCCTGGGCGTACACCCCAGAGCACCGTGGACTGCTGGCTCGCGCCCACGACGACTCCCGAGCGGGCAGGGTGCGGCAGCTGGACGAGGACGGCCTGAAGAAACTGGCCCGTTAGCGTTATGGCGGCGGCTTACCGCTCGCTCGACTTTACCGAGACGTTCCTGGAGACCTTCGTCTCGAAGGACCTGACAGCGGCAGACCGGGCAGCGATCCTGAAGGCGCTAAGGCTGCTCGATGAGGACGAGCGCCACCGGTCGCTGCGCGTCCACAAGTTGGAGGGCGACCGCCAGGGATCGTGGTCGGCCTCGGCGAGCATGACGCTCCGGGTCACCTTTGAGCGCCTCGACGGTGGCCGCAAGCGGCTCCTCACGTGCTCGAAGCACTACGACCGCTGAACTGCCAGGACCGCTGGCGCGTGCGGCCGAGCGTGACTCAACGTGACTCAATTGCTTCCCGGAAAAGCCCGACGGTGCCCTTCGATGCACGAGGACACGGTACCTGAGCAGGCCGTCTTCGTGGAGCAGCACGTCAGAACGGGTGTCTCAGCTACGTTCGCACGTAGAAGTCGCCGGTTCAAATCCGGTCACCTCACTCCTCCTCCTTCTGAGCAGGTCCTTTGCTCTTCGGCGGTCCCAGTCTTGCGAGTGTCGTGCCCGCTACGTGCCCGAGGCGGCCCTGGATGACCCGCGGGTGCTCGCCTTGCTCCACCATCAGGCTTGCGGCGACGTGACAGAGCCCGTGGAAGGTGAGCGCCGGGTCGAGGCCTGCCCTCTCGCCTGCGGGGTTGAAGACATGCCTTCTACCTGCGAGAACGTGGCCGTTCGCCCGGCAGTTCCGCAGGCGCAAACGCTCGGGCCCGCTAGGGTCACCGTGTGGCGCCGGCCGAAGAGCCGCTCCAAGGGGGCAATGTTGGGATCGGCGTCGTCCGAGTAGGTGGCACGGTGCGCCGGCCGGCGTGCGCCTGGTCGGCGTCGGTCGACGCCCTCCTGCTCCACCTCGAAGCGAGCGGTTACGAGGGAGGGCCGCGTGCCTTGGGGTACGACGAGCAGGGCCGCCAGGTGCTCTCCTAGGTGGAAGGACGTGCAGCCCCGAGCCCCTCGGACATAGGGCTCCCTCAGCTCGCGGACGTCGGCAGGCTTGTACGTGAGTACCACGACGCCGTTCAGTCCTTCGCGCCGCCCGAGGGCGCCGTCTGGAACGTCGCCATCAAGCCCGATCGTGAGGAACTGGTGTGCCACAACGACCTCGCCCCTTGGAACCTCGTTAGGGGCGCCGGCCGCCCCGTGTTCGTCGACTGGGACGGCGGCGAGGTCGAGGGATGGGAGCCGACGCCGTCGGGCTACACGCTGAGCGTCTCGGACCCCGAGCTCGCAGCACCGGCCCTGGCGCGAGCGCTCGTCGGAGCCGACGCCGACGTCCTGTCGCTCGCCGAGTCCCACCACTAGTTGGAGGACGTCTACCTCGAGCTGATCGACGAGGACGTGGAGGCCAAGGCCCGATGAGCTTCAGCTGGACTCGGGTCGGCGCGATCCTCCGCAAGGAGCTACGGGACTACCGGCGCAACCGCTTCGTGATCGGCACGATGGCGGCGGTGCCGGTGCTGTTCATTACCCTGCCGACGATCCAGCTGATCGCAGCCAATGCGACGAACAAGGCCCTCACCCTTCGCATCGGGCTCTCTCTCCTCTACATGCTGGTGATCCCGGTGACCATGCCGTCGGTCGTATGTGCCTACGCGGTGGTCGGTGAGCGCGAGCAGGGAACGCTGGAGCCGGTGCTCTCCACCCCGATCCGTCGCGAGGAGTTCCTCATAGCCAAGGCGCTGGCCGCCTTCGTCCCGACGCTTGTAATTGCCTACGCGGTCTTCGGGATCTTCCTCGCCATCGCGGCCCTGTTCGCCCACCCGGTGATCGTGTCGGCGATCTTCACGGGATCGCACGTGCTGGTCCAGTTCCTGTTCACGCCGCTGCTGGCGGGGTGGGCGATCTGGGTCGGGATCGCGGTCTCTACTCGGTCCACGGACGTGCGCGTCGCCCAGCAGCTGAGCGTGCTCGGCAGCCTCCCGCCCCTCGTCATCGTCGCCTTGATGTCGCTCAACGTGGTCTCCGAGTCGACCGCTCTCGCCGTTGTGCTCGCTGCCGCCCTGCTCGTCTTCGACCTGCTCGCCTGGCGCGTCGTGGCCGGGATGTTCGACCGCGAACGGCTCGTGACGGGCAGACGTCGATGACCGGTGCCGGTGCCGTGAAGTGACTCAGCGAGGCGCCCTCACCCAAGTACCTGCGTCGAGAAAGGAAGCCAATGTCAGAAATCAGGATCTTTAGGCCGAGGCAACAGTGGAAGGCGTCTCCCGCGACGCTGCTCCCTACCGGCCTGCTGTTCCGTCTGTTCAAGCCTCAATCGGACTACACGGTGGTCCTCGACGACCACCCCGTGGGCCAGATCGGAAAGGAGCAGGTGAGGGTCTTCGAGGTG
>JAJZAM010000202.1 GCA_021799445.1 Actinomycetes bacterium
GGTGTCATGGAGAAGTGGGGGTTCACCTACGACCGCTTCCGCGAGCTTGTACCCGACGTCATCTACGCTCGGATGAGCGGTTACGGCCACAGCGGGCCTCACCAGCACTACCGCAGTTACGGTCCGATAGTGCAAGCGGCGAGCGGCCTGTCCTACGTGGCCGGCCTGCCGGGACGGGAGCCGTCTGGTTGGGGCCTGTCTTACATGGACAACATGGCCGCCTACTACAACTCGGCTGCTCTTTTGATGGCGATCTGGAACAGACGCCGGACCGGGGTCGGAACCGAGATCGACGTCGCAGCGGTGGAGGTGGGGGTTACCCTGCTCGGCCCGATACTGCTCGACGTTACGGTCAACTCCCACACCTCCAAGCGCCCGGACTACCCGACCGGTAACCGCTTGGAGCACCCGCACGCGGCTCCGCACGGCGTGTACCCTTGCGCGGGGGAGGACCGCTGGGTCTCCATCGCCGTGTTCGACGACGCCGAATGGTCCCGCCTGGTGGAAGCTGCCGGCTCGCCCGAGTGGACCGGCGACGAGCGCTTCGCAACCCAGGAGTCCAGGTTCAAGCACCAGGACCTCCTCGACGGCCATCTTTCGGCTTGGACCTCTGACAAGGAGCCCCACGAGGTGATGCGTCTGCTTCAATCCCACGGGGTCCGCGCGGGAGCCGTGCAGAACCCGCAGGACCTCAACGAGCTCGACCCGCAACTGGCTTGGAGAGGTACGTTCTTCGAGATGGACCACCCTGTTATAGGATCCGCCCGCTTCGAAGGGTTCCCCGCTTCGATGTCGGGCTACGGGCCTGACCATTGGAGGTCCGCTCCTTTGGTCGGGGAGGACAACGACTACGTCTTCGGCGAGCTGCTCGGCGTCGACGAAGCCGAACGGGCGGAACTGGCCGAGCAGGGGGTGATCTGACGTGCATGCCGACGGAGCCCAGGTCGGCGCCCCTATATGTCGAGGCCTTTCGGTGGTGGAGGTCGCGGAGGATCCAGCGGGCGAGCTTACCGGGAAGCTCCTCGCCCAGTACGGGGCGGCGGTCACAAAGCTGGAACCACCACAAGGTTCACCCACCCGCAGGGTGGGTCCTTTCGCCGACGGCGTTACGGGTCCGGACACCAGCCTGACGTTTTGGTACTACAACACCTCCAAGACAACTCTGACAGCGGACCTGCCGGGCGAATCCGAGATCCTCGAGAACCTCCTCAAAGACGCAGACGTGCTCGTACTGTCAGTGTCGCGGGCACGTCAAGACGAGTTGGGATTCGACCTCGGCGCGATCGCAGCACGCCACCCGAGCCTCGTCGTGTGCGCGATCACGCCTTTCGGCCAGGACGGACCGTGGTCGCGCTACGTGACCTCCGACCTTGTTTCCCTGGCCGCCGGTGGGCTGCTCAACAGCTGCGGTTACGACGACCACACCATCCCGCCGATACGCCCCGCCGAGAACCAGGCTTACCACGTGGCCGCAAGCTTCGCTCACATATCGGTGTTCCTGGCGTTGATGGAGAGGGACCAGACTGGCCGGGGGCAGGTGATCGACGTGTCGATGCACGACTGCGTGGCGGTCAGCCCCGAGCTGGCGAACCCCTACTGGTTCTACCCGAAGGCTCTGGTCAAACGCCAGACCTGCCGGCACGCCCAGCCGACGCCGACACAGCCGGCGTTGTTCTCCACAGGCGACGGCCGGTACGTCTACTTCGCTTTGATCCTCTCCGATCCCAAGCCCTGGCAGAACCTGGTCGAATGGATGGGCTCCCACGGCTTGGCGGCCGACCTCACCGAGCCGGAGTACAGCCAGGTCGCCTACCGTCAGGCGAACTTCCCGCACATCCAGCAGATGATCGAAGCTTTCTTCTTGATCCAAGACGCCAAGGCGATCTACCACGAAGGCCAGGCGCGGGGTCTTCCGATAGCGGTCGTCAACTCCCCAGACGACGTCCTCGTCGACGAGCACCTCGTCGCCCGCGGCTTCTTCGACACGGTAGCACTACCCGGCGGTGAGACAGCCGTGTTCCCCGGGGCTCCCATCCGCTTCTCGGCCTACCCTGCGGTCCCCCAAAGCCCGGCGCCTTCGCTCGGATCTGCGACGGCGCGAACCGAGAGCCTGTGACCGCCAGGCGGGGAGTAGCCGCAGAGTTGTCCCAGCCTCCCGAACTGGCGCCGGTCAGGCCCGGCGAGGACCTCGACTGGGACCGCCTCACGTCGTACCTACGCAGCGACAGTGACCTCCGAGAATCGATAGAGGGGATCGACGGGCCTTTCAGCGTAGAGCAGTTCCCGAACGGGTCGGCGAACCTGACCTACCTGCTGCGCTTCGGCGGCGACGCTGTGGTCCTACGCCGCCCGCCGTTCGGCAAGATCGCGCCCGGCGCTCACGACATGAAACGCGAGTACCGCGTGCTGTCACGACTGTGGCGTTCGTACCCGGCGGCACCCAGAGCGCTGCACCTGTGCACCGACCGGGAAGTCGTCGGATCCGATTTCACGATCATGGAGTACCGGCGCGGTGAGGTCATGTGGGGAAAGCTGACGCCTTCGATGGCACCTCTCCCCGACGCGGCCCGCCGGGTAGGGGTAGCGACCATAACAGCCCTCGCCGAGTTGCACCTCGTCGACCCCAGCTCCTGTGGCCTAGAGGACCTCGGCCGCCCCGAAGGTTTCGTCGCACGCCAGGTGGAAGGCTGGGCGAAACGCTGGGAGCTCGTAGCGCCCCAAAGCGGCGGAGGAGAGTTGATGGAGGACGTGGCCGCCCATCTCGCTTCGAGCTTGCCAGCGCCCCAAAGAGTGTCGATCCTGCACAACGACTTCAAGCTTGATAACTGCCAGTTCCGCCCCGGAGATCCGGACAAGGTGAGCGCCGTGTTCGACTGGGACATGGCCACCCTCGGCGACCCGCTGATCGACCTGGGGACGGTCCTCAACTACTGGCCGGACCCCTCCGACACCCCCGACGACAGGCCGATCACACCCCCAGGCCTCGAGCACATGGGCCTACCCACCCGCGCCGAGGTCGTCGAAGAGTACCAACGACACACTGGCCTCGACGCGTCCGGCGCCTCGTGGTACGAGGCGTTCGCTTGCTTCAAGACCGCCGTGGTGCTCCAGCAGCTCTACGCCAGGTGGCAGCGCGGCGAGACCAAGGACCCTAGGATGGGAGAGCGGGGAGCTTTCGTACAGCCGATGGCCCGGAGAGCCGCCCGCATACTCGAAAGGAGCTCTTAGCCATGGGCGAACACGCACCCACCCAGGTCCTGGCCGGCAAGGTAGCGCTCGTCACGGGCGGCACCCGAGGCTTGGGCCGCGAGATGGTGGAGGCGTTCGCCGGCGCCGGAGCCGACGTGGTCATATCCAGCCGCAAGATGGACTCCTGCCTCGAAGCCGCCGGCGAGGTGCACGAGCGCACAGGCAGGCGCTGCGTGCCTTACGCCTGCCACGTCGGGCACTGGGATGAGATCCCCGGCCTGATCGAAACCGCATACGAGAACTTCGGGCGCCTCGACATCGTCGTCAACAACGCGGGCATGTCGCCGCTTTACCCGAGCCTCGACGCGCTTAGCGAGGAGCTGTTCGACAAGACGATCGGGGTTAACCTCAAAGGCCCTTTCCGTGTCTGCGCCCTCGCCGGGTCCCGCATGGCCGAAGGAGATGGCGGCTCGATCATCAACGTGAGCAGCATCGCCGCCGTGCGCCCCACCCCGAGGGAGCTCCCCTACGCAGCAGCCAAAGCCGGCCTCGATGTCCTAACGACCGGTTTCGCCATGGCCTACGGTCCCAAGGTCCGTGTGAACACGATCATGGCTGGCCCTTTCCTCACCGACATCGCCCGCGCATGGGACATGGACTCGTTCAACCGGCACGCCGCGAACTTCCCGCTCCGCCGGGCGGGCCAGCCATCGGAGATAGTCGGCGCCGCCATGTACCTAGCGTCGCCGGCTTCGTCCTACACGACCGGGGCGGTTATCACCGTGGACGGCGGTAGCTCCATCGCCCGCATGTAGTGTTTCGTAGCCCACCAAATATCGCTTCACCACCCGCCCTATTGCGCCAGGAGAGCTGAACGTAACCATGAAAATCCACATCGACGAGAACCTCTGCGCCGGTCACGGCAGGTGTTACACGCTCGCCCCTGAGCTTCTCGACTCCAACGACGAGGGCTACCCGACCAGTCTCGGGGAGGACCTTGACGTGGCTCCCCAACTCGAGGACGCTGCGCAGCGGGTAGTCGCAAACTGCCCTGAGGGAGCGATCAGAATCCTCTAAAGCCCCTTATGGTCTCTCGCCTCGAAGGTCGAGCCACCACGGCTGAGGTGACGCGTCGAAACGTTTCGCGTACGCCCTCTCCGCCTCGGAGGCT
>JAJZAM010000203.1 GCA_021799445.1 Actinomycetes bacterium
CGTCACTGGTGGGCACCGCGTTGTTGGTCAGGGCACCTGCCCTATGCACTGCATAGGCACGACCCGGTTAGCAGCGGATTCGTCGGGTTCATCACCCGACGGTTGTGTGATGATCCTGAACCCCCGCCACTACGACCGCTGGTTAGGCGCGCACCTCGTCCAGGGGTGTAGGCGCTTGACCAGCGGTTTCGCGTTTGGAGGCTCGTCGGAGGGGCGGGTTTCTCGGGTGGATTTCTCGGGGCGTTATCAATGCTGCGTAGGCATGCGTATGCAGGGTATGCGCGGCCCGCTTTTGGCTAACCGAGAGCCTCCGTGGTGTTAACTCACGGACCTAACGTGGAAGTCCAGGCTAGTGCTTACTAGCCCCAGCTCTTCACGCCGCCATCTGCGCTGATCGCCGCGCATCCGCGGAAAGGCCCTCCCAGCAGGGGAAACTGTTGGTGTCGAGTCAACAGGGATCCCGGCTAGAAGGGCACTTCCAAACTGGACGGTACCAGCACGCGTCGCGTCGTCGTGGAACTCCGAGGGACCGGGCACGACGGTCGCCCGGACGTCCCACGACATCACGCCGTCGGTGCCAGCTTCGATCGCCGGAGCGATGGCAAGCGTGCGATCCGAGGTCTGGCGACGGTCGTCGGCGACCGCCTCGTCGGGCCCGGTCCTATTGGACATCGACGCCTCTCTCGTAGGGATCCACCCGAAGGGAAGGAGGAGACGGCGCCGACTTACAAGGGCGGCTTCGGCTTCCACCCGATGTTCTGCTTCGCCGATCAGACGGGCGAGACGCTGGCCGCGCTGCTCGGTCCGGGCAACGTCGGCTTCTTCGTCAAGGCCCGGCGCAAGCCCCAGGTCACCGCGACGATCTTCGACGCCAGCGGGATCGAGCAGGTGTGGCTGCCGGCGCTCGACGGCGAGGGCGAGGAGCGCGACGACGCTGCGGCCGTCGTCGAGCCCACGTGCCTCATCGACGCCGCGGGGCTCCCCGCTGGCACCCGGCTCATCGTCCGGCGCGAGCCGCTGCACCCCGGAGCCCAGCGCAGCCTCTTCCCCGACCTCGGCTACCGCTACTGGGGCTTCTACACCGACCAAGCCGGCGACGCGCGTGCGCTCGATCGGACCATGCGGGCCCACGCGCACCTCGAGCAGCACATATGCCGCCTGAAGGACTCCGGGCTCACCCGGTTCCCGTTCCTAAACTTCGAGGCGAACGCCGCCTGGCTCATCATGGTCGCGATCTCGGCCGACCTCGTGCGCATCCTCGACCGGTGGCCGACCGCCGAGGTGCTCCCTACCGCCTATCGACAGATCGCGCCTCTTAGCTGAGGACCCCTGGACCCGACGAGGTGGCACCAGGTGGACAGGCACGCCACCGCACGAGCCGACGGCCGCGTTCCGGCCCTCGGCGCTGCCCGTCGCCACCTCCGCAGCCTCGGAGCCGACCTGCAGCCTGCGCGATCGAGCGGAATCACCGCTCCAGGCGCACGGCACCCGGCGGCGTGAAGAGGGCGGGGTAAAGGTCATCGCGCGCCCCCCTGGCGTGTCGAACCACTGGGCAGAGTCGTAGGAGACCCTCGCTCCCAAGCGCGCCACCAGGTGGCTCTGTGCGCGACTCGCATACGAGGACCCCGATCAGGTGATCCCGCCCGTGAGGCCCTTGACGAACCACCGCTGCATGACGACGATGACGATCACGGGAGGGACGAGGGCGACGATGGCAACCGCCATGACCAGGTTCCACTCAGGAACTGAGAAGCTCTGGGCCGCGGAGATCATCTCCTTCATCCCCATCACGACCGTCGACTCTGACGGCGACGTCGTGGTGAGCAACGGCCACAGATACTGGTTCCATCCGTAGATGAACTCCAGCACAAAGATCGCCGCGAGGTTCACCTTCGACAGCGGCAGGACGACCTCGACAAGGTAGCGGAGCGGCCCGCACCCATCGACGCGGGCAGCGTCTGCGAGCTCTGGAGGGAACGTCAAGAAGAACTGCCGAAACAGGAACGTGGCGGTTGCCGACGCAATCAGCGGTAGGACGATGCCCGGAAGTGTGTTCAGCAGGCCAAGCTGGGCGACCACCTTGTAGGTGGGGTAGAAGCGCACCTCGACAGGCAGCATCAAGGTCACAAAAATAAGCCAGAATGCGAGCATCCGACCGCGAACGCGGAAGAACACGACCGCAAAGGCGGCCGGCACGGACAGCAGGATCTTCCCGAGGCTTATGCCCATGGCCATCTCGAGGCTGTTCCAGAGCATCCGCGACACCGGCGGAGAGTCCGGCAACCCTTCCCGCAGGACATGCCCGAGATTGGCGAACAGCATGTTGCCGGGCACGAAGGGAACTCCGTCTAGCAGGGCCGCGGCAGGACGGCTTGCGACGACGACAGCGAGATAGAGGGGCAGGGCCACCGCGGCTGCGACAAGGATGAGCAGGACGTGCCGGATCCACGGCAACCCGGCCGCACGAGTCACCTGTAGTGGACCCGACGTCGCAGGGCGCGAAACTGCAAGGCGGTGAAGCCGATCACGATCACCAGCAGGACGATTGTCTCAGCGCCCGCCACGGTCGTGTTCGCGTTCTGGAAGGCATTCACATAGAGGCGGTACACGAGAGTAGTCGTGCTGTAGCCGGGACCACCCTGGGTCACGATGTCGATGATGCCGAACAGTCCGAAGACTGCGTAGACCACGTTCATTACGAGAAGGTAGAAGGTGATCGGCGACAGCAGCGGCATTGTGATGCTCCAGAACGCCCGGGTGCGGCTTGCGCCATCCATGGACCCGGCCTCGTGGAACTCGCGTGGGATGCCCTGCAACCCTGCCGTGAAGAACAGGAAGCAGAAGGCCGACTGCTGCCAGATCCCGATCGCGGCGACGAGCAGGAACGCCTGGGTCGGGTTCAACGCGAAGTTCCAGCGCGCTCCGAGCGCGTCGAGCAGTCGAGCCCCCGGTCCGATGCCCGGCTCAAAGAGGAAGAGCCAGAGTGAGCCAGCAACTGCCCCGGGGATCGCGTACGTCCACAGGAACAGGGTCCTGTAGATGCTCCGGCCCCTCTCCACCCGTTCTACCTTCACAGCCAGGAAGAGGCCGAGGGCCATCGAGCCTGCGGTCGTGACGGTGGCGAGGAGCAGCGTCACCTCGGCCGAGTGCGCGTAACTCGGCACCCAGACCCCGGACACGAAGTTCTGCAGCCCTGCGAAGCGCTCCCCGATCCCGAATGCGTTGCTCTGGATGAACGCCTCCCTGAACGCGCGAAGCGCCGGCCAGATGAAGAAGACCACGACCACTGCGAGCTGCGGGAACAGCAGCACGTAGGGAAGCGCTCGATGCGGGAACACCGCGGTCGAACCGGAGACGTCACGGTGCCGACGTCGGGCGCTCCTCGGCCTGCGGCGAGCCGCCACGGCGCTCCTCGACGCGTCGGCCGCCTCGGGGAGAGCCGTGGCGGTAGCGTCAACCGCCGTACTGCTGTGCAAACTGGTTGAGGATCTGGTCGCCACTTGCCTGTGCGGCGGCGAGTGCCTGGGACGCGGACTGCTTGCCGGAGAGCACCGCCGCTATAGCGTTCGCCTCGACCGTTCGGATCTCGGGCAGGTAGCCAAGACGCACGCCCCTCGTCCAGGCAAGCGCGGGCTTGTTCGTCAGCTCGTGGACAGGAACGAGCGCCGCCGGGTTTTTCGTGTAGAAGTTGGCCTCGCGCAGGGCATAGACACCTGCCTTCGTCACGGCGACATACCCGGTGTGGGACGCCCAGTACGCTTGCGACGGGCCAGCCATGAGGAAGTGGAGGAACTCCGCATCCCCCTTGTAGGTGTCCTTGGCGGCTCCGGACATCACCCAGAGTGACGCGCCGCCGACGACGGTGTTCTGCGGGGCCGCCTTGTCCCCGGTGACCGTTGGCAGCGGCGCGACGCCGAACGACGACGACCCGATCCCTTTCTCGATTGCTGCACCACTCGCCGAGCTGTTCTCGTACATCGCACAGGTCCCGTTGGTGAACAGCGGGACAGTTGAGGTCGCTACGCCATTCCAGAGGTACTCACCCTTTTGGGCGAGCTGACCGAGGAGCTTGAGGTGGTCGATGAACGGTGGTGTGTCGATCTCCAGCTTTACACCTTGGTCCGACAGGTAGCCGTTGTCCTTCGTCGCCAGCGGATAGCCGTTCCACATGGCGAACTCCTCTATGTCCGTCCACATGATGTAGGCTCCCGAGCTCGAGAGCACGCACTTCTGACCTAGATCCGCGAGTTATCTGTTGAAACGAGGCTTGAAAGACGCGACGAAGTGCCTTTCACCTGCGAAGATGGTGGTTGCTAACACCCGGCATCCGCACAGAGAAAGGCACCTGTCAGGT
>JAJZAM010000204.1 GCA_021799445.1 Actinomycetes bacterium
GCACGTAGTTCGCGCTGTGCTTGACCATGATCAGGTCGGAGTCGAACACGTCGCTGCCTTTCGCGAAGTGGCCTTGGAGCACGACCGGTATACCCGGCTGGAACAGCTGCGGGGGATCCTCGCTGTCAACAACGGAGACCGTCTTGCCCTGGTAGGAGATGTCAAAGACCGTCTCGTGATCAACTTCGCTCACCTTTGGACCTACGGTCCCCATGATCCGGAAGTACTTGACGCCGAGCGCCTTGCGCTGCGCGAGAGCCTGCGGCACCGTCTGGTAGTAGGAGAGGGCGTTTCCGAGACCCTCGAAGAGCAGGAAACCTATGGCAGCCAGGATGACCGCCCCGGCGACGAGCTGACGCCTCCTCGAACCGAGCACGGACCGACGGTTGCGAACCCTTGGCGCGGGACCGACCGTCACCTGCCCGGTAGACCGCGGGTCGTCAAGTTCGGTCTTGACCGTCAAGGCTTCTCCCTACCTGCTAGCCCCCGAGGTGCGAGCCTCTTAGCAAGCGCCCTTCCCCGCAGCACTATGCGCAGGGAGTACACGGCGAGCACTCCTGCCGTCGCACCCCAACCGCCCGCCACGTAGCCGTTCACAGCGCCACCCCGTCGCTCGCACGGTTAGCCGCAGTCAGGACGCCACCCTCAGCGCGACGCTCGGAGATGGCTGCGTCGAATCCTTCCTCTGAGTAGCGGTCTTCGAGCACCTCGACCCTGTACCTGTGCAGGACGAGCCACGCAAATCCCAAGCCGAACGCAACGAACGACAGCAGCATCGTGTAGAGCTGCTCGCCGTGGATCAGAGGGTTCGCCCGAAACAGTGTGCTCGTCTGGTGCAAGCTGGCCCACCAGGTCGTCGCCTCGTGGTCGACAGGAACGAGGAGCACGCAAACGACCGCCACGATCGCGCTCCGCTTCGCGAGGGCGTCGGGATCCCCGCCGGTGCGTCGCAGGGCGAGGTAGCCGATGAACACCGCACACAGCAACGCAGTGATGGTCAGCCTGGGATCCCACGTCCACCAGACCCCCCAGGTCGGGCGACCCCAAATCGACCCGGTTACCAATGTGAGGACGCAGAAGACCACGCCGACCTCGCCCGACGCGGCCGCAAGGCGGTCCCAACGCCTTGATCTGGTCCGCGGCCACAGGTAGGCGAGGCTGGCCAGGGCGCACAGCCCGAACCCGGCGTAACACATCGTCGCCACCGCAGGGTGCACGTATATGAGCCTGACCAGCTGGCCTTGAACCTTGTCGGGCGGTGTCACTACAAGGCCGAGCCACGCCGTCAGAGCGGCTGTCACAAGCGTGGACACGCCGAGGATACGCGTGACACGGTCCGATGTGCCCCCAGGCCAGGCTGGCGCCGGGGGAACGGTCGGGGAAACCTCGGGCTCATAGGCTCCGCCGACACCGGGACTGACCGGCGAAACCGAGACACCCCCTCCGGCTGCGTCCGCCGGCTGTGTGTCCGCTTTAGGGTTCATGACTCCTCCACAAGGATTGAGAATGCCAGGCTTCCGGCGGCTATGTAGATCACCGTGAAGCTAACGAGAAGCGAAAGCCACCTCCAACCGTCGGTGCCGCCTCCTGCTGTCCCGAGGGCGGCCATCCAGGCCTGGGTGGCGCCGAGCAGGACGGGAGCGACCACCGGGAGGATCAGGAGAGGTAGCAGCGTCTCCCGGACACGCAGACCGGCGGCGATCATCCCGTAAAGGATCCCGGCCGCCGCCAAGCCGACGCTCGCCGCCAAGCAGGTGACCACCAAGAGGGCCGGATCGTGAAGCTGTATGCCGAACAGGACCACGACTCCGAACCCAAGGAGGACTTCCAGGATGAGCAGTTCGGCGACCACCGCAAGCGTCTTGCCTAAAAAGATGCCGGCGGGATCCAAACCTGACAGGCGTAGCGAGTCCCGCGCCCCGTCGGTGGCTTCGATCGCGTAGCTTCGCTGGACCGCCAGGAGCGAGCTGAGCAGGACCGCCACCCAGAACAGGCCGGCGGCCGCTTTGGTGAGAAGATTCTGATCCTGGTCGAAGGCGAAACCGAACAGCACCAAGACGAGCACCGCGTAAGGCGCCACCTGGGTTGTCGTCACGCGGCTGCGGAACTCGATCCTCAGGTCCTTGGAGCTCACCAAAAGGGCGTCACGCCACAACGCGTTCCACCTCCGCCGTGCTAGCAGCATCCCCAGCATCACGACGAGCTGGTCCCGGTGCCACTTCTACGACCACCCCGCCGGCCACGGTGGCTATGTGACCGGCGAGAGGCTCCGCCCTGTCAGCTTCGTGGGATGCGATAACCACGGTCTTGCCCCGGGATGCTGCGCTCTTCACGAGACCGTCAAGCAGATCCCTGTGGTCGGCGTCCAGACCGGCGTGAGGTTCGTCCAAGAGCCACAAGTCCGGGTCGCGCGCGAGTAGAACTGCGAGAGCGACCCGGCGTCTCTGCCCGGCGGAAAGGGAGCGCACCGGCGTAGCCTCGAGACGGCCGACGAGTCCGAGCGTGTCAAGGGCGTAAGATGCCCGCGTCGGGCTCACCCCGCTGGAACGCAGCGCGAACTTCAAGTTGTCGGACACGCTTAGATCGTCGTAAAGGCCGCTCGCGTGTCCGAGAAGGCCCACCTTGCGGCGAACCGCTCGCTGGTCCACGGCAAGGTCCGACCCAAGAACCCTGGCCTCGCCGGACACCACCCTCAAAAGCCCGGCTGCCGCCCGGAGGATGCTCGTCTTGCCAGCCCCGTTCGCCCCGCGCAGGAGCATGACGTCGCCGGGGGCGACGTCGAGGTCAACGCCGGCGAGCACCGGAAAGCGGCCTGCGAACGCTACCGCCGAGCGAAAACGGATCACCGGCTCCATTGCACCTCTGCAAGGCTAGCTAGCCGCGAGCCGTTAGTGCCATTCGGCGCATGGTCGGCGGGACGGCTCACACCGAAGCCAGCCGGCTGAGCCCGAGGGCGTCCAGAACGTCGGTGAACGCGCTCGAAAGCACGTGAAGTTCGCCTGTGAGCAGCAGCACGCCCAACGCTGAAAGAGCCAAGCCGGACGCAAGGTTTATGGCCCGCAGGTGCCGGCGGGAGAAAGAGAACACCCCGGCGAACCTTGCGAAAGCCAAGCCGGCCGCTACGAAGGGCACACCCAGCCCTAGCGAGTACACGACGAGCATCGCCTCGCCTCTCAAGAGGGTGTTCGAGTCGCTGGCGAGGGCGAGGACCGCTGCGAGGACCGGTCCTATGCAAGGAGTCCAACCGAAAGCGAAGGCCATTCCCATTACAGGGGCAGCCCAGTCGCCTAGGCGGGAAGGCGAAACGTGGAAACGTCGCTCCCGCTGGAGCCACTTCGGGGAGACCAGACCGGCGAAGAGAAGGCCGGCGACTACTATCACGATCCCAGCGAGGCGATCGAGGCCGACCTGATGAGAGCTGAGCGTTCGGCCGAGCCCGCTCGCTGTCGCCTCTAGAGCGGCGAACACGATCGTGAACCCGGCGACGAAGCCGAGGGTAGCCCGCAGGATGCGTCGGCGGTCGGGTTTGGTTGCGCTGGCAAGCTCCGAGACTCCGACCCCGGACATCATCGAAAGATAAGAGGGAACAAGAGGAAGGACACAAGGTGACAGGAAGGAGATTATGCCTGCACCGAAGGCTATGACGAACCCGACCGGGGAGTGCAGGACAAGCTGATTAGCGTTCATCTGGCCGGTCCATCATTGCACCGGACGGCGCTAGAGTACTTTCGGGTGGAGCAGCGAGGGAGCCCGGACCGCTTGAGCGTGTCATCACGGCGACAGCGTCCCGTGGCCGTTAGCGTCTCCTTCCGCCTCGGTGGCGCCGACGGCGTATCGGTCGAGGCAGCTAAGTGGGCCAGCGCCCTGACGGTTCTCGGCTTCGACGTGAAGACGGTTGCCGGATCCGGACCAGTTGACGAGCTCGTCGCTGGCCTAGACGCCGGAACCTGGCTGACCGGACGCCCGCAGGAGCCGCTCGACACGGCCGCCCTGGAGAGGTCCCTGCGCGGAGCCGACCTGGTCGTCGTGGAGAATCTGTGCTCGCTGCCCCTGAACCCTGCCGCGCGCGACGAAGTGGCTCGCCTTCTGGCCGGCCGCCGGGCGATCATGCGCCATCACGACCTGCCGTGGCAGCGGGAACGTTTCGCCTCTCATCCTCCGCCGCCCGACGATCCTTCGTGGGTGCACGTGACGATAAGCGAGCTGTCCGCCCGGGAACTGGCCGATAGGGGCATTCCTGCGACGGTACTGCGGAACTGTTTCAACACGGCCCCGCCGAAAGGCGACCGGGAAGCCACCCGACGAGCGCTCGGCGTCGCGCCGGACGATCTGGTGGTGCTCCAGC
>JAJZAM010000205.1 GCA_021799445.1 Actinomycetes bacterium
AGGACGATGAAAAGCGCCAGCAGCAGGGTGATCATGTCCGCGTAGGTCAATAGCCATCTCTCGCCGTTCTCGACCTCCTCCTCGTGGTTCTCGTGGCGTGCGCGCCTGCTCATGCTGCTAACGCCTCGTCCTTGGTCCCCGGAGGAAGGTGAGATTCCATGCGGGCTTTGATCATTCTCGGGCTGCTGCCCGCCTGGACGGCGAGCATGCCGTCGACGATCATCCGTTTGCGCATAACCTCGACTTGCGACGCCCGCTTGAGCTTGTTCGATATTGGAAGCCAGAACACGTTTGCGGCCATGACACCCCACAGCGTCGCCGTGAACGCCGAGCCGATCGCAGCGCCGATCGTCGCAGGGTTGTTGAGGTTCTGCAAGACGTGGATGAGGCCTACGACGGTTCCGATGATCCCCAGAGTCGGTGAGAACCCGCCGAGGTCCTGGAAGAACTTGGCTCCCATCTTGTGGTGCTGCTCGGCCGCGGCGATCTCACCTTCGAGGATGTCCTGCATCTCGTCGGGGTCGGTGCCGTCCACGGCCAGCTGCACGCACTGACGCACAAAAGGGTCTGTTATGTCCTTGGATGCCGATTCGAGGGCGAGGAGGCCCTCCTTGCGGGCGATGGAGGCGAACTGGAAGATCCGCTCTATGTCCTCCGAAGTGTCGGGGTCGGGCACCCCGAACGCTGACATCAGGATGCCTTTGATCTCCTTGATATCGCGCTTCATGAAGCCGGCGGCTCCCACGGCGAGTGTCCCGCCGAACACCAGGACTAGAGGGGCCGGCTTGAACAGTACGGCAGGGTTCGATCCGTCCAGGATCATCGCCAGGAAGACGCAGGCGAGGGCCCCTCCGACTGCCATCGGGGTGAGTCTGTCCAGGGCTCCTTTCATCGGGGGTCGACCCCCGGTTGGATCGACTCGACGGGAGCGGAGGTGTCGCCGTGCTCCGACGTCTGGGTGCTGCGAAGCAGGCGGAGTTTTTTCCCGTCCGCGGGCTCTGGCGTGCAGTTCGACAAGCGGAGGATCCTCGCTTTTACCTCCACGAGCTCGTCGATTATCTGGTCCAGGGTCTCCTGGACGAGGTAGCGGGTTCCGTTGACAAGGGTTATGACCGTGTCAGGGGTCTCTTCTACCTTTTCGATCAGGTCGACGTTCACCGCTATGCGGTTCCCGGTTCCGAAGTGGGTCAGCACAATCATCCGAAGTCCTCCTACGAGGCGCTGCCGCAGGCGGAAGCGCTCTCCGATTCTCGGTGGACCTCAGAAACTGCTTGAGATACCCCATAGGGACGAAAGCCGCGTCGTGTGCAGAATCCCCCTTCAGGCGCGGTCTCCGGTAGGGGCGCTCGGCTGCTCTCCATGTTGGCCTGTTTGGCCGTCTTGTCCGGAGACCAGCCGGTTCAGCTCCGCCCGGGTGGCTTGCTGGGAGTACGTGTGCAGCACCCAGCTGATCACCGAGCCGAGGATCCAACAGCCGATCAGGGCTATCAAGAAACGCTCCGCGGCGACTGCCCCGCTGATGTCACCGTTTAGAATTCCCGGGACCATCGGCAAGCTGACAGCTACTGCCCCAGCTATGACAAGCTCGGGGTGGCGGACGCTCATCTCAGCGCTGACTGGTTCCCACTGCCCTCGGTGACTTTCGAGGCGACCTGCGACCAGTCGACCGGCCTGATACGGCTAACGGTCGCTGATGAAGCCGTCGTTAGCAGACCCCTGCCGCTGGCCGAGCCGTCGGTGCCTTGCGATGACTCGTCGTCGCGCTCAGCGCAGTCGGGGACGTCTTCTATGCGCACTACCCGGGCCCGGGCGGGCTCACCGAAGGACCTGACCTCTTCACTTAGAAGGTCGACGAGGGCGGCAACCCACCTGGCCGGGGTCGACGGATGCTCGCCCAGGCGCATCACGGGAATGCCGAGCCGGAGGATGCTCGCAGGTGAAGCGGTCGCTTCGATCTTGTCGACCACGATTGCGTCGACCCCACCGATGGCTTCCACCCATCGGGCTACGTCCTCACTTTTGTGCATTGCGTCCACCACGCCGATCACCATCGTCGGGCGCAGCGCTGATATCAGGTGACGCGCCCAGACCGTCGAGTCGGAGCCGTTAGGCGAATCGACAGCCACCACTCCGACACGGCCACGGCGAAGGCTCGGTCCGACCTCCGTGGCGTCGGCGGCATCGCGCATGTACATCTCCTCACGGACGGGGATCTCGCCGCTTCGGCGACTGGCAACGCCGACGGTTGACGGGTCCCAGCCCTCTTGAGCGACGAGTCGCGCAGCTTCGTCTAGCGCCCTCTGTCCCGCTCCGACGACCACGACAAGTGACCCGGGCCGCTTCGGGATCCGAGGCGCGGCGGGTATGGTCTCGAAAAGGGCCGACAGAGCCGCCATGGTGGTCGAGCCGGCTGCGAGCATCGCTTCGACTCTGGTCGCTGATTCCGCTTCGAGGCCTAGCTCGGTCAGCTCTTGCCGCAGAGCCGACTGCAAGGTGATGGCTTCGGACTGGACGGGCCGGCCCGCTTGGCCGGGCTGCGACACGCTGTTTAGTTCAGCGAGGTCTTCAGTCGACAAGTCAGCCGGCAGGAAAAGCTCACTTCCCAGAAGTTCAGGCTCTTCGGCGGCGCTCCCGACGACCACCGAGGACACGCCCGAATCGCCTTCAGTTGCTGCGAAGTGTTCTGGCGCTCCCGTCATGCGGGCGACGCCGCTCAAGACCTTCTCGAAGGAGCTCTGGTCGTCGGGGCCGTGTACCTCGGGGCTCTTCGTCGAAGGCGCAATGTTGACGAGGTCGGAGTCCTCGGTGAGGTCGGCCATCGCAGCGAAGATGTCGGTGGGCGCAGAGGCGTCCTGGGCGGGCCGGCGGCCAGCGGGGGCTTTTGCACCGGCTCCGCTCCGAGGCTCGCCGACGTATGAGCACAGGTCGGTTGCTGGTGCCGTCTTCGCGTGTACTGCAGGCACGCTCGGGGCGGTTGCGGTGCTCGCCGATGTCTTCAACGCCGCGCGCGAAGGCGACGCTGTTTGAGGTGCGCTCCGCCCCGGGGCACGCCGGACGCTCTGCTTCTTCGAGCCTTTCGAGGCGGCCACAGGGGCGGATGCGAAATGCTTCCCGGACCTACGGCGCTTGGCAGAAGCCTTGGAGGCCGGCGCCCTGCCCGCTAGGTCGTGGGGATCGCGTTCGGGTTCGTCGGGGGCGTCGACGACGAGGCGGTACTGCTCCCGCTGGAACAAGCCGAACACTCCACCGGACCTGAACGTCTCAGCTCGTGATATCACCGGATCGTTACCGTAGGTGGTACGGATCTCCTCGAGGAGCACCCGCACGTCAGGACCCTCAAACTGGCGCTGTAGCGACATTTACCACTCCTACTCTCTCAACTCGGACTTGCGGACCGAGCTCACTTACGGACAACACCGTTACTCTTCTTGCTCCTACTGCCGTGAGCTGCTGCAGGGGTTGGCGCAGACGGCTGGCGCATACCAGCACTGCGTCCCGACCGGTCTCCTCGATCTGGGTGGCGACGGACTGGATCTCCCTGACGAGCGCCTCGGCCAGGCGAGCGTCGACCGCCAGGTAAGGACCTTGCTCACTGGTCTTGACTGCCTCGAGCAGTTGACGTTCGAGTACAGCGTCGAGGGTCATAGCCGCCACCGTGCCGTCCTTGGCGTGTTGGGCTGTTATGGCAGGGCCGAGCGCCTGGCGGGCGGCTTCGATCAGACCTTCCGGATCCCGGCTGACCCTCGCCTTGACTGTGATCGCTTCGATGATGCGCACCAGGTCTCTGATCGCGACGCCCTCGTCGAGGAGAGCGCACAGGACGCGATGAACGTCTGTGAGGGTCAGCTGGGCTGTTGCCATCTCGTCGAGCACGGCAGGGTCGGTCGCCTTGAGACGGTCGAGTAGCTGGCGGACTTGCTGAGCTGAAAGCAGCCGCCCGGCGTAGCGGACGCACACCTCGCCGAGGTGGGTTGTGATCACCGAGGAGCGGTCGATCACCGTTGCACCCGCGACCAGCGCCTGCTGGCGTGCCTCGCTCGGAACCCACTTGGCGGCCAGGCCGAACACCGGCTCGGTGCACGGCTCCCCGGGAACGAGGTCAAGGCCTTCCCCGATCGCCAGGAAACGCCCGGGCGGGGCGGTACCTGAGGCCGTGTCGACACCGTTTATGCGAATCGAGTAGCTGTCGGGGTCCAAGGTTACGTTGTCCCTGGTCCGCACCGACGGGATGATCATTCCTCTCTCCAAGGCGAGCTTGCGGCGTAGGCCTTTGACTCTTTCAAGGAGATCGCCGCCGCGGGTCGTGTCGACCAGGTCGATCAGGTTTGTCCCGATCTC
>JAJZAM010000206.1 GCA_021799445.1 Actinomycetes bacterium
ATCGTTCGTGCGGCATCAGGCGGCATTCTCAGGTTGTAGGTGTGGTGAGCAACGTGATTCCGGATGCGCCGATATATCTCCTCGGTTGCCCTATTGCGTTGGCCGTGGAGCAAGCCCTCTGCCCTCGCCCACTTCAAGAGATGGGGAAACGTCGCCCGAAACTCCATCGGCTGCCCGGTCGAGCGAAGCTTGAGACACCACTCCGGTATCGCACGAGAGCCGCCGCAAGTGAGCGCTTAGAAGGCGTCCTCGAAGGACTGCACGGTGATGGAGTCTTCCTCCCCGGTCTTGGAGTTGACGAAGGAGACCGTTCCGGCAAAGTAGGTCACGAAGCGCTCCCGGAACGCCTGCTCCATTACGTGCCGTAGCTGTCGAGCATCCGCACCCGCTCGAAGCTGCTGCGCGTGTGTCGGGAACGTCGGGATGAAGTCCGCAGCTTGCGATCACCTGTTGCTGGAACTCAGCGGCATACTCCGGCTTCAGAACGCCCCCGGTGCTCACTCCGAGTGGCGTGAAACCCAAGGGTGCGCAAAAACGGAGTGAGCAACTCTTCAAAGGTCTTGATCTCTGCCATTGCTTGAAGTGTCCCAAATCATGATCACACGACGTACGAGTCCAGCCAGCCGGGACCAGCAGATGGCCGAGGGCGTCCATTCCCAGCTCGCTGAGGTACCGATTCGCGATCGTTGGGGCGGATTTGATGTCGGCGACCTTGCGAATCTTGCTCTTTATCTGTGGGTGCCGTGAACCCCGTCAGCCCGGCCCAGGCGGCTATGTGGTATTGGTGGGTGACGCCGCCTTGCCGGTCGGCTCTTCGTGGCCTGGCGATGTCAACGTCGCCGATGGCCGGGAGCGTCACATCAGATGCAGCCGGGGGGCGTTGTCTGAGGGAGCGGTGTGGTCGGTGCGAGTTGTGATGCTCGACGTACTCGCCAAGGACTGCTTGGAGGTGACGGCGTCTGAGGATGAGCGTCCGGTCCAGGCGCTTGCGCTGTATGGCGCCGATGACACGTTAGCGGATGGCGTTCGCCCGGGGTGCTCGGACGGGGTTGTTGATTATCCTGGTGCTCTCGGCGTCGAAGACGGCGTCGAAGGAGGCGGTGAACTTCGCGTCGCGATCTCGGATGAGGAACTTGACGGGATTTGTCTGCGCGGCGAGCTCCGTCGAGATGTTGCGGGCACACTGAGTCACCCACGGGGCCACCGGGTTGGCCGTGATCCCGGCGATGCGGCGGGTCGGTGTCGTGGTGGATGAGGATCGCCCAGACGCTCGAAGGGGCGATGAGGATGCCAATGGTGGTTAGCTCGCCGTGTATGCGGCGGTAGCCCCACTGGGGATTCTCATTCGCTAAGCGGAGCACCACAGCCACGGTCCCCTTCGGGATAGCCGGTCGACCTGGCCTGGCGTGCGGGTAGGTCCAGTGCTCGGCGGCGAGGTCGCGGTGCCAGCGCAGCGGGGTTGCCGGCTGGACGAAGATGTGTCCGTGACGCCAGTGGGAGGAGTCGTGCTAGTCCGGCCCGCACAGCTCGATCGGCCGGCTCGAGCGCCGGTCGGTGCACCTGGCGTCGCAGGACCACTACCTCGTGGCGCAGGATCACGACTTCGGTGGCGAGGTCCGTATCACTGCGATAGATGAGGCGGACAAGCCGCAGCACCCGGCGGAACGCCCGGGACAGGAACGAAAAGACTATCGGTCGATGCTCGCCGGGCCCTGCACCAGCCGTCAACGTGTTGGTGCAGGCCATGGATTACATTCTCGCCACTGACAGGGGATTGTCCACGACCCGATCAGAGGGCGCGTCCCCGTTGATCGTGCGATGGTTGCGAGACCACGTCACGCCGGTGTCGCCGAGGTGGTTCGCAGTTTGCATTAGCTCCCGCTCCCGCTCCCCATCACCGTTCGCCCGCTCCGGCACTCCTCCACCATGCCCGTGCCTCTGCCTGGGACAGCGGGGTAGGGTAGGAGTCCTGCCGAGCCTGTTGCATCGTCCAGCCGACCGCCTGGACCTCTAGCACCGCTGGTACCGCATTCCATCGATGGGACCATCATTGCTCCGGGCACCGCGGCAGCGGCAGCTGGCGCAGTGGAACTCGTTGCTGTCGATGAGGGCGCCTTCCATGGCGACAGAGAGCAGGGCAGAGAAGCGCGACCCGGAACCCGTGCTGCGACTCCCGGCTCCCGGGCATCCTCACCTTCGTGTCGTCTTGACGCTGGTTTGGAGACTCGGTGCATGCTAAGAATGTGTCGAGTCTGGTAGGAGGAGGGCTACTGCGCCGTGTTCGCAGCATTCAGTCGAGCGGGTCGAGCTCGCCACGACCTCGGGGTTCTGCCTTTCGCGCCTCGGCGCTGAGTCTGGGTCGCTCGCCCGGCGGAGGTTTGCGCGTGTCTTGCCGCAGGCTGTCTGGACAGCAAGCAGGCTGGTTCCACTTGGCGTTGTCGCCGATCAGCTCCGGGTGTTACGGTCGACGCTCATTTCTCGTCGGAGACGTGCTCTAATGGATGTGCGGCCAGAAGACCATCGCCAGTGCCAGTACGCCTTGTCTAGAACGAGCGGCTGCCATGGTCTTGCCCGATGATCTCGACTGACCACTGGAGGAGGACCGATGAAGCGTGGCGGACGGCACCGTTGGTACTACCTGATCGCGGTGGTTGTCTTCGCTGTCGCAGCGACGACGCTCGGGTTGCTCGGGGCAATGCATCGGCGGCATCTAGAGGTTGCGCCATCGCCGCAGACTCCTGTCCGTCCAAGCCCGAGCCAGAGTACGGCTCCGAAGAAGCGGCTCGTGTTCTATGTCAACGATGCCGAGAACGCTCACTGCGATGATCGTGGTCCCGGCACGTCACCTCGCGAGCCGTGGTGCGGTTTTGCGCCGATCAACAAGATCTCGACAGGCGCAGGTTTCCGTCCGGGGACCACGATCGAGCTCCGTGCGGGCGACGTCTGGCATGATCAGGAGCTCGTCCTTTCGGGCAGTGGGGCCCCGTCGGAATGGATCTCGGTCACGTCGTACGGCAACGGCCCGCCACCGCAGGTGGTCGGCCCGGGCATTAACACAAGCTCTGTCGACATCCTACTCACGAATCCTGACTACTGGTCGTTCTCGGACCTCGCTGTGCGCAGCGCCGGCGAAGGGATCCTCGTGTGGTTTACCACGGCAGACCATCAAGGGTTAAGATTCTCGAATATCAGCTCCAGCGCGATAGGCGGAACAGAGATCAATGGCAGGTTCGGTGTCCGAACCGCACTGACAGACCAATACCACGTCCACCGCTCGTCGGCCATCATGATCATGGCCGATGCCGTTTACGGGGCTTCGAACGCAATCGACGAGAACATCGTAGTCGACCGGGTCACTGGCATCGACAACGAAGACACCGTCGCGTTCGAGTTCCGGGCGGCCGTCGCTGCGCCCGCCGAAAGCGCAGTGATCAAGACCACGAGGAAGTACGCTTATCACAACGTCGTGATCCGCGGCCTGGACCTACAGCACGGCGCGACAGATCTGAGCGGTGGCTCGAGCGACGCGTTGTTCCTGACGTCCATCGAGGGCGGTGAGATCGTCGATTCGACGATCAATGACCAGTGCGCCACGCACACGCGCACGGGAACTGCGGCGATCATCGTCGGGGGCGACGAGGATGTCCTCTTCGCCAACGATGTCATCACGAACGTAGTCAACACTCGCTCGCCCAATCAAACCGGGTTTGACTACGAGTCTACCAACGACCACGTCGACATACTGAACAGCTATTTCGGGCACAATCCGGCTGCGGGGGTACAGATCCTGTCGATCCACGGCGGCGCAACGGAGAGCAGCAATATTGCGATCATCGGGAACGCCTTCGTAGACAATGGCTGGGTCACCCACGGAGAGCAGGGGGCCCTGCAACAGGTGGAGAGCCGAAGCACGATCTTCCCGAACGGGAGCCTCGCCAACAACATCTATTCGGAGCCGAACGGGTTCCTGAGCACGGGGAACCACGGATCGTGGGCAAGATTTGCACTAAGGAACAACGTCTCGGCAGGAGCGGTTGCCAGCAGCGCTCACGACTTCTCGGCGACCCAGGGACAGGGCAACTGGTATTACGCGATCAGCAGGGACGGGCAACAGTGGACCATGATCCCGAGCGGAGACTTCGTCGTGGCCCAACAGAAGTGGATCGATGCTGGCAACCAGATCGGGGCCTACACGGTCGATCCTGCGCAGGGGTATGCCGTGTCGAGGGCGTGGCGCGTGCCGAGGACCGGTACGATCACGATAACCGGGGGCTTGGTCTATCCGGGTGCTGGGGGCGTGTTGCCGCAGGCGCTGC
>JAJZAM010000207.1 GCA_021799445.1 Actinomycetes bacterium
TCGTCGGCGTCGACGCAGCACGTGTCGGGGAGGTAGCCGCAGCGGCAGGGATCGTCTTGCACGAACTTGCCCCGCAGCGGGCCTCTCTTGAGGAGGCCTTCATGGAGTTGACCAACCAGAGCGTCGAATTCCACGCTGCTAGTTCGCAAGAGCCCGCCTCGGCTGGCACGCAGAAAGGCGCAAGGTGACAGAGACGATCGAACCGGGTGCGGCGGCGCCGGACCTGCATGAAGGCACTCGGACGGGGCCAGGCGGTCGGAGCCTTTCCTTGCCCCCCTACCGCTTCAAGAACGTTGTGCTGTCAGAGTGGACGAAGCTTCGCACCGTGAGGTCGACTTTTTGGACGCTGTTCGTCGGGGCGATCCTCGGCGTCGGACTGTCAGCTCTCATTTCGGGTGTGTCCGCAAGCCACTATTACAGCGACGTCGTCATCAGAGCCACCTGGGATCCCGTGGGCAGGAGCATCCGACCTCTGCTGCTGGCCCAGCTTGCGTTCGCTGTTCTCGGGGTCCTCACCGTGACCGCCGAGTACTCGACTGGGATGATCCGAACTAGCCTGGCGGCGGTGCCGAGGCGATCGATGATGATGACCGCCAAGATGGCCGTCTCGGGCGTGGTGACCCTAGTTGTGGGTGAGATCGTCGCCTTCGCCGCGTTCTTAGTAGGTCAAGTGTTGATCCACTCGGTGCAACCCACCGTTCCTTACGCCACTCTCGGTCAGCACAACGTTCTCAGAGTGGTGATCGGGGCGGGTTTGTACCTCGCCGTTGTCAGCTTGCTGGCCAGCGGTTTCGCCGTGCTTTTGCGTCACGCTGCTGCTGGCATCGCAGTGGTCGTAGCGATGCTGTTCATAGTTCCTGGTCTAGCCGCCGCCCTGCCTTCATCGTGGTCGCAACCGATCGAGGAGTACTGGCCGACCAACGCAGGCACCGAGGTCTACTCGCTCACCCACGGCCCTCACGCCCTGAGCGCTTGGACGGGACTGGGCGAAATGGCCCTTTTCACCGTGTTGGTAGTAGCGGTAGCTTTCTACGTCTTGGAACGGCGGGACGCCTGAGTGGCCGCCACGGCGGAGATTTGGGTTGTGCGCCACGGCCAGACCGAGTGGAGCCGCGACCTTCGCCACACCGGCCGGACGGACGTCGACTTGACGCCGAAGGGCGAGATCGAGGCCGCATCCCTCTCAAGGGTGCTCGGCGAGGTTCGTCCAGAGCAGGTTTTCGTTAGCCCGATGACCCGGGCAAGGCGCACAGCGGAACTGGCAGGCCTCGTCCCCTACAGAATCGAACCGGACCTTCGCGAGTGGGACTACGGGGATTTCGAAGGACTCACGACTCCCGAGATCAGCCGCCAGTTTCCTGGATGGTCGATCTGGGACGGACCTTGGCCGGGCGGCGAGACCGCCGGTGAGGTGACAGCGCGAGCGGACAGGTTCATCTCGATGGTCCGCTCCGGCTGGGCGGGCCCTGTCGTCGTGGTCAGCCACGGGCATTTCAGCCGGGTGCTCGCCGCCCGCTGGGTTGGAGCCGGGCCGACCATCGGGCGCTGGCTTCAATTCGACACGGCGGCTTGGTCGAAGCTCGGATGGGACCGCGGGGTGCCAACGCTGACCCACTGGAACGTGCCCGTAGACCAAGCAGACCCCCAGGGGTGACCTACACGGGGGGCGGCGGGCCCGAAGGTCGAAGCGGCGAACCGCAGGAGGTTCCTTCCTGCTACACCCACCCCGGCAGGGTCGCCGGAGCACTTTGCAGGCGCTGCGGCAGACCGATATGCCCTGACTGCATGAGAGAGGCGCCGGTGGGATGGCAGTGCCCGTCGTGTGTGCGCCAAGGTGCTCGGATCTCACCCAGCGTGCGATGGCAGCCACGCCGGCGCGGCACGCTCGGGGCGACAAAGCTCACTCCGTTCGTCGTCGCCCTGATTGTCGTCAACGCCGCAATATACGGGTACGAAGCCGGCCATCCGGCCTTCGAGGAGAGGTTCTGGCTGGTGCCTTTCGAGGTCCACTACATGGGCCGCTGGTACCAGCTGATCACCTCGGCCTTCCTACACGCGAGCGTAGAGCACATAGCGCTCAACATGATCACTCTCGCCATAGTAGGACCGCCAGTCGAGGTTGCCATAGGCCGTCTGCGCTTCGGAGTCGTGTACCTACTCGCCGCTTTCGGTGGGGGCGTCGCCTTCTACCTGCTGGCGCCTGTCAACGACGCAGGCCTAGGGGCGTCGGGGGCTATCTTCGGGGTGATGGGCGCCTACTACGTCCTAGCCCGCAGCAGGGGGTGGGAAACCCAGACGATCACGGTTCTGCTGGTGATCAACCTGGTCTTCTCCTTCTCGGTGCCGGGGATAGCCTGGCAAGCCCATTTAGGTGGGATCATCGTCGGAGCGGCGGCCTGCGCCGGGCTGCTCGCCCGCGGCCGACGACCCGCAGGTATCACACCAACTGGCGTTGCTGTCAACTTGCAGGCGCTAATAGTACTGATCGTCGGTGTGGCAGCTTTGGCGGCGCTTTCAGCTCTGCCCCCCGGGCAGGTCCATCTTTGATCCCGCCGTGCCGTCACCGAGCGCTTCGACTGACGTTTCCAAGCGCGCCAGGCCCGCAAGCGGCATCTCCACCCGCAGCCTGAACAGGCTGCCCGGGTAGAGGGCCACGACGCCACGAGCTCTAAACTCCCGGCCATCATGAAACGAGAAGTTGTGATAGTCGGAGCCGGCCTCGCAGGCCTGGCGGCGGCTCGACACCTAACCGAGGCGGGTCGTCGAGTTGCGCTGCTCGAAGCGTCCGACGCTGTCGGGGGTCGCGTACGCACCGACATGGTCGAGGGTTTCCGCCTGGACCGCGGCTTCCAGGTCATCAACACCGCCTACCCTGAGGCCCGCAAAGTCCTCGACTTCGAAGCCCTCCGTCTCAGGCGCTTCGAGAAGGCGGCGCTGGTACGTTTCGAAGGGCGTGACCACCGAATAGGCGACCCGATCCGGGATTGGCGTCATATCCACCAGCTTGTCGACGGTCGGCTGCTCGATGTCGGCGAGCTGCTGGCCGTCGCGAAATTCTCGGCCTTGTGTGCTGTCGTGCCGGTGCCTTCACAGCTCGGCTCGCCTGACATGACCGGCGCCGAGCTGCTCCGCAGGGCTGGTATCAGCTCGCGGGCGCTTGAAAGGTTCCTCGTTCCTTTTTTCTCAGGGGTTCTCCTCGACCCGTCCCTTGAAACTTCGAGCAGATACCTGCGGATGGTGTGGCGTTCTTTCGTGCTCGGCGCGCTCGCCGTTCCCGAGACGGGAATGCAAGCCATACCGGAGCAGCTCGCCGCGGGCCTACCGCCGGGCTGTCTACGTCTTAAGGCGATCGTCACGGCGGCGGACTCGGGTGGGGTAGTCCTGGCCGGCGGGGAGCGACTCGACGCCGAGTCGGTAATATTGGCGACGGACGCGTCTACGTCTAGTCGTCTTCTCGGCCGCAGCGACCCGACGAAATGGTTGGGTGTGACCACCTTCTACCACTGGACACAAGCGCCGTCGCCGGTCCATGAAGCGACCCTGCGACTTGACGCGGAGCGCCCCGAGCTGATCGCTAACACCGTGGCGATCAGCTCGGTGTCACCTTGTTACGCGCCGGCAGGCAAAGTTCTCATATCGACGAGCGTGGTGGGCGACAGACGAGCGGAACCGGGTTTGGAGGAGCGGGTCCGGCATCGTCTCGCAGAGCTCTACTCGCTCGGCGCGAGCGACCTGCACTTCCTCAGGTCCTACAGCATTGATCAGGCGCAACCGGCAGCCGTTGCTCCTTTCGAGATGCGCAAGCCAGTAACAGTCCAGTCGGGGCTCTACGTCTGCGGGGACTGGCGGGACACCCCGTCCATACAGGGAGCACTCGTGTCGGGACGTCGCGCCGCACGCGCCGTCCTCGGAGGTCGCTAGCGGCGTCCTCCCGGTTGGCCAACCAGGCCTTCCGAGGCGGTCACGAGCTCGGCCCCAAGCCCGCAGCCTCGCGCAGACGGTCGACAGTTCTGGCGATGGCCATCGTCGATGAAAGCGGGTGGCGTGCTCGGCGTGAACCTGCGACAACCGACGCGAACTCCTCTACCATTCGAAGGTAGATGTCACCTCCGCCAGTGTGACGGTCACCGGTTACGCCGGTGATGTCGCCCCACTTGTAGCAACATTCGTCCAACCCGGGGGTGAAAGCTCGCTCTGCGCTCAGTGATGCCGACGAGCCGACCAGCTCCAGGCGTTGGCGTTCCGCTCCCTCGAAGGAGCACTCGAAGCTTGCCACAAGTCCGTTCTCGAAGCTCATCAGCCCAGCGAACGAC
>JAJZAM010000208.1 GCA_021799445.1 Actinomycetes bacterium
GAAGGTGATCCACAGCTCTTTGAGGCCGTGAAGGACGTAGCTGTCCTCGTAGTCGAAGCTGTTGTGCGGATGAATAGCGATGTCGCTCAGAGCGTCAAGTAGGACGCGCAGGCCGACGCGTGCCTCGGCTCGCGCTAGCGCAGCCCCCAGGCAGAAGTGCTCGCCGAAGCCGAAGGCGAGGTGGGGCTGGCTGAAATCCCGTTCGACGTCGAGGACTTCGGGCCGATCAAAAGCGGAGTCGTCGTGGTTCGCCGAGGCGTACGCGAGCCATAGTGACGAACCTTCGGGTATCGCCACGCCTGCGAGGGTGACGTCGCGCACAGCGCGGCGGAACAGCCCCTGGACCGGAGCCTCGAAGCGGAGCATCTCCTCGACGAACCCGCCAAGCGCATCGGGATCAGAACGGAGCCGGCCGGCCAGAAAGGGATCCTCGGCGAGACGTTTTACGCAGAAGGTCAGGAGCTTCGTCGTGGTCTCGTTGCCCGCCACGAGGAACTGGTTGAGCATGCCCAGCAGTTCCGGTGCTTCGAGCATGTCACCGTCTTCTAGGCGGGCGTTGGCTAGCTCGGACAGTAAGTCGTCGCCAGGGTCTTTGCGGCGCTGCTCGACCATTGCGTTGAAGTACTCGTAGAACTCCGCCTGGGAGACGAGCATCGCCTTTAGCTCTGCGGGGGAAAGCTGGTGGTTCCCGATCGCAACGGTGAAGTCGTCGGACCACTTCTTGAACTTGTCCATGTCGGCTCTTGGCACCCCGAGGCGGTCCGCTATCACCGAAAGTGGCAACGGCACTGCGAAACGGCTGACCACTTCGACCTCGCCGTCTCGAGCGAAACCCGATACCAGATCCTCGGCCAGCGCCCGGATCGTCGGCTCGTACTCTCTGACCCGCCTCTGGGTGAAAGCCCGGTTCACGAGGCTGCGTTGACGGCGGTGAAGCGGAGGGTCTGCGCTCAAAAGGACAGGGATGCGACCCCGCTTGACTTTCTGAAGGACCTGCCGGAGCGCGCTGTCCCCGTCTGCAGCCAACGCTGCGATGCCGTCGGCCATCTGACGGGCGAGGACCGGACCTGTCGCCAGGGAGGACGAGAAGTCCTCAGGATGGCGCAGCACGAACGCCACGTCCTCGTATCTGGTGACGGCGAACGCTTCGATCTCTTCGATCCAGGCGACCGGGGTCTTCGACCGCATCTCCGCGAAGATCGGGTACGGGCAGGCCAGGGCGTCCGCTTCGAGGCCGAACAGCCGCCCGCATCCGGCCGTGGAAGGGGCGGCGGAGCCGTTTGTCGGGGGAACGGGAGCGCCTCGACTGGACACTTTCTCAGCCTTCCTGGCCGTCCCGGTCGCTGGCGGTTCGATAGTCGGAGAAGGGAGCGTCCCGCTCGTTGAGAGACTCCCGGAGAGGTCGGCCCCGCAGGTTAGCCATGTAGCGACGGGATGACTCCTGGTGGAACCCGAGTGCTTGGATCTCGGCAGTCGCCCGGAGGCCCGCCCGCATCCCGGCAGCTTCCATGGCCCGGTGGACGACCCTTTTGTTTAGAGCTAGAAGGTCTCCGGGAACTTTGGAGATCCTCTCAGCTTGGGCCAGTACCTCCTCGTCGAGACGCTCGGGGGGATAGGCCCGGTTTGCGAATCCGGCGGCGACGGCTTCGGCTCCGCTCATGGCGTCGCCGGTGAGCAGCGCTTCCATAGCTCTGCGCATTCCCATCAGCCAAGGCTGCCAGGCGAGATCTGGCGGCGACATAAGCCTTACTGGCGGATAGCCGATCTTTGCGTCGTCGGACACGTACACCAGGTCGCAGGCGGCGGCCAGCTCGGAGCCACCGGCCAGGCACCAGCCGTGCACCTGGGCGATGATCGGAGTGGTCATGTCCCACATCTCGAACCATCCCGCGACGACGTGGCGCGACCACCAACCGTCGCGTGGCGCAGTCGCGCGCTCGACGGGATGGTTGGAACCGGACAGGTCGTAGCCGGCGCAAAAGGCCGGACCGGCACCCCGGATGATCATGACCGACACGTTTGGGTCTGCGTCGCCTGCGCGAAGCGCCTCGAACAAGGCGAGACGCAACTCGTCTGAGAGGGCGTTCCGCTTCTCTGGACGGTTCAGGGTCAGGCGTGTCACCGACTCAACTGGACTGTCCACTACGAGAACTTCTTCGCTCACCGATCTTCCCCCTGCTTGCACGTACGGCCCTGGGACTGGCCCCACTACTACCCGCCGACAATAATCGTATTGACCGATCAGTATGCCACGTGCGCCGCGACTCCGCCGGATTTGAGTCGACCGGCGTCACGTCCTAGCCCGAGGGGGTTTGAGGTGCTTCTAGGTTTCGACGAGTACCCGTTCCACCAGATCACCGAGACTTTCGCTGGGGTGTCAGGTAGCGACCCGTCCTGGAACGACGGCCACTACGTCTGCGCCGCCGACGCTGACGGTCAGATCGCTTTGACTTCCAACGTCAGGTTGTACGCGAACAACGACGTGATGGACGGTTTCGTGTGCGTCCGCCACGACGGCCGCCAGTACAACATCCGCCTGTCGCGGCGCCTCCGCCCGGACATGACCAGCCTGCGGGTGGGACCGCTGCGCCTGGAGCTGCTCGAACCGCTCCGCAGCGTGCGTCTCGTCCTTGAGGACAACGCCCACGGCATAGCCCTGGACCTAACGTGTCGCAGCGTCGGGGTGCCCTATATGGGGCCGATCGAAAAGACCCGTGTCGACGGCCGCCTCCTGGGAGAACGCGCCACCTACGAGGTTGCGGGGACAGCGGACGGATGGGTCGACGTCCGCGGAGAGCGCGTCGCTTTGAGCCCGGACACGGCGTCTTTTTTCCGTAACCACTCGTGGGGATACCAACCCGGACGGGGCGGACCACGCCACGGGGCGCCGGCGCCGTCGTCCCGCAAGCCAGGTATCCGCCAGTGGGTGCTCTTCCACGCCGGCGACCACAGCGGCTTCTACTTCGAGGATCCGAGCGGCCGCGCGGCCGCAGGACGAGGAGCGCTGCTGCTCGACGACCGGGCCGTGCCGGTCGCTTCGGTAGAACACGAGCTTGAGTTCTACGACGGTGGTCTTCGGGTCCGCCGAGGCTCGTTCGAGCTCACCGACGCGGAAGGCGGGAAGCGCGCCTACACCTTCGAGGACATGGGATGGGTCTACTGCCAAGGCGGCGGCTACTTCGGCGGTTTCGACGACCGCCTCGGCCAAGGTGTCTACCGGGGGGAGTTCCACGTCGAAGGCGAGGTTTGGGATGTCCGACACCCGACGGCGATCGTCGATTCGACGGGCCGGACCTTCGAGTTCGACCACGCCTGGGCCGAGAACTTCGTGAGGCTTCGCGGCCCGGGCGCCCTACCCGGGCTCGCCCACTTCGAGTGCGTGGTCATCCGCTAGGCAGCGAGGTGCCATCATCGAGGACGCTGGCATCTGCAACGATGATCATTCAGGCATCGGCCGCCGCAGGTCGAACACCCGTGCTAGCTCGTGTTCGGTCATGCCAGTCTCTTCCAGGACCTGGCCGACAGCAGCCCCGAGTTGGTCGACAGCACGCCGGACCTCATCCTCGTCCCGTTCGAGCGGGATGTAGAACCCGATCACCTTGCCGTGTCGGTTGACAGCGATCGCTTCCGAGCCGGAGAGGTACGTGCTGGCGTTGTTGCGGAACTCACGGACGCCGACACTCTTTACTTTGGCCATTGTGTCTCTTTTGCGTACACAGTGTAGCGCCTTCTCGTGGCATCAGTCAGCACCGCTGATGAGTCGTGCGTCGGCCTCGTTGGCACCCAAGCCGTCGGAACGGCTTCACTCCTGACCGGGAGCTTCCCGTGGCATCGTGGACGGTTCGGTTATGTTTCTACCTGGTTGGACCTTGCTGTCTGGTGACCGACGGAGGACTTCGAGTCACACGCACTATGCTGCGGCGACTGTTACCGAAGTTGAGTGGCGCCTATGGATTTTCACACTTCTGGTGTCGCCAGCGCAGCGGAGTGCTTCCTAGCCTAGACGCATCCGTTGTCCGACCTGGTGGCCCTTCCCTCACGCAGGGTCCCAGACGGGGCGCTGGTCGCACAGCCGCCGGGATCATTTAAGCGCCAGGCTCCAAACACCAGGCGCCAGCAGCGAGGGGCCGGGCGCTTCGAAACGCCACGAGTGGGGCAAGGGCTTTACCCGACTCGTGTTTAAAGTCCTTGACAGGGCCTGACACCAACGCTATCCTAAAAGTGATCGGATCACTGGATGATCCGTAGACCCGATTATATGGAGGGGAAAGGTGGCTTTCTCACCTGAAGGATTGCACCGCGAATCC
>JAJZAM010000209.1 GCA_021799445.1 Actinomycetes bacterium
AGGAGCTGCTTTCGAAGTTCGCTTTCACCGTCGGAGCCGCCGGCTACGAGCTGATCGTGACACCCACTTTCGAAGACGTCACCGTGTTCACCCGGATCGGCGAGTCCACCGACGTGGTGCGCAAGGAGATGTACGACTTCGTCGACAAAGGCGGCCGCCACGTTGCGCTGCGCCCCGAAGTCACGGCCTCGGTGGTGCGGGCTTTCATCCAGCACCGCCCTGTAACCCCCTGGAAAGCCTGGTACGCCGGGTCCAACTTCCGCTTCGAGCGTCCGCAGGCGGGACGTTTCAGGGAGTTCCACCAGGTCGGAGTAGAAGCCCTAGGCAGCGGCGACCCCGACCTGGACGTGGAGGTCGTGACCTTGGGGTGGGACTTCTTCGCCCGCCTCGGCATCACAGGCGTCGACCTGCTCGTCAACTCTCTCGGAGACGCCGCCTGCCGGCCGGCTTACCGCCAGAAGCTCGTCGACTATCTAGCCGCCCGGCGCGGCGACCTGTGCGACGAGCACCGCGGTCGCGTTGAGGAGAACCCCCTTCGCGTCCTTGACTGCAAAACAGACGCCTGCAGGCAGCAGACCGCCGGCGCGCCGTTGCAGGTCGACAACCTCTGCGACGACTGCGCTGCGCACTTCGAGCGGGTCACGGCGGGACTGTCCGCCCTTTCTGTCCCTTACCGTGTAGAAGCGCACCTGGTGCGCGGGCTGGACTATTACACGCGAACAACCTTCGAGTACGCCGGCACAATGCTGGACTCCTCCCAGAACGCCCTCGGCGGCGGGGGCCGCTACGACGGGCTGGTGCAAGCGATGGGCGGGCCGCCAACCCCTGCGGTGGGTTTCGCGATCGGCGTGGAGCGGACCCTGCTGGCGCTCGGCTCGACCGGTGCCGCTCCCGTGGCTCCGCCACGCCTGCACGCCTTCGTCGTCGACTTCGCCGGTGGGGTCGCCGCCAGGGATATAACACGCGAGCTGCGCCAAGCCGGGTTCAAAGTGGACCGGGCGTTCGACGGACGCTCGCCGCGAGCGCAGTTCAAGGCGGCTGACCGCTCCGGTGCGAGGTTCGCGCTCGTGGTCGGCCCCGACGAGGAGGAGGCGTCGCAGGTGGCTATCAAGGACCTTTCGGGCGGTGAGCAGAGCTCGGTGGGGCGCTCCGAGCTGGTTGACACGCTGCGGGCGATGCTCGACGACCTCCCCGGGGCGCGCCCGCCCAGTTACAATCAGCCACGTTGATAGCCGTACTTCTAGCCGTCGTCGCCACCACCGTCGTGGCCGTCCTTTTCGGGGCAGGTCTGTCCCTGAGGCGCAGCGCTCGTGAGCTCGCCTCGCTGGTCGAGGAGCTGGAGGGGCACGTGGAAGCGCTGATTGGAGAAGCGGAGGAGACGATCGGAGCTGCCAGGAGCGAGCTCGCCCGGGTCGACGAGCTGGTCGGCTCTGCTGAGGCGATAACCGCGACCGTCGGCTCCGCGTCGCGGGTAGCCCACGCCGTCCTCGCCGCCCCGCTGATCAAGGTCGTGGCGTTCGGCTCGGGCACGTTGCGCGCCGGGCGCAGCCTGAGGAGGCGGGCCTGATGCCCAAAAGGACACGGTGGTTGGTGACCGGTGTGGCGCTGGGAGCCGGCGGGTCATTGTGGGCCCAGCGCAAGGCCAAGACGGCGGCATCGCGTTACGGGCCTGCTGGGCTGGTGGGAGCGACCGGACGGCGCCTTGCAACTGCGCTCGCCGACGGGCGCGAAGCGATGCGCGAACGCGAAGCCCAGCTCAAAGGCGGCTCGGCCGGCCGGGACCGGCCTGTCGTATCGAACCGGCCTGGCGGGGTCTCCTCAAAGCCCGGAGGCGACGGGGATGAGCAAGCCGGGGCGGGTCGGCTTGCGAGCTTCCGGCGCCGTAACCTCTAGGCTGGGTAGGTCATGGACGCTAACGCCTTACGCCGCGCCTTCACCCAGTTCTTCGTCGACCGCGGCCATGTGGCGGTTCCGTCAGCAGGTCTGATCCCGCACCATCCCCGCGCTCCTCTTTTCACCAACGCCGGGATGAACCAGTTCATCCCTTACTTCTTGGGGGAGGAGACCCCGCCCTACCCGAGGGCTACCAGCATCCAAAAGTGCGTTCGGGTACGCGGCAAGCACGACGACATAGACCTGATCGGCCGCACGACCAGGCACCTCACTTTCTTCGAGATGCTCGGCAACTTCAGTTTCGGGGACTACTTCAAAGAGCTGGCGATACCGTTGGCGTGGGAGCTGCTCACCGAGGTCCTCGGCTTGCAAGCCGATCGTCTTTGGGCGAGCGTCTACCGCGACGACGACGAGGCAGCAGAGATCTGGCGCCGGTCGGTCGGGATACCCGCCGAGCGGATCGTCAGGATGGACGAGGACAACTTCTGGGAGATGGGCGACACGGGGCCGTGCGGGCCGTGCTCGGAGATCTACTTCGACAGGGGCCCGGAGTGGGGCGAAGGTGGAGGTCCCGGCGTCGGCGGGGAGGAACGCTACGTCGAGGTGTGGAACCTCGTGTTCATGCAGTTCGACCGTCAAAAGGACGGGTCGCTGCAGCCGCTGCCAAAGCCGAACATCGACACCGGCGCTGGTTTGGAGCGGATCCTCACCTTGGTGGAAGGCGTCGAGACGATCTGGGATACGAGCGTGCTGCGCCCGGTGATCTCCGCTGCGGAGGCGCTCACCTCCAGGCGCTACGGGACCGACGAAGCGACCGACGTGTCGCTTAGGATCCTCGCCGACCACGCCCGGTCAATGACGTTCCTGGTCGGCGACGGGGTCGTGCCGAGCAACGAGGACCGCGGTTACGTGCTGCGCCGGCTGATCAGACGGGCTGTGCGTCAGGCTTTCGCGCTTGGCGTGGAACGACAGGTGACCCCCGCGCTGGTCGAATCGTGCGTCAAAGTTATGCGCGAAGCATACCCCGAGCTTGACGCGTCCCAAGCTTTGATCACGGACGTAGTAGCCAGGGAGGAGGCCCGCTTCCGGGCTACGCTTCACACCGGCCTGGCCATGCTCGACGCTGAGATCTCCTCCGGCTCTTCGACGATCCCAGGCGAGGTCGCTTTCCGCCTGCACGACACCCACGGCTTCCCGGTCGAACTGACCAGGGAAATAGCAGCCGAGAGGGGCGCTAGAGTCGACGAGGACGGTTTCGCCAAGGCGATGAGCCGGCAGCGTGACCAGTCCCGCGCTGCAGGTAAAGGACCGGCGGGCGGGGACGAACGCCGGGGCGAGTACCGCAGGCTCCTCGAAGAGCACGGGGCGACGCGCTTCGTCGGCTACGACACGGCGACGGCCACCACCACCGTCACCGGGATCATCCCCGGCGGGGGTAGCGAAGTCGAGATCTTCTTGGAGTCCACCCCTTTTTACGCTGAAGGCGGAGGTCAGGTCGGCGACGTCGGTATCATCGAGACCGACACCGGCCGTGCGGCCGTCACCGACACGACCAGAGCGCTCCCCGACCTTTACCGCCACGCTGCGACGATCCTTGAGGGTGAGATCAGGCCGGGTCAGGCGGCGACAGCGACGATCGACTCGGCCAGGCGTGCCGCTATCCGCCGCAACCATACGGGCACCCACCTGCTGCACGCCGCTTTGCGCCGGGTGTTGGGCGACCACGTCAAGCAGCAGGGCTCCCTCGTCGCCCCCGACCGGCTGAGATTCGACTTCACGCACTACAATCCGCTCGGCGAAGCCGAGATAGCCCAGGTCGAAGACATCGTCAACGCCCAGATCCTCTCCGACGACGACGTCTCGGTGCGTGTCATGGCCAAGGTCGAAGCGGACGCAGCGGGGGCTTTCGCTTTCTTCGAGGACAAGTACGGCGAGCTGGTCCGCGTCGTCGCCGCAGGGCCTTCATCGCTCGAGCTGTGCGGCGGAACTCACGTGAGCCGGCTGGGTGAGATCGGCCCGTTCAAGATCGTCTCCGAAGGGTCGATCGGCTCGAACCTGCGCCGAGTGGAGGCCGTGACCGGCACAGCGACCCTCGCCAGGATGCGCCAGGCGGACCGGGAGATAGCTATGTGCGCCTCCCTGCTTCGCGCCCGGCCCGACGAGCTCGTGGACGCCCTTGAGCGGAGGCTGGCCGAGCTGCGCGACCTGCACGGACGCTTGGAGGACCTGGAGCGCTCCGCCCTGGACGGCCGCGCCCGCGAGCTCGCCGGTATGGCCGTCGGTTCCAGGCTCGTAGCCAGGGTGGACGGTTTGACCCCTGACCAGCTCCGGGAGCTGGCAGGCAAGGTCCGTAACCTCTCCGGTCTGGAAGCAGTCGTGTTGGGCGGTTCGCCCGACG
>JAJZAM010000210.1 GCA_021799445.1 Actinomycetes bacterium
TAGTCGGCTGAGCGGGCTGGCTGGCTTCCACGTGCTGAAGGTGTCGTCGACGTAATGCAAGAAGGCACAAGCGTCGCTTACAGCTCTCAGCACTTCCTCCTCAGCGTGGCGGTAACTCAAGATCCGAAACGACACTACGGTGCCCATCACCTCCTCGTCGTGGGACAAGCGGGACACCCCCGCCGCGCTGGAGCTCATCGCTAGGACGCTTCAGGAAAAGTGCAGCTTCGTCAGAGCTGACTGAACTGACTGGGCGTAAGCGTCGCTAGTGTACGTCGCACCGGATATTCCGTACACGTGAAGGCTCTGAGCCTTGAGAATTTCGTTGCGCAGCATAGGTATCACCTGATCCGCAAGCTGCTGGGAGTAACTTTCGGCCGTTTGAAGGTTGGCGACCGAAATGTCGGTGATCTTGTTCCCGCTGACAGTAACTTTTACGGAGATAACACCGTACCCGTACTGCGCTGCGGCACCGACCGCGCTCCGGACTCCGGAGCTGTAGGTCGTCGCCGGGGTGACTGTCGCTTGGGACGATTGAGCCGTCGACGATTTGGGTGCCGAGGTGTTTCCCTGGCTCTTGGGCGGGGTCGACGTGGACGGGCTTGCAGTGGGTTCCGATCCGTTCGCAGGCTTCGCGGCTGTGGAACCACCGGCCTTGGTGGCACCCAGAGACGCCGATAGAGAGCCGGATGTGGCCTTTGAGTGGAATGTTAGGACGCCAGCCAGACCGGCCAGCGTAGCTCCTATCACAGCGGGGTATTTCTTCATCTTTCTCTTCCAAGGACTAGGGAGCTCATCACCAGCTGAAGACCTCCCGGTGCAGCGACCCGTCTGGTACTCCAAGCACCCGGCCGGCTTCGACGACGTCTTCTACGAGACCTGGGGGTCCGAACACGTAAAGGTCGCGCCTAGCCAGGTCGGGCACCAAGCGACGAAGCTCCCGACCCATCCGAGGCGTGTCCGTACGAGAACCGATCATCTCGTACAACACTCCCTTGCGGCGCCGGACGAGCTCCGCGACCTCGTCGCGCAACACGAGCTGGTCCGGCGACGAAGCTCTAAGTATCACGACAGGATTCGTGTCACGGCTCAGGTCCTCAAGCAGGCAACGTGTGGCAGTGACACCAATGCCACCGGCGACTATGGCTACCTTCTGGCGCTTCTTGGCGTGGGAGGTGATGGCACCGTAAGGTCCTTCCACGGCGACCTTGGTGCCGGGCGTTAGATTGGCCAGTGCAGCCGAGTGGTCTCCGACGGCTTTGACAGTGAGCCTCATATAGGGAGGGCGTGGGAGGGCCGAAAGCGAATAGGGGTGAGCCTGCCACCATAAGCCGCGGGCCAGGAACCGCCAAGCAAAGAACTGCCCGCCGGAGAAGGCGAGGCGGTCGAGATGGTGACCGGAAACCACGATCGACGTCACGCCCGGCGCTTCCTCGCTTACCTCCACCACCTCTAAGCGGTAACGGAGACTGCGCAGGATCGGAAGTCCAACCCTATATACGAGAACCGTCCCAGCAGTTGCAAACCATATTAACGACCAGACTATTCGGGTCAGCGGGTGACCGACGAAGGCCGGACCCAAAGCCAAGGCGTGAGCGAAAGACAACGCCAGTGCCAGGTACATGTACAAGTGCAGAACCCACCATGTTTCCCTGCGCATCCTCTCCCTGATGGCACGGATTGAGGCGACCCCTATTGCTAGCATCAATAGGAGGGCAACAGTGGCGGCGAGAACGTCGGGATAGTTGTCGATTAGCTTGCCGATCTCCGCCCAAGTACCGGAGTGGGCAGCTTGGGCATACCCCACAGTTATGAATACGGCGTGCGCGAAGATCAGACTTAGCGGCCAAGGTGAGAGCCATTTGTGCACTTTCATCATCCCGTCTTGTCCGATGATGCGCTCTAGCGCAGGGATGCGTGCTACAATCAAAACCATTATAAGGGCTAGGTATGTGCCTGCCAGCCCGGTGATGCTGCCGATGAAGGTCGTTCCGCCTCCCGGCAGTGATAGTTCGCTACTCGTTTCCGTGGCGACCCCCAACAAGATGACCGCCACCAGGCCAACCGCTGCGATGACCGCGGCTGCCTTAGCGAGCTCAGGGCGGGGTCGAGGGGCCTTGATCGACGCCGTCCGGCCTCGTCGGCCTCGAACGGGGGTCTCGGCGTTGGGATCGAACAGGTCCGCAACCCTCGTAGCTGTCGGCGTGAAAGTGCTCACGGCCGAAAAGCTATTACGAGTTGAGCTTAAGGCGCGTTGAAAGGATCGGCGCCTGCTCCCGCAGGTCGGACTCTATGTTCGATGCAGCTTCTAAAAGTCTGGGAACGAACCGCTCGCGAAGCTCGGATACGCTCGTGCGGCTCGCGTGAGCGGACATGTTGAGGGCGGCTACCGCCCTTCCGCTGTGGTCGCGTACCGGCACTGCAGCGGACCTTAAGCCCGCTTCGAGCTCTTGATCGACAATGGCGTAGCCACAGATGGCCGCTTCCCCAACCAACTTGCGCAACGCGTCCGAGTCGGTCACCGTTAGGTCCGTGAAAGCTACGGGAGCCACCCGACCGAGGTACGCGTCGAGCTGACCGGGGTCGAGGTCGGAGAGAAGCACCCGGCCCATGGAAGTGACGTACGCAGGGAAGCGGCTCCCGAGAGCTATCACCACGGTCATGATCCGCGTGGTGGGTACCCTGGCAACGTAGGTTATGTCGTCCCCGTCGAGCACGGCCAAGGAAGAAGACTCGCACAGTTCAGCCACGAGCTTCTCCATGTGGGGCACGGCAACCTCGTCTATGCCCAGCGTCGATAGGTACGAGTAGCCGAGCTCTAAGACCCTAGGGCGGAGCGAGAACTTCTGGCCGTCGACGCAAACGTACCCGAGTCGCTCCAAGGTGATCAGGAATCGTCGAGCGGAAGCTCTGGTCAGACCGGATCGCCTGGCGACATCGGCAAGGGTAAGTGAGCGCGCTTGAGGGCCAAAGGCCTTTATGACTGCCAGTCCGCGCTCGAGGGACTGGACGAAGTCGCCGTCAGCCCTCGCCGGCATTGCCGAGAACTCGCCGAGCTACAGCGAACGCCGTGTTGGCTGCTGGAACCCCAGCGTAGACGGCGCAGTGCAGGAGAACCTCAGAGATCTCGTCTTCGCTGAGACCGTTACGCAGAGCAGCGACAAGGTGAAGTCCGAGCTCTTCTGAGCGCCCGAGAGCCACGAGCGCCGCAATGGTGACTAACGATCGCGTGCGGCGATCCAGGCCGGGTCTGCTCCAAATGTCACCCCACGCGTAACGGGTGATGAACGAACTGAAGGGCTCGCTGAGGGGACTGTCGAGTTTCTTGGCGCGATCGACGTGGGCATCCCCGAGAACTTCGCGCCGGATCCTCTCCCCCCGCTCGGTGGCGCTCGCGCACAGGTGGTCCACGACAGCAGAACTGAAACTCTCAGGCTGCTCGACGTTGAGAAGGTGAGCTGCCGGACTAAGAGACTGCATGCGACAGTCGGGGATGGCGTCGCAAAGCTCAACGGCGTCGTTCAGTGAGACGACCGGGTCGGAGGAACCGCAGATTACCAACGTCGGGGCTTTTATCGACGGGAGAAGCGAACGCAAGTCGGTCCCTCCCAGCGCCTCGCAGCAGGCTACGTAGCCCTCCGGCTGGGCCGAGTCTAGCATCTCCCTCAGCGTCATGCGCAGATCCGGCCGCCTGGACACGAAGCCAGCCGTGAACCATCTTTGCATCAAAGCGTCCAAGAGCACTGAGGTGCCTTCCCGCCGGACGAGGTCCGCCCGGTCCAGCCACGGCTGGGCGGGCGACCAGTCTGCTTTCGTGGCTGCCAAGACGACCCGGTCGACACGTTGTGGATGGGTGGCTGCAACCCACATCGCCACCGTTGCACCCAGCGAAAGACCGACGACGTGAGCCCGATCCGCTCCCGCCGCGTCCATCACGCGTAGCATGTCCGAACCTAGATCCTCGATCCGGTAGGGGCCTGGGGGCGTGTACGTCGAGCCGTGTCCCCTATGTTCGTAGCGGATCACCCTGAACCGGGACCTGAGCTCCGGCATCTGGGGTGACCACATTTCGGACGTCGAGCCGAGAGAGTTCGACAGCACCAGCCAGGGGGCATCTGCGGGTCCTTCTACCCGTAAATTCAGGTTGTCCATGTCGTACCCGACTCGTATCTTGCTGTCACGTCAGCGGCCTCCGACAGGACCCGATCAATCCACACTTCAGCCGATCCCAGATATTCGGCCGGTTCGAGAAGTTTGCTCACCTCGCCTGGCGTAGAGACTGCTGCGACA
>JAJZAM010000211.1 GCA_021799445.1 Actinomycetes bacterium
TCTTCGGGGCGATGGTGTTCGGTGTGTCCATGGACTACACGCTGTTTCTTCTCTCCGCAGCCAAGGAGCGTTACGAAACCCACACCGACCCCGAACACGCAATGGTCGGAGCGGTGGGGACGTCAGGCCGTGTAGTCGTTTCTGCTGCGGCCGTGATGATCGCGGTGTTCCTGACGTTCGCCTTGTCAGGCCCTCTCGCCCCAAAGGAAATGGGCGTGATACTAGCGACCGCCGTCGCGCTCGACGCGTTCGTCGTGCGGATGGTGCTCCTACCCGTGGTCCTACGTCTGGGCGGCCACAAGGCGTGGCACCGTCCAAGGTGGCTTGATCGCATAGTACCCCACGTGAAGTTCGCGCACTGAGAGGCCCGTTACCCGTGGAGCCAGCGGGTGTTTATATGTCTTGCGGCCTGGCGGACTTCTAGGGGGCGCTCAAGTTATATCAAGGCTTTCGAGGGTCAGGCAGGTCGAAAGTTCCGTGCCTGCCGGCCCCGGAGGCAAACAGGCTGGCTCCCAGCTGCGCTCCCGCCGCCAACGACTGCGTTCCTAGCGCAAGCTCGAAAGCCATCGCGTCGGACTCGCAGTGGCCGTGTTGGTAGTGCAAGGAGCGAAGATCGTTACGCAGGCAGACCTGGGGAAACGCGCTCAGCTGTTGTGCAAGCTCCTGGGCCGCCTGAAGGGTCGTCCCGGGTGGGACAACTCTGTTCGCAAGTCCCATCTGGGCGGCCTCAGCGGCGTCTACCGGCCTGCCGGTCAGGATCATGTCCGCGGCCCTGCTTGCGCCGATCAGTCTCGGCAGTCTAACGGTCCCCCCGTCGATCAAAGGTACGCCCCAGCGCCGGCAGAAGACCCCGAAAACGGCGTCTTGTGCCGCGACGCGAAGGTCACACCAGATGGCCAGCTCCAGACCTCCAGCGACCGCATAACCTTCGACGGCAGCGATCACCGGTTTGGAGAGACTCATCCTCGTCGGCCCCATCGGCCCGTGGCCTGATGTCCTAACCCGGTTAGCCCGCTTCGTGCCGATGGCTTTCAAGTCCGCCCCGGCGCAGAAAGTGCCTCCCTCCCCGTAGAGAACGGCCACTGACGCGTTTGCGTCAGCCTCGAAGCTTTCGAAGGCTGCTGCCAGCTCATCAGACATCACCCCGTCTACCGCGTTGCGCCTCTCAGGCCGGGCCATCACGACCGTCAGCACCGGCCCTTCTCGCACAACCCGGATCGACTGGTACGTGCCGAGGGCTCCTTTGTCGGGTTCGATTTGGTCTTCGTCCACTTCTACCTCCCAGGCGCGACGATACCGGGGATCGGCTCTCTCGGTCTGCTTTCTCGCGCAGGACTGGAGATCCGGAGGCGGTATGCCCGGAGGCGGTTAGGGATTCTGCGCCAAGTGCAAGGCCAGCAGAAAAACTTGTGCACATGTCCAAAAGTACGTACAATGATGCTCGGCGAGAGCCAAGCCGGGCAGGTTCAGCACCTGTCGACACCGAAAGTTGTTCTGTTAACCAACCCGATAGGCCCCCGGCGGGGACCGACTGGGTCCAATCCCCGAGACATGCAAAGAAAGAAGAGCATATGACAACAAACCCGATTCGGCCATGGTGTCGTATTCGGAGCGATGGGAGGCCGGCGCGGACGGCCCAGCACCGCCGGCGTGGCGGTGTGCACCGGGTGCTGCCACAGTGACTCCCCTGGTATTCGTGCTGTCTCTTACTCTTGTTGCAGTCGCAGCGGGAGTCCTCGGATCGCTGATCGGCCTCGGGGGAGGGGTGGTGATCGTCCCTGCACTGACGATCCTCTACGGGGTCAACATCAGACTGGCTATCGGGGCGAGCATCGTGTCGGTGATAGCCACGTCGAGCGGTGCCGCAGCCGCCTACGTCAGGGAGAAGATGACCAACCTGCGAGCAGGCATGTTCCTAGAAATAGCAACGACTACAGGCGCGGTCAGCGGAGCTTACCTAACGACGCTCCTCCCGTCCCGCTTTTTGTTTGCGTTCTTCGGGATAGTACTCGGGTATTCTGCGTTCGCTACCTTCCGTAAACGCCACGCCGCACAGCCGCTGACCGTGTCCAACGACCGGATCGCCAACTACTTCAACCTGCACGGCTCCTACTTCGACGTGGCCGAGAACAAAGAAGTGTCCTACAAAGTCGTTGGGACCAAACTGGGGCTGTTTTTGATGTACGTGGCCGGCCTGGTGAGCGCACTTTTAGGTATCGGGTCGGGCGCTTTGAAAGTTCCTGCCATGGACAGCGCCATGCATCTTCCTATCAAGGTATCGTCTGCGACTAGTAACTTCATGATCGGAGTGACAGCCGCTGCGAGCGCCGGCGTCTACTTCGTCCGAGGTCAGATCGATCCGATCATTGCTGCACCCGTTGCGGCCGGGGTGCTGGCCGGAGCCATGTTCGGGGCGAAAGTGCTCGGCAGGATAACTAGTAAGACAGTCCGCCTCGTGTTCGTGGTGGTGCTGGTCGTCATCTCCTTGGAGATGCTCCAGAAAGGAATCTTCCCGTGACACATCCATTTGAAAGCACCGACTCCAACCCGGAGCAAAACGCGGTGGCCGGGGTGACGGCGGCGACTGCTACGCAGAACCTGGGTGTTTCCGGTCACGGCCACCGAAAGCTGACTCCCGAAGAGGCAGCAGCGATGGAAGAAAAGATCAGGAAAGTCGAGATAGCGATCAGCCTGGTGCTGCGCATCGGCGTCAGCCTGAGCGTCTTGGTGATCGCCGTTGGCCTGGCCATAATGTTCTCCCACCACAGCGATTACACGTCTTTTACAGGCAGCTTCTCTTTCAAGCAGCTGACCTCGAGCACCTCACAGTTCCCGCATTCGTTCTCGGGTCTCGCGCACTCGGTGGCTTCCGGGCAGGGGAGGGGAATAGTAGTGATCGGCGTCATGATCCTGATCGCCACGCCGATCTTGAGGGTTGCGGTTGGCGTGATCTCGTTCCTCTACGAGCACGACGTTCCAATGGCGTTGGTCACCCTGTACGTGCTGATAGTACTAATAGGGTCGTTCTTCTTGGCCGGAGCCTAAAACGTGACGGTAGCCGTCGATCGCTCCAGCCCTCTCCCGCTGTGGGCCCAGATCGCCGACGACCTGAGGTCGCGCCTGCTCTCAGGTGAGTTCGAGGAGCATTTCCCGACCGACGACGAGCTCACCCGGTCATACGAGGTAAGCCGCCACACCGCTCGTGAGGCGGTGCGAAAGCTCTCCGCGGAGGGACTGCTTCGCCGGCAGCGGGGTCGTGGCACCCGGCTTGCCAGGCCACTCCTGGAACAACCCCTGCATTCCATGTACAGCCTGGCGTCGTCCATAGCCGCCCAGGGTCTAGAAGAGCGAAGCGAGGTGCTCTGCGCCGAGATCGCAACCTGCCCACCTGAAGGCGCAAGGCTTCTCTGCCTCGAAGATCCGACTCGAGCGGTTAACATCGAGCGGCTTCGTTTCGCTGGGGACGAACCGATCGCCTGGGACCGTTCCTGGCTAGCAGCTGATCTCGCCGAGGGTCTCCTAGACGCCGACCTTACGTCCGGCAGCGTCTACGACTTGCTGTTGGAGCGATGCTCGACAAGGGTGACCGGCGGGTGGGAACGTGTCAGTCCCGTCTTGGCCCGTCCCCGCGAGCGCAGGCTACTCAGGCTCCCCGAGGGGGTTGCCTTGTTCTCCATAGAACGCCTAGCCATGGCAGGTGACACCCCGGTCGAGTGGCGCAGGACGTTGATCCGAGGTGACCGCTACTGCCTCCTGGCGAACTGGCCGGCTGGGGGCACAACGAGCGTCTGAACAGCCCCCCTTGACAAACATCCCAGCGTGCGGCATAATGTGCGGACATTTATCGGTTCGCCGATAGCCGTGTAACAGGGGAGGATTACTATGCCAGACAGTACCCGACACCGCATTCTCGTAGTCGGAGGAGGCTCGGCTGGGATCAGCGTCGCCGCCAGGCTCGCCCACGCAGGCGAGCGCGACGTGGCTGTCATCGAACCGTCGGAAGTGCACTACTACCAGCCGCTGTGGACGCTCGTGGGAGCCGGCTGCGCCACGGTGGAGGAGACCGTAAGACCTGAACTGTCGGTGATGCCAAAAGGCGTCACCTGGATCAAGGACCGCGCCGTCGAGGTGGACCCGGACTCCCAGAACGTCGGACTCGAGTCGGGCCGCTCCGTCGGATACGACTTCTTGGTCGTCTGCCCTGGCATAGCCCTAGACTGGGATCGCCTGCCCGGGTCGGCCGAGACTCTTGGC
>JAJZAM010000212.1 GCA_021799445.1 Actinomycetes bacterium
TGGGCAGCCCGCAGCTGGTAGAAACTTGGCCCATGGCTGCTCCCTCCGCGCCTTACGAGGCTATCCCCGAAAGCCTCTCCTACAGGCTTAAACGCAAGCTGCTCGGACCGCCGCTGGTCACGGAGGCTCTTGAGACCGAACGCCTGAGCAAACCGGTTGCGATGGGGGTGCTCACCTGCGACATGATCTCCTCCTCAGCCTACGGGACCGAGGAGATGCTCACCGTGCTCGTACCGGCTGCGGGGGCGGCTGCGTTCTCGCTGCTCCTGCCGGTCACCGCAGCGATCCTCGTGGTGCTCACGGTGGTCACCTTGTCCTACCGCGAGGTGGTGATGGTCTACACCAAGGCTGGCGGCTCCTACGTGGTCGCCAGGGAGAACTTCGGCATCTACGTCGCCCAGTTCGCCGCCGTCGCCCTGCTCATCGACTACACGCTGACCGTCGCAGTCCAGTCAGCGGCCGGAACGGACGCTCTGACCTCGGCCATACCCGCTCTTGCGACAGCGCCGATAGAGACGGCTATCACGGTCGCGATCGTGCTGCTGCTTCTCTACGGGAACCTGAGGGGTATCCGCGAAGCGGGCAAGACCTTCGCGTTCCCTACCTACTTTTTCATCGCTGCGATGGTCCTGGTCATCGTTGTTGGTCTCGTCAAGGCCGGCCTCGGGGACTTGTCGGTGGTCAAGTACCACGCCGGCCACGTGCCCATAGGTCACCAAGGTAGCGGCGTCCTCGAAGGCGTGTCGGTGTTCATCCTGCTCCGGGCGTTCGCGAACGGCGGTTCTTCCCTCACCGGCCTGGAAGCGATCTCCAACAGCGTGTCGGCTTTCCGCCCTCCAGAGGGGCCCAACGCCCGCAGGGTTTTAGCGCTGATGAGCCTCACCTTGGGGAGCCTCGTCCTCGGCGTCTCCCTGCTCGCCCACTACACGCGGGCTATCCCCTACACGCTGGGAAGTCCGACCGTCATTTCCCAGGTCGCCAAAGCGGCGTTCGGCGGCAGCTTCATAGGTAACGTGGGCTACTACGTCGTGCAGCTGGCGACGCTGCTCATCTTGTGGACAGGCGCAAACACCAGCTTCAACGGCTTTCCTTTCCTGGCGAACTTCGTCGCCGAGGACCGCTTCTTACCCCGGCCGTTCATGAAACGGGGACACAGGCTGGTCTTCTCCAACGGGATCGTGTTCCTAGCCGTTGTAGCGGCGATCCTCATCATCATCACCCGGGCTCAGGTCGACGCCCTCGTGAGCCTGTACGCGATAGGCGTGTTCGTCGGGTTCACGATGGCCGGTTTTGGCATGTCCAAGCACCACGTCACCTTCAAAGAGCCCGGCTGGCGTCACAAGCTGGTCATCAACTTCTCGGCTGGGGTGCTCTCGTTCGCGGTCGTGATCATATTCGCCGTTACGAAATTCACTCAGGGTGCTTGGGCTGTAGTAGTCCTCTTCCCGATCTTGATGTACGCTCTCATCCGTACCCATCGCCTCTACGTGGCTGAAGCCCAAGTGCTAGGCGACGGAGTGGCGGAGCAGGCGGTGACGGCCAAGCCGCTGCCGCGCCACGTGGCTTTCGTGTTCGTCGACAGCCTCGACCTTGCTACCGCGCGGGCGATCCAGTACGCGCGAAGCATGTCCGTGGACGACCTGAAAGCGGTGCACTTCGTCCTGGACTCCCGGCGGGCGCAGAGCATCCAGGACAGGTGGATCCGTCTTGGTCTCGGACGGCTACCCTTGCAGCTGATCGACTGCCCTGACCGTCGGGTCGACAGGGCTGCGGTCGAGCTGGTGTCCGCCGCGACCGACGGGCGGACCGAGGTGAGCGTACTCATGCCGAGGCGCTCCTACGGATACGGCCTGCGACGTGTGCTGCACGACTCGGTCGGGGAGCGGATCGCCACGGCGATCAGCAGAGTGGACCACGTCAACGCCACGATCGTACCTTTCGACGTGCGAGGCGAGCTGAAAGCACGCGCCAGGCTCGCCAAGCCAAGGCGGGCCGCCGCCGGGACGCCACCTTCCAACGACACCGAACGCGCGGAGGAAAAGCTGGACCGCAAAGTTCTTTCGTCGGTCACCGGGACCGTTCCGATCGCCTCGCTGAAGCTCCGCCAGAAGGCGAAGGTAGCCGGGCGCATCCGCTCGGTGACGGTGCAGCCTTGGGGGGAGACCGCGTCGCTGGAGGTGCAGCTCACAGACGACCATGCGAGCCTGACGGTAGCTTTCCTAGGGCGACGTCAGATCGCGGGGATGACCACAGGCGCTCGCGTGGTCGTGGAGGGTACCGTCGCGGAGATACGCGGAGGGATCGGAATGATCAACCCGCATTACGACTTCGTCGTCGAAACGGCCGAACGCGAACATTGATCCCCGCCAGCAGCGCGCTTTGCGGTCGCCTCAGCGTCTGGCGTCGCCGCGGTCACGATGCAGAAGATCACGGTGTTACAACGGGGAAGAACGTCTCGAAGCGGTCGAGATGACCGAACACGGCCTCGACGGCCTGCTTCTCGCCGGTTATGGCCACGCGCCCTTCGCTTAGTAGGTGCTCCAAGTCGGAGGTCCCGTCTAGCAGGGAAACCATGGTGGGAACCGACATCTCGACGGTCGCGTCGAGAGGGCACTGGTTGGAGCCTTGCGTTGCGCGAAGGCAGAGGTTCCCCAAGTGCACATTCCAACGCTCTCCCCTGTCGGTCAACACGAGACCAACCGAAGCCGTCATCCCCCCGACTTCCTCAGCTTTGAGCCTCACGGCCATGGTGTCGACGATCTGCTCCACTGTCATGGACTCCACGAAGCGGCCCACCGGAGCAGGCTGGCGGGCAGGAGTGCCGAAGCGCAACTCCTGAGCGCCTTGGAGGTACGCGTTGCGGAACGTGGCAGACTGCGACTGGTAGCCGAGCTGTTCGAAAGTGTCCGCTAGCAGCTCGCGGCCCTCCTCTATTTCGGGGTCTGCGAAGACGAGGTGGGCTAATAGCTCGGCGACCCAGCGGTAGTCGCCTTCGTCGAAGGCCTGACGAGCCTTCGATAAGAGTCTCTCCGGTCCGCCGGCCAGGTCCACGTAGCGTTTGGCGCTCTCCTGCGGCGGCAGCTCCCACAGCCGGGCCGGATTGGCGTCATACCAGCTGAGGTAGCGCTGGTAGACGGCCTTGACGTTGTGGACCAGGTCCCCGTAATGGCCGATCGTGTGGGCCACGGACGCGAACTCGTCGGGCAGTTCGATGCACTCGGCGATCTCGGTTGCGGTCATCCCGTGATTGGCGTAGCGCATGGTCTGGTCGTGCATCCAGCGGTACAAGTCCCGCTGGAGGCTCAGATAGACGCCGATCGCCTCATTACCCCAGTTCGGCCAGTTGTGCGAGGCGAACTGCACCTCCGCGTGCGAGCCGAACATCTCGATGGTCTCGTCGATGTACTTCGACCAGGCGAGAGCGTCACGGACCAGCGCACCTCGGATAGGAACGAGGTTGTGCATGGTGGCAGTGCAGTTCTCAGCCGTGCAGAGCCATTTGTGGTCAGGGAAGTAGAAGTTCATCTCGGCCGGGGCTTCGGTACCCGGGGTCAGTTGGAAGACCATCCTCACTCCGTCGACGACCACCTCCTGTCCGGTTTCGGTTATCGACTCCGTCGGGGCGATCAGGTCTGACTGCCAGAACGGGATCGCCTTTCCGAGCCCACAGTCGACATGGCCACGTTCTCCGGCGGGCAGGAGGGGACCGAACTGGAACAAAGCGCGTCGTAGCATCGCCGGGCCCGCGACGACGTTCTCCCCTACCGTCTCGGCGAGGAAACCTTCTGGTGCTATAACCCTGCAGTCACCGTTAGCCACCTGCTCCCGGCTCACGACGCCTAGCACCCCCCCAAAGTGGTCAGCGTGGGAATGGGTGTATATCACGGCGCTCACGGGTCGTTGGCCAAGGGTTTCGTCGGCAAGCTCTAGGCACGCCTTAGCGGTCGGCGCGACGGTTAGGGGATCTATTACAACCCACCCTGTCTCGCCTTGGATAAAGGTAACGTTCGATATGTCGTATCCCCTGGCTTGCCATACGCCCGGGGCCACTTCGAAGAGGCCGTGTATCGAGTTGAGCTGAGCTTGACGCCACAGCGTGGGGTGTACCGTCTCGGGGTTGTCACGATCACGCCCGAGGAAGCCGTATCGATTGACGTCGTAGACTGCTGCGCCTCCGACCTGTATCACTCCCGTGGCGTGTCGTGCTATCAGACCTCGGCTGGCCCGGTCGAAATCGTCCCCACCCAAAATTG
>JAJZAM010000213.1 GCA_021799445.1 Actinomycetes bacterium
TTCTTCTTCAGCGTTGGTGGAGTCAGCGAGAAGCAACCTCACGCCCGGTCCGTTCGCTAACGCTCCCATTCGAGCGAGGTCTGTGGCCCGGCCGTCCACAGGAGTCAGGTCTATCTTGAAGTCCCCGGAGTGCAAGATCACCCCCCTTGGGGTGTGGAACGCCGTTGCGAACCCGTGGGGTACCGAGTGGGTGACCGGTATGAACTCCACGTCGAAAGGGCCGATCTGGCGGCGCTCACCGTCGGAGACGACTATGAGCTCTGTCCGGTCGAGGAGCCCCGCCTCCTCGATCCTGCTCCTTGCCAGACCGAGGCTTAGAGCCGACCCGTAGATCGGGAACGACAGTTCCCGCAGAAGGTAGCTGAGCCCCCCGCAGTGGTCTTCGTGGCCGTGGGTGATGATCGCCGCCTCGACGCGCTCAGCGTTGTCTCTAAGGTAGGAGAAGTCGGGAAGCACGAGGTCGATGCCGGGCATGTCGGCGTCGGGGAACATTAGCCCGCAGTCGAGGATCATTATCCGCCCGGCGACCTCGACGCACGCGCAGTTACGGCCGATCTCCCCGAGCCCGCCGAGGAAGACGACGCGTACCGGGTCAGCCACGAAGGGTCTCTAACAACCTGCCGGCTGCTTCGTCAAGGCCCGGCGGGGCTTCTCCCATCGGAGGCCTGCACTGGCCGACGGGGTGGCCGAGGGCGCGCAGGGCGGCCTTCGCTGGTACCGGGTTCGGGGCGTCGTCGCTGGACTGGAACCGGTGCGAGGCGATCAGGCGGGCGTTGAGCGCTCTGGCTGTGTCCACGTCACCTTTGGCGAAGGCGGCGACCATGTCCGACACGATCGCCCCGGCCCAGTGGGACTCGACGGAGATAACCCCGACGGCTCCCACCGCGAGGAGGCTCAGCGTGTCGGCGTCGTTGCCGCTGTAGACCTCGAAGCCTTCAGGCGCTTGGGCTATCAGCTCGGCGGTGGCGGCGGGACTGGCAGTGGCGTCTTTGACCCCCGCTATCACACCGTCCGCGGCGAGACGCAGTAGCACCTCCGGGTCGATCTTGCGGCCGGTCCTCACGGGTATGTCGTACGCGATGACTGGGAGGCCCCCGGCGGCCGCGCCAATAGCCCTGAAGTGAGCTTCTATCCCAGCCTGCGAAGGCCGGTTGTAGTAGGGGGTGACTGCGAGAACGCCGCTCACTCCGCAGCCGGCGGCGAGGCGTGTCAGCTCGACGGAGTGAGCCGTGTCAGACGTGGAGGTCCCGGCGAGGACGGGAACGTCAACGGCTGACGCGACAGCCTCCCAAAGTTGCTTCTTCTCGTCGTCGCTCAGGGACGGCGACTCTCCGGTGGTGCCCGACACGACCAAGAAGTCGTTGCCGTGAACGCAAAGCCACCGGGCTAGGTCCGCTGCGGCCTTCACGTCCAAGCGGAGCTCCGCGTCGAAAGGGGTGACCATGGCGCACCCTACGGCGCCGAACTTTGCCTGGTTGGTCATGGACCAACCTTACTCACCCGGGCGCCACACCAGTTTCACGCTGTCGACACGAGGGCGCCCTAAAGGCGCACACGCGACAGGTGTCAGAACAGGATCGGCTCCAAGCCGACGGTGAGGCCGGGACGCGACGTCACCTTGCGGACCGCGGCCAGCACGCCGGGCATGAAAGACCGGCGGTCCAGCGAGTCGTGTCGGATAGTGAGCGTCTGACCGGACGCGCCGAGGATCACCTCTTGGTGGGCGACCATTCCCCTCATGCGCACCGAGTGGACCCGGATCCCTCCCGGGCCCAAACCGCCGCGCGCCCCGGGAAGCACCTCCGTCTCGGTCGGGTCCGCGCCCCATTGCGCCGACGCCGCAGCCATACGCCCGGCCGTCGCCAGGGCCGTTCCCGAGGGCGCGTCCACTTTGGCGTCATGGTGGAGCTCGACGATCTCCGCCGTGTCGAACCACGGTGCCGCCATCTCGGCGAAACGCATCATCAGCACCGCCCCTATCGCGAAGTTCGCGGCGACCACGCACCCGAGGGGACCTTGACGAGGAAACAGCGCATCGAGACGGTCTATGCCGGCGTCTCCCAGACCGGTGGTGCCTATCACCAGGTGCACGCCGTGCGCCGCGCACCACTCGGCGTTGTCCAAGGCGCTGGAGGCGACGGTGAAGTCGACAGCCACATCAGCTTCCGACTCCGCTACGGCGGATATCTCTCGACGCAGCGGGGGCGCCTCCGGCGACGAACCTGAGCCTGCCGTGCCGGGAGGAGCGAGCGGGTCGACAGCTGCGACCAGTTGCAGGTCAGGAGCTTCCCTGACCGCCTCGCAGACGCTCGCCCCCATACGTCCGGCCGCTCCGAGGACCGCTACCCTCATGGCGTTCCCGGGCCGATGGACACCACGGTGCGGGGACCGCTTAGCCAGCGCCGGGCGGCGTCATTGACCTCGTCTAAGGTCAGCGACTCGATGTTGCTCTCGACCTCTTCGATAGGTCGGACCCGACCATGGACAGTCTGCGAATGGCCCAGCCGGCTCATCCTCGCCCCCGAGTCCTCCAAGCCGAGCGCGAGCGCGCCCCTCATGTGACCCTTCGCCGACGCCATCTCCTCGGGCGTTACACCGTGTGCGGCCATCCGGTCCATCTCCGCGTTGACTATGTCGAGCACCTCGGATTCCCGCGACGGGGACGTCCCGGCGTAGACCGCCAGCGCTCCCGCCCCTTGGAACCCGAGACGGTAGGCGTAAACGGAGTATGCGAGCCCACGCTCTTCGCGCACCGTCTGAAACAGCCGGCTCGCCATCCCGCCTCCTAGAACCTGCTCCACGACGGCCAGGCGGTGGCGGTCCTCGTCGTCTCGGTCCGGGCCGGGCACAGCCACCGCCAGGTGCGCTTGTTCGGTGTCCCTGCGCAGGTCCTGACGGGCCGCGGGGACGACACCGGGCGCGCTACGCGCGGGCGGTCCCCCACCGCTGCGGCTGGTCCGGGCCGCTAAGACGTCGACGACCTGATCGTGATCTAACGCCCCGGCGGCGGCGACTACCACGTTGCCTGGAAGGTAGTGCTCGTCGTGAAACCTAGCGACGTCGCCCGCGGTCATGGCCTTGACCGTCTCGACGTTGCCGAGAACCTCCCGTCCGAGGGGATGACCGGGGAACATCGCCTCGGCCAGCAGGTCGTGCACCTGGTCAGCCGGTTCGTCGGCGTGCATCAGGATCTCTTCGAGGATAACTTGGCGCTCGGTCTCCAACTCGTCGGCGCGCAGGGCCGGAGCCCAGACGATGTCGGAGAGCAACTCAAGCCCCATGACGATGTCATCGGAGAGGAGACGCACGTAAAAAGTCGTGTACTCCTTGGTGGTGAAAGCGTTCATGTCACCGCCGACTGACTCGACGGCCAGAGCGATGCTGCGCGCGCTGCGACTGTCGGTCCCTTTGAACAGCAGGTGCTCAAGGAAGTGCGAGGCTCCGGCCAGGTGGGATGGTTCGTCTACCGAACCGGTTCCCACCCAGAAACCTACGCTCACAGAGCGCACGTCGGACATCCGCTCTGTGACCACGGTCAGGCCGGTGTCCAGAGTCGTCGAGCGGTGACTCACGCCAGCCTGGTCAGTTCCGCCGGCGGCGGGGGTTGCGCCTCGGCGACTTGGAAGTCTCAGTGCCGCCTACCCCTGCGGGAACCTCCGGTCCGAGGTCGCCGAAAGTAGCGGCCGCCTCAGCCTCCCAGGTTGCTTCGAAGGACACCACTTGCACGTCGTCGTCTTGGGTCTGCGCCGCCGGGGCGTCCTGGGGTTCCGACGCGGCGGGACTGTCTTCTTGGGTTCCGACGACCGACAGCGACACCTTCCCCTGGGGGTCGATGTCATCCACGCGAACCTCGATCTCGTCACCGAGGTCGACGACGTCCTCCACCCGTTCGACGCGCTTACCGCGACCCAGCTTGGAGATGTGAACCAGCCCGTCACGCCCGGGAAGTATGTTGACGAAAGCCCCGAACTTGGTGACGTTGACCACCTTGCCTCGATAGACGGCGCCGACCTCGGCTTTGGGCGGGTCGAGGATCATCTCTATTCGCCGGCGGGCTTCAGCCACCGCAGCCCCGTCTTTAGCTCCGATGGTGACAGTACCCACAGTGCCGTCGTCGTCGACTGCTATGTCAGCGCCCGTCTCCTGCTGCAA
>JAJZAM010000214.1 GCA_021799445.1 Actinomycetes bacterium
CACACCGCACCGGGAGCGCCCCGGCCCCAGGACGAGATGGCATAGCTCTCGGGCGGGGACTCGTCGGGCATCACGATGTCGGCGCCGCGGAGGCGCGGCACGACGGCCTGGAGGACGCCGCCCGTCACCGCGACCGTAAGATCCCAGCGCTGGCGCTCGCGCCGGTGGCCCCAGCCGACAGCGAGTGGTACCGTTCCGGAGAACGCACCGGAGGCCCCGAGTAGGCGGCGTGCTGGGGCTGCGCGCTCGATGACCGCGCCAGAGCGTACGACCTCGACGCACTCGATCGGCGCCCAGCCCCGGACCCGGACCGATAGCTGCCGCTCGCGCACCGGGGGCACGACGCTGCCCATTACGGCGCCGTTAAGCGTCACCGCGAGCAGGATTGGATCCCCCGTCACCGCATAGGTGCGTCGAGAACACAGTGCTTCCCAGATCCCGTCGCGATCGAGGCGCTCCGCCCACACACAGGCGCGCCCGTACCCGAAGCTGCCCGGGTACGCGCTGTGGTGATCGGTCGAGCCGATGAACCCGAAGCGATGCCCGCACCGTAAGCCTGCCTCGGCCGTGCTCTGTCCGTCGCGGGGCCCCATAACATGCAGGTACGGTCGCGGGCCTTCGTCGCTCTCCCCACAGCCGTGCATCGAGACAATCTCGGCCACCGGCGCGAACTCCGGGTCGAACTGGTCCCAGTCCACGCCCCGAAAGCCCCGGCGATACGCCAGGTGGTGCGGCAACGCGAGCATCTCGATGCCACGCGCATGACGATCGCGCAGTGCCGCGTGCAGGGCACGTAGGCTGTTCGAAAGAATCAGTTCGCCCGATGCGCCCTTGTAGTAGACACAGCGATCACCGGCGCTTGAGCTGTGCCACTTGAACGAGAGGAAACTGACAAAGCGCCCGTCTTCGTGCACTGCGGCCGTCAACTCCTGCACCTCGGCCCAGCACGCCGCGAGCCGTGTAAAACCGCGTTTGTGGAATGCCACAACCGGGGCCAGCCGCGGGTCATCTCGCGGCATGTCATGCCAAAAGGCGTGTCCGGTTACGGATGCGAAGTCGAGCTGTAGGGCCGCATTGGCATAAGCCTCCTCAACCGAGCCGTGCCCATAGCTGATCCCACAGTGGCTGTGGAGGTCCCCGACATACATCGACAGACCTTCGTATCCGCGGAGGTCGATCCGTCGCGCCATCACCGCGCCGGCCATCTCCCTCATCGCCGCTCCCTCATCGCCGGTGTCGTGCTGTCCTCGTCAGTGCAACCAGTATTGGCGTCGCAGCTCGGGGCTGATGCCGACGTAGTTCGACTCGATCAGGTCGACGTCATCGAAGACCGAGGGGTCCGCGCCCACGGTGCTCGCCCACTCGAACCACGTTGTGCCCATCTGCTCGACACGCGCCGGCTCCTTCTCTGCGAGGTCGTTGAGTTCAGTCCGGTCTTCTGACATGTCATACAGTTCCCAGTCGCCTGACCGTACGCTGACGAGCTTCCAATGCCCGGTGCGAATGGCCCGATGGCCTTCATGCTCGAAACAGATCGTCCGGTCCTCATTCATGCCTTGCCCACCGATCTCGCCGACAAGGCTCACTCCCGCGGGCGCAGGAACCGGGAGGCCGCCACGCTCCGCCGGGTAGGCGGCGCCGGTCGCCTCAAGAATGGTCGGCATCACGTCGGTGATGTGCGCAGGGCTGTGGACGATCGTGCCCGGCACGGTGTGCCCGGGCCAGTGGACGATGAAGGGCGTCGAGATCCCGCCCTCGTGCACCCAACGCTTGTGTCGACGGAACGGGGCGTTCGAGAGATTGGCCCAGCACACGTCGTAGCTTGCGAAGGTGTCCGGTCCACCTGGCACAACGCCCACACGGTTGCCCACCGCCACCGGTGTGCCACCAAAGGTGGTCAGTGGCACAGAACTCGGCCAGGTGTCGTCGGGGATCACGTCCTCACGCAGCAGTTCAGCACATCCCCCGTTGTCGGATAGAAGGATGAATAGCGTGTTGTCAAAGGTGCCGTCACGACGCAGGTAATCGACAACGCGTCCCACGGCCGCATCGAGGTGCTCGACTTGGGCGGCATAGGCTGCCATCCGAGCAGACTCCCAGTCCCGATCAACCGAGTCCGCAAAGGACCATGCATCCGAGTCTCGTGGACTGAGTGCCCACCTTGGGCTGATCAATCTCTCGGCGACCAGGCGCTCATGACGTTCTCCACGGAGTTGGTCCCAGCCAACTCGGTAGCGGTCGCGGTAGGACTCCATCGTCTCGGCGCGTGCATGCAGCGGCCAGTGTGGGGCAGTGAAGGCTAGGTAGAGGAAGAAGGGCCGTTTCTCGTCGCGAGCCTGGAGCATCCCGATCGCCTCATTGGCTATGGCATCGGTGTAGTACCAGTCAGGGTCTTGCTGGTCGATGAAGCGGTCCTCGCGCATCAAGGTTGCTGGCTGATAGTACGAGCCTGAACCTGTGAGGGTACCAAAGAAGTGCTCGAAGCCCCGCTGCAGCGGCGTCGGATAACCTGTGTCGCCAGGCCTCCACTTCTCGGGTGGCAGCGCGTCGTAGTTCCCTCCGACGTGCCATTTGCCCGACATGAACGTCTGATAGCCGTGGGCAGCGAGCACCTCGGGAATCGTCGTGCAGTGGTCGTTCAGGAATCCAGCGTAGGCGTCGCCCGGACCGGGCCACACCATGTGGCCGACTCCGGCCTGGTGCGGATGGAGTCCGGTCAGCAGGGCAGCCCGCGAAGGGCAGCAGCGGGCCGAGTTGTAGAACTGGGAGAAGCGCACTCCCGACCGAGCGAGTGCATCGACGACGGGCGTGCGGATTTCGGAGCCATAGCAGCCGAAATCAGAATAGCCGAGGTCGTCGACAAGGCAGAGCACGACGTTGACGCCGCGTCCGGCTCTTACGCTGCCTGCTTGGGTAGTCGCAGCTTTTGACATCTTCATCCCTTCTCGTTTGTGCCAGAGTTCTATTCCCGTGCGTACCCGGCCGGCCAAGACCGACCTGCCGAGACGGTCTTCTCTGGTCGCCCTATTTGAGAGCGCCCGCGGTAAGCCCCTGCACGACGCGGCGCCCAGCGAACACCGAGATGGCGATCATCGGGACCGCAGCGACGCTCGCTGCGGCCGCCATCTGGCCGAACTGGATCGTGTACGGCTCGAGGAGTGCTGCGACTCCGACGGTGAATGGCGCGTTCGCCGTGCTCGAACTCATCGTAAGGCCCATCAAGAACTCGTTCCAGGCAAAGATCCCGACAAGAATGCTTGTAGTCGCGAGGCCCGGCATGGCAAGCGGTGCCATGATCCGCCACATCGACGTCGCCTCCGACGCGCCGTCGATGGCAGCTGCCTCAGCAAGCTCTTTTGGGATTGCATCGAAATAGATTTTCATCAACAGAGTGGCGAAGGGAACGTTGACCACCGTGTTCAGCAGTACGAGCCCGAACACCGAACCCAGTACGCCAAGATGCTCGAGCGTTACATAGAAGCCGGGCAAAAGCGTGACCGGTGGCAGCAGCTGGATAAGAAGGCACCCTCCGAGCGCAGCGGTAACGACCCACTTCGGCCAGTCGAGCTTGGAGAGCGAGTAGCCCGCGAGCGAACCGACGCCTACGGCGAAAAGGATGGTACCGACAACGATCACAAGGCTGTTCACGAACTCGTGAGCGAGGGGGTTCTGCCCACTGAAGGCGCTCAGGTAGTTGTGAAACGTAAGGGTGAAGAACGACTGCGCGGGATTCGGGCTGATGATGTAGCGGCTCAGGCGGAACGAGCTGTAAACAAGCCAGAGCACCGGCACCACCGCGATCAGGACCGGAACGAGAAGCGAGGTGTCCGCCAGCCAGCGGGAACTGCCGACACGTCTCGCCCGCCGTGGCCGTAGCGCAACGCCGGCGCTCACGACGCGCTCCGGACGACGGTACGTGACCGGGTGATGGCGACGCCACGAACAAGGCGTCGACGGGACTGGAGCCAGGCACGGCGAAATATCCAGATGCAAATGGCAACCACGATCAAGCCGGCGGCGACGAGCACACCGAGGGCGGCTCCATATCCGAAGTCGAGCTGGGTGAAAAATACGTTGCGGATGTCGAGGCTGAGCACGGTTGTTGCG
>JAJZAM010000031.1 GCA_021799445.1 Actinomycetes bacterium
TACCTCCGCGGCGGCGACCTGCGCGCCTTTACGAGTCGGCGCGACAACCACCAGCCCCCTACCCTGATCCTCTAAACGCTCCCTAGCCACCGACAGCACCCTGGTCTTACCAGACCCGGCCGGGCCTGTGACCAGCGGAAACGCCGAAAATACGGGGTGCCCGGAGCGGGAATCGAACCCGCACGACCTCTCGGTCAAAGGTGTTTGAGACCTTCGCGTCTACCTATTCCGCCATCCGGGCCGGCCCTTCGACGTTTTAGCCTAGAACAAAAACAGCTCCGCGCCGCGCTGCTCGCAGACCGCGCTGAGCGGCTCGGGCGGATCGTTACCATCCCGGACCTTGGCAGGTCGTAAAGTCGACCAGGCTTGCACAGAGCTCGTCTAGACCAGCTCACACCCGAAACTCAAGGAGACAGTCCCACAAGGTGCCCGCTTTCATTTTTCCAGGTCAAGGATCGCAGCGGCCGGGAATGGGACGGCCGTGGGCCGAGCACCCCTCCTGGGAAGTCGTGGAAGAGGCGTCTCGTGCTGCGGGTAGGGACATCGGCTGGCTTCTAAACGAGGCGGGAGCGGAGGAGCTCACCCAAACTCACAACGCGCAGCTGGCAACTTTCACTTTCAGCCTGATGATCCTCGACGCCGTGGAACGCATCGGCGTGGAACCGACTCGCCTCGCCGGCCACTCGGTCGGCGAGTACAGCGCCCTCGCAGCCAGCGGGGCCTTGGGGTTCGACGCTTCGGTTCAGCTAGTCGCCGAGCGAGGAGAAGCCATGCAGTCAGCCGCCGAGGCTCGACCAGGAACGATGACAGTCCTTGAGGGATGCGACGCGGACACCGCCGACGTGGCCTGCCGGCTGGCGGAAGGCGACGTGTGGCTGGCGAACATCAACACCTCGGACGAGTCGGTCATAGCGGGCGATCCCGCAGCGATCGAAGCGGCGGTGGCTTGGGCCATGAGCCTCGGCGCGAAACGCTCCTACCCTGTGAGGGTCGGCGGCGCTTTCCACACCCCGCTCATGGCCCCAGCGCGCGAACGGCTCCGCAAGATGCTCGACACTACGGTCTTCCACGACCCTGACACTCCCCTGGTCGCGAACGTCGACAGCCGGTTCCATGTCGGCGGCGACGAATGGCGGCTGATGCTGTCAGCCCAGTTGTGCAGCCCGGTCAGGTGGCATCAAAGCGTGCTTCGCCTGGCCGGCGCCCTCGACCCTGACCTTGAGGAGGAGAAGTTCTTCGTGGAGCTTGGCCCGGGGGACTCCCTTTGTGCCACTGTAAAAAAGACCTTGCCGAGCGCGGTCACGGTGGCAGTGTCTGTACCGAACGACCTGGACCGGCTGGTGGATACCATGGCCGGCGACAGCGCCCTTCACACCTACGCCTCGGTGCACCACGGGGAGCTCCTCTACGTCTCCGAGCGTGTGCTCATCAGCCCTTGCGCTGGGATCTTCGAGCCGCCACCTAGGCCGTTCCGGGTAGACGAACGCATAGAGGTCGGCGGCCTCGTCGGGACCGTTTCTTCGAATGAGATCCGGTCGGGTTTCGCAGGCGTGTTCAGGGGTTACATAGCCCAGCCCGGCGAGAGGGTCCAAGCCGGCCAGCCGATAGCATGGCTGCACAACTCGTGACTGGCGTGACGATAACCGGTTGGGGTTCCGCCCTGCCGGAGCGGACAGTCACCAACGAAGAGATAGCCACCCTGTTCGACACCAGCGACGAGTGGATCGTCGAGCGCAGCGGCATCCACACGCGCCACGTGGCTACCGGCCCTTTCGTCGACCCCCCCGCTGACCCTCACCCCCCTCTGAGCGGCCTGGGGACTACCGGCACGCTCGCCGTGCGAGCCGCACGCGAAGCGCTGCAGGTAGCGGGGCTCGAAGGAACCGACGTCGACATGGTCGTTTTGTGCACCACCACCGCCGATCAGCTCATCCCGGCCAGTTCGGCTTCCGTCGCCGCCGAACTGGGCGTGACGGGAGGGGCCATGGACATTAACGCAGCATGCGCCGGTTTCACCTACGGGATCGTTACCGCAAGCGGCCTGATCGCAGCCGGAGCCCGCAGGATCGTGCTGATAGGAGCTGAGACCCTGTCGCGGGCGACTAACTGGGCGGACCGGACGAACGCCTTCCTATTCGGCGACGGTGCCGGAGCCGTCGTGGTCGAAGCCACCCCCTCAGACGGTTCCCTCCTCGGATGGGACCTGGGAGTCGACGGCAGCTTGGTCGACCTTCTCTACGCCCATCACGGCTCGGGGATGGCGATGCGCGGCAAGGAGGTCTTCAGGAGGGCGGTGACAGCCACCGTGGCGTCGGCAAAAGCCTCGCTGGAGAGAGCGAAGCTCGAAGCTGACGACGTCGCATTGTTCGTACCTCACCAGGCGAACATCAGGATCATGGACGCCGTCGCAGCGAGGCTGGGACTTCCCCAGGAGAAAGTTGCGTCGGTGATCGGCTCAACCGGCAACACGAGCTCGGCTTCTATCCCGCTCGCCCTGGTAGACGCTATCCGCTCCGGACGGGTCCGTGAAGGTGACCACCTGCTCCTGGCTGGCTTCGGCGCGGGCATGACCTGGGCATCAGCCGTTTGGCGATGGCAGGGGAACCGGCCGTGAATCGTGAAGCGAGCCCGTCTACACAGTAGATTTGGGAAGTTGGGCCGACGCAGGAACAACGAGACGAGACAGGATAAGAGAGGACATGATGGACCAAGAGGAAGCATTCGACAAGTTCAAGCAGTGTGCCGTGGACGTACTTCAAGTTGAGCCTTCCAAGGTGACGCCAGAGGCCAGCTTCGCCGACGACTTGGACGCCGACAGCCTCGACCTTGTCGAGTTGGTGATGGCCCTCGAAGAGCAGTTCGACATCACAGTCGACGAGTCCGAGCTCGAAGGCGTCAAGACTGTGGCTCAAGCTTTCGGTCTGGTCACCTCGAAGCTCTGATGTTCGCCCTCCACCCCTACCCGGGCAACCCCGGGATACGAGGAAGACGTGTTGTCGTCACGGGAGTCGGGGTGGTGGCACCTTGCGGGGTCGGCCAGGAGGCGTTCTGGGCAGGCCTTCACCGGCCTCCCGCCGACGGACCGCGGAGGGTCCCTGGATTCGACGCGACCGACATCTACGGGCCGAAGGAGCTCCGCCGAGTAGACCGCTTCACGCAGTTCGCGGCGGTAGCAGCCGAGGAGGCCGTGGCCGACGCCGGCGGTTTGGCGGCTCTGCAAGTCGACCCCGACCGCGCCGGGGTCATGATCGGCACGGGAATCGGCGGGATCGAGACCCTCGAAGATCAGATTCACGTCATGGACGAGCGTGGCGCTCGCCGGGTCACGCCGTTCCTGGTTCCGATGATGATGGGGAACCGGGCGGCTGCGGACGTCTCGATGCGCTACGGGCTGCGCGGACCTTGTGAGGCGATCGTCACAGCGTGCGCCGCTGGCACTCAAAGCGTCGGTGCTGGCGCCCGCCTGGTCGCCTCCGGACGTTGCGACGTCGTGCTGGCCGGATCCTCGGAGGCGGCGATGACGCCAATCGGCGAGGCGGGCTTCGCGAACATGACAGCGCTGTCGACGAGCGGCAAGTCGATGCCTTTCGACGCGAAGCGCGACGGGTTCGTCATGAGCGAAGGGGGTGCGGTGCTAGTCCTTGAGGACTTCGAGCACGCGAAGGCCCGCAAGGCGAAGATCTACGCCGAGGTGCTCGGTGCGGCGAGCACAGCCGACGCGCATCACATCACAGCTCCCGCCCCTGAGGGCGCTGGCGCCGTTGCGTGCATGGAGCTGGCGATACAAGACGCCGGCCTCGCCCCCGCGGACATAGTCCACATCAACGCTCACGGCACTTCCACCCCGGCTAACGACCGCTCCGAGAGCATGGCCATAACCAAGGTGTTCGGATCTCCCGGTCCGATCGTGACGTCCATCAAAGGCGTCTGCGGTCACTCGTTAGGCGCCGCCGGCTCGATAGAGGCTGTCGCCCTGGCGTTGACGATCTCAAAGGCGAGCATACCTCCGACGGTCGGCTTGAGCGAGTTGGACCCCGACATCCATCTCGAAGTCGTGACCGGCGACGCGCTGGCTTGGACACCTGGACCGTCGCTTTCGAACAGCTTCGGCTTCGGCGGCCACAACGGCACTATCGTGATGGGACCGCCAAAAGACTGACCGCATCGGGCTGGCCGCAGGAGTTGTCGGCTCCCGCTCCGACCCCGCTGGATGTCAGCCCTTTGCTGTCAGCCGGCCAGGGCTGAAAGTAGCTTCTTCGGTGTGTCAGCCGGGGAGATCTTGTACCACACCTGCTCCAGTTTTCCTTCCTCGTCGATCAGGAACGATGACCGGAGTATCCCCATGTACTTCTTGCCGTACATGGACTTCTCCGTCCACACGCCATAGGCTTCGGCCACCGAATGGTCAGCGTCGGAGAGCAGCGGGAAGCCGAGATTGTATTTCTGGTCGAACTTGGCCTGTTTGGCCGGCGGGTCAGGGCTGATCCCGACGACAGCCGTGTCGCCGACGTCGCCGAGGACGTCGCGCAGACCGCACGCCTGGGTTGTGCACCCGGGCGTGTCGGCTTTGGGGTAGAAGTAGACGAGGACTTTCCGGCCGCGAAAGGAGCTCAGGCGTACCGTGGCGCCGGTCTGGTCAGGCAGCTCGAAGTCGGGGGCGGCGTCGCCAGCGTTCAGCACTCGTGACCTTTCAACGGCTTGGACTTGGACAGGTTGCACATACAACCGATGGTAGCCACCTGCGGATGGTCACTTGCGCTGGCGCCACCCCGGGCGTTACGCGAGCGAGACGACGTGGCGGCCGGTGAGCTCGCCTTTCAATATCCGCGTCAGGGTCTCGTCGAGAGCGCCGAGGCCGATCTCGGTGACCATGTCGGCCAGGCCGGATGGCCTCAGGTCAGCTCCTAGGCGTTCCCACACCGCCCGCCTCCGCTCTAGCGGCACCTGAACGGAATCGATCCCGAGAAGGGAAACCCCCCGGAGGATGAAAGGCATCACGGTCGTGGGAACGCTGGCACCGCCGGTCAGGCCGCTCGCCGCTACAGCACCGCCGTACCTGATGCATGCCAGCACGTTGGCGAGGGTCACGCCACCGACGCAGTCAACTGCCGCGGCATAGACCTCGGGCAGCAGCGGCCTGCCCTCATGGGATTCGAAAGTGGCCCGGTCGATAACGTCGGAGGCTCCGAGAGACCGCAGGTAGGCGCCGGCGCTGGACGACTTACCAGTGCTGGCCACCACCTCGTAACCCCTGGCAGCCAGGAGGTTGACGGCGACGCTGCCGACACCGCCTGTAGCCCCGGTCACCAGGACCGGTCCCAAGGCTGGGTGCAGGCCGGCTTCCTCAAGCGCTATGACGGACAGGGCGGCGGTGAAACCTGCGGTGCCGATTACCATCGCCGAGCGGCTGTCGAGACCGGCCGGCGTGGGAACCAACCAGTCGGCGGGAACTTTAGCCCGCCCTGCGAACCCGCCGTGGCGTGACACCCCCAGTTCGTAGCCGTGGGCTATCACCGCAGTTCCCGCCGGCAGCGCACCTGCTGGCTCGGCGAGACGGCCGGCCAGGTCGATGCCAGGGACCAGAGGCGAGATGCGAGCCACCCGGCCGTCGGGCGTGGCGGCCAGTGCGTCTTTGTAGTTGACCGAAGACCACTCCACGTCGACCAGCACCCCGTCCCCTCCGAGAAAGCTGACGTCTATCTGTTGCACGCGACGCCGGAACCCGTCAGGGTCCTTGGACGCCACGAACGCCGGGAACGTTTCTTTGCTCACAGGTCACCACGCTAACGGCCGGGCCGGGGTTGCGGCGACACGAGTCGTCGTGGGTCGCGGCAGCGCCCTTTGGAACCGTGAGCGTCGCTTCGGTCCCAAGAGTCCACGTAGGCCGGGGGGTCGGGTAGATTACCCGGGTGACGTCGGCTATCCCCTCTGATCTCGCCGTCGGCGGGTTCAGCTCGAACCCTCCGTGGGAGATAGATCCCGACGACCTTGTATGGCGGAATGGGTCCGCTTCGCGTCGTAGTGCAACCCAAGCGCAGGTTCCTAGACTCCTCCGCCGCCGTGTCCTGCCTCCCGGAAGGCGCGTGGTCAGAGTCGCCTACAAACTGGGAGTCGCCCTAGCAGGGTGGTATCTGATCGACAGGCGCAGGTCGCGAAAGATCGCCGAGCCGGAGCTGTCCAGGGCCGGCCTGTCGCGCCGGTTGCGAAAAGCGTTCCAAGGACTCGGCCCCACCTACATAAAGCTCGGCCAGATCCTGTCCTCAGGGGAGGGTCTGTTCCCCCCCGAGCTCGTCGGGGAGTTCCGACTCCTCCGGGACCGTGTCCCACCGGAGTCCTTCGACACGGTACGCGCAGTCGTGGAGGAGGACCTAGGAGCGACTTTGGAGGAGGTGTTCTCCTCTTTCGAGCGCGAAGCCCTCGCCGCGGCGTCCATCGCCCAGGTCCACGCTGCGACGCTGCGCACCGGCGAGCGGGTGGTGGTGAAGGTGCAGCGACCATCGGTCGCTCGTAACGTCGCCGAGGATCTAGCCGCGATGAGCTGGATCGCGCCTCACCTTATAGGCCGGATACCGGTGGCGAGCCTGGCGAACCCTCCCGCACTGGTGGAGTTGTTCGCCGAGACGATCGTCGAGGAGCTGGACTTCCGTCTGGAGGCTGACAACATGCTCGACGTGGCCGAAGTGTTCGCTCAGACCGATCAGCGCCAGGTGATAGTTCCCCGCCCTCATCCGCGGCTGGTGACCCGCCGGGTGCTCGTGATGGAACGTTTGAGCGGCTTCTCCTTCGACGACGTCGAAGGTATGAGAGCGGCCGGGATCGACACCACTGAGGTTGTCCGGGCGCTCATGATCTCCTTCCTGGAAGGGGCGACGCTTTTCGGGGTGTTCCACGGGGACCTGCACGGCGGGAACTTGTTCGTGCTTCCCGACGGGAAAGTGGCGCTGCTCGACTACGGGATCACGGGCAGACTTGACCAGCCGCGGCGACTGGCTTTCCTGCGGATGCTCATGGGCGGGACGATCAACGACCCCAAGATGCAGCTCTCGGCGCTTCGCGACCTCGGCGCGCTCCCGGCGGACACCGACCTCGACGCAGTTATCGTCGACCTGGGCATAGACCAGCCGGTGAGGGACCCTACGACGATGTCCCCGGAGGAGCTTCTCGGCGAGATTCGTGACATCACCAAGAAGCTTCTCGCTTACGGAGCGAAGTTCCCCAAAGTCCTGATGCTTTACGTCAAGGATCTGCTGTTCATCGACGGGGCGCTGGCGACTCTCGCACCTGACCTGGACCTCTTCCAGGAGGTGACGCGCATCGCCATGTACTTCACGGCACGCCACGGCGAGCGGATCGCAGCTGAGGTCGGCGTGGACCCACGCGAGACCGCCGTCGACCTCGACGGGCTTAGAGCTTCGCTGGGAGTACCCTCCGAGGTCGAGTCGATGAGCTACCGGGATCTCCAGGCGCGCCGGGCGTTGATCCGCAAGAGGATGCGCGACCATCACAAGGCGAAACACTCGACCTGAGCCCGCCCGCTAGGGTGGGCAGTCCCCCGAAACTGGAGTCCTACGAAAATCTCTCCCTGCCATGTTTAGAACTGATATCCGCAACGTAGCGATCGTCGCCCACGTGGACCACGGCAAGACGACCCTGGTCGACGCCATGCTGCGCCAGTCCGGAGCTTTCCGCGCCAACCAGGAGGTCGCCGAGCGGGTGATGGACTCGATGGACCTCGAACGCGAGAAAGGCATCACCATCCTCGCCAAGAACACGACCGTCCGCTACGGCGACCTGCGGATCAACATCGTCGACACTCCCGGTCACGCCGACTTCGGCGGCGAGGTCGAGCGGGGCCTGACGATGGTGGACGGCGTACTCCTCTTGGTGGACGCCAGTGAGGGGCCGCTACCTCAGACCCGGTTCGTCTTGCGAAAAACCCTCGAAGCGCGCCTGCCGGTCATATGCGTCGTCAACAAGATCGACCGTCCCGACGCCCGGCCAGCCGAGGTGGTGGACGCCGTGTACGACCTGTTCTTGGATCTAGGCGCCGACGAGGAGCAGATCGAGTTCCCGATCGTGTACGCCAACGCCAGGGCCGGCCGGGCGGCGATGAGCCCCGACGAAGTCGACGCTTCGCCCGGCCTGGGAACCCTGTTCGAGTTACTCGTCGAGGCGATACCGGCGCCCACCTACGAGCCGGACCATCCTTTCCAGGCCCTGGTCACCAACCTCGACGCCTCTCCGTACGTGGGCCGGCTGGCCCTGTGCAGGGTCCGTAACGGCCGGGTTCGCAAGGGTGACTCGGTTGCGTGGTGCCGCCACGACGGGACGGTGGAACGGGTCCGGCTGTCCGAGGTCTACGTCACGGAGGCTTTGGACCGCGTTGATGCGCCGCCCGAAGGAGTAGGTCCCGGTGAGATCATCGCCGTCGCGGGTATCCCGGAGATAATGATCGGGGACACTCTCGCGGATCCTGACGACCCGAGGCCGCTGCCTGTAATTTCCATCGACGATCCGAGCATCTCGATGACCATCGGGATAAACACGTCTCCCCTCGCCGGGCGTGCCGTGGACGGCCACAAGCCTGGCACGAAGCTGACCGCCCGCCTCATCAAGAACCGGCTCGACGCGGAGCTGGTCGGCAACGTGAGCGTCAAAGTCCTGCCCACCGAACGTCCCGACACGTGGGAGGTGCAAGGGCGGGGAGAGCTGGCTTTGGCGGTGCTGGTCGAGTTGATGCGCCGCGAAGGTTTCGAGCTGACAGTCGGCAAACCGCAGGTTCTGACCCGCCAGGTCGACGGGAAGCTGCATGAGCCAATGGAGAGGGTGAGCGTCGACGTTCCCGAGGACTTCATGGGCGTGGTCACCCAGCTGCTGTCGCTGCGAAAAGGCAGGATGGAAGACCTGGTCAACCACGGCACCGGTTGGGTGCGGATGGAATGGCTGGTGCCTTCGCGAGGACTGATCGGTTTCCGCACCGAGTTCCTCACAGAGACGCGGGGCACCGGTCAGATCCACCACGTCTTCGAAGGCTACGAACCCTGGCACGGGGATCTGCGGACACGGCCCAATGGGTCGATGGTTGCCGACCGGCGGGGTCCCACGACGGCGTACGCCTTAACGAACCTCCAGGAGCGCGGCGCCCTTTTCGTCGGACCGGGAGTGGAAGTCTACGAGGGGATGATCGTCGGGGAGAACGCCCGCTCGGACGACATGGACGTGAACCCGACGAAAGAGAAGAAGCTGACGAACATGCGTGCCGCGGCGTCGGACGAGACCGTGCGTCTGGTCCCTCCCCTTCAGCTGTCGCTGGAGCAGGCGTTGGAGTTCATACGCGACGACGAGTGCGTCGAGGTGACACCCTCGGTTGTGAGGATCCGCAAGGTCGTTCTCGACGCTTCCGAGCGGGCCCGCAGGCGCGCAGCGAACCGACCTGCGCGCTCGTAGCTGGTGAGCAGGCCGCTGGCCGCTGGCCACGGGCGGCGGGCGGTAACCGGCAGCCCGGGGCCATCCACAGTGCGGTGAGTTCGGGCTGGTAACCCGCCCGAAACACTGACCTGTCACAATGAGAAGGATGGGGGATCTCCTCGACGGTTACAGCCTCGCTCATCCTTACGGCCGAAACGCCTGGGACGAGATGTTCGAGGACCGCGGGTCTCCGCGACCGGGCACGAAAGCTCTGTGTGACATCCTCCAATCCCTGTCCGGCGCCGAACTGGAGTCGCGCGCGTCGGCCAGGGACCGCATGTTCCGCGACCGGGGTATCACTTTCCAACTGTCAGGCGAGGAGCGCCCTTTCCCGCTCGACCTTATCCCCCGCCTGATCGTCGACGAGGAGTGGCAGGAGCTCGAGCGCGGCATCGTGCAGCGCGTAAAAGCCCTAGAAGCGCTCCTCGCGGACGTATACGGCGCCGGGCGTATCTTCTCCGACGGGGTCATACCCCGTCGCTTGGTCACCTCTTCAGAGCACTTTCACCGAGCAGCTTGGGGGATCGAACCACCCAACGGGGTCCGGGTGCACGTCGCCGGCATCGACGTAGTCCGCGGCGAAGACGGGCATTTCTATGTGCTTGAGGACAACCTGCGATGCCCTTCGGGGGTTTCCTACGTCATCGAGAACCGCAGGATGATGGCCCGCATATTCCCCGAACTTTTCGCAAGTCATAGGGTCACCGCCGTCGACGGCTACCCAGCGAAGCTCCTCGAAGCTCTCAGGGCCGCCGCACCGCCAGGCGTCGCCGACCCGACTGTCGTGGTGATGACACCTGGGGTGTACAACTCAGCTTTCTTCGAGCACTCGTTCCTCGCCCGCCAGATGGGCGTCGAACTTGTCGAAGGCCGCGACCTGCTCTGCCACTCCGGGCGTGTGTACATGAGAACCTCCGACGGGGAACGCGAGGTTCACGTGATCTACAGGCGCGTCGACGATGAGTTCCTCGACCCGCTCCACTTCAGGAGCGACTCCCTGGTCGGCTGCCCCGGCCTTATCAACGTTGCACGCTCGGGTAATGTCACTTTGGCGAATGCCGTAGGCAACGGGGTGGCCGACGACAAGCTGACCTACACCTACGTACCGGAGGCGATCCGCTACTACCTGGGCGAAGAGCCGATACTGAGGAACGTCGCCACCTACCGTCTCGAAGATCCCGAGCAGTTGGCGTACACGCTCGCCCGCATGGATGAGCTCGTCTTCAAGCCGGTGTCGGGATCCGGCGGCTACGGGATAGTGATAGGCCCGGAGGCGACAGACGAGCAGCTGGCCTCGCTGAGACAGAACCTGACCGTCAACCCTAGGGGATGGATCGCCCAGGAGTTGGTGGCTTTGTCGACTGCGCCCACATGGGTAGACAATCGGATCGCACCGCGTCACTTGGATCTTCGCCCTTTCGCTATCAACGACGGCAATGGCATTTGGGTGCTCCCCGGCGGGCTCACCAGGGTTGCGCTACCCGAGGGCGGGCTAGTAGTGAACTCAAGCCAGGGCGGTGGCTCGAAAGACACTTGGGTGATCGCCGGGAGTAGCCGGCGAAAAGCGAAAGCACCTACCGGCGGGCACGGGCGCGAAGTGGCCTCCAACGCCCCTGCGCCGGGAAGTTCCCTCCGGCGACCATCCGGCCTTCCCGTTGGAGTGTTCGACCCCGAGCCGGGGCCGAGCTGGGAGGACCCTGACCGGTTGCATCAACAGGAACGTCAGCAACAGCAGGCCGGGCACGGCCAAGGTCCACTGTCGTGCTGAGCCGGATCGCTGAAAGCCTGTTCTGGATCGGACGTTACGTCGAAAGGGCAGAGGACACCGCCAGGATCCTCGACGTGCACGTCCATCACCTGCTGGAGACCCAGGTCGAAAGCGAAGCGGAGCTGTGCGCAAGGCTTCTGGCTGTGATGGGAGTCAAGGCGCCGGAGGCCGACCCGGAACGGCTCACGTCCCAGCAGGTCGTAGACAGGCTCGCCTTCGACGTGGGAAACCCGAGCTCGATCGTTTCGTCATTGGTAGCGGCACGAGCCAACGCCAGAGGCGTGAGTGAAGCTATCAGCTCGGAGCTTTGGGAGGCCCTCAACGTCACGTACAACACCATCTTCGCCGAGGGGACTCCGAGCACGGCTTTCAGCGCATACAGCTTCTTCCGGTTCGTCAAGGAGAGAGCCGCCGTGATCTCCGGTCTTATCGATTCGACCATGTCAAGGGATGACGCCTGGCGGTTCATGGTCGTCGGGCGCAGCTTGGAACGGGTGGACATGCTCGCACGGCTCCTGGCTGCAGCCACTTCAGGTCCCGAACCGGACTGGGTCGTGCTGCTGCGGTCCTTCTCCGCCCACGAAGCGTTCCTGCGAACCTACCGCCGTGAGCCCGAAGGGGCTCTCGCAGCCCAGTTCCTTCTGCTGGACCGCTTGTTCCCACGTTCCGCTTTTTTCTCCTTGCGCGCAGCCGAGGACTGCCTGGCGGAGCTTGACCCTATCTCGGGACGCTTGGGGCCTAGCGACGAAGGACGCAGAGTCCTAGGCAGGCTTCGAACGACTCTCGAGTTCATCCAGGTGTCCGAGCTCATGTTCGAGCTCCCCGAGTTGCTCCCAGACCTTCAACGTCAGTGCGCGGCCGCTTCGATGGCTGTCGCCACCCGATACTTCCGCAAGACGAACGTGGTCGAGTGGACCATGGAAAGGGAAGGCGTCGAAGGGGTCTCATCCCGGTGACACCCAGACGCCTTAAGATCGACCATACGAGCCGTTACAGCTACAGCGGAGTCGTCCAGTCGTCTTACAACGAGGTGAGGCTGACGCCGCTCAGCACCCCCTGCCAGCAGCTCCTAGACCTGCGCGTCCGAGTCACCCCGCAGGTTCCGCTGTACACCTACATCGACTATTGGGGTACCCAAGTCCACGCATTCGACATCCACTCGCCCCACGACACCCTGACGGTTGCGTCGAGCTCCGTGGTGGAGATGTCAACGGTCGACGCCTCCGAACCCGACGTGACTTGGGCAAGCCTCGAAACGGACGCTGTGAGCGACGATTTCGGCGAGTTCCTCGACTACACCAGCTACGTGCCAAGCGACGGTCGGATCGCAGGGGTCGCCGGGTCACTCTCCCATACGGGCTCGCCCGGCGAAGCCGCTATTGCCGCGCTTAGCTGGGTTGGCGCCGAGCTGACGTACAAGACAGGAGCTACAGGGGTTCACACTTCTGGGATACAAGCCTGGGAGGGTGGAGAAGGGGTCTGCCAAGACTTCGCCCACTTGTCCCTTTGCCTGCTGCGCGCTATGAAGATCCCGGCAAGGTACTGCTCCGGCTACGTCTATCCCTCTGAGGATGTCACCGTCGGCGCTGCAATCCCCGCCGAAAGCCACGCCTGGGTGGAGTACTGGGTTGGGGACTGGGTGGCGGTGGATCCGACAGCGGGAGCTCCCGTCAGCGACCGCCACGTGTTGGTGGCGCGCGGACGGGACTACTCCGACGTGGCCCCCGTGAAGGGAATTTTCAACGGTGGCCCGACCTCGGGCATGCAGGTTGACGTTAGGCTGACGCCGCTGGCGTGACCGGCGCCGTCCCGCCTGACTTAATTACCCAAGTCAGTCGCGGCGCTACGCAACATGCTCGACGACGAGGTCGCCGGCTGACTCTTTGGCTCTGAGGACCTTCTTGTCGAACTTGCCGACAGAGGTCTTGGGAACCGAGTCGATAAACGCCCAACGCTCAGGTATCCACCACTTCGCTACCCGACCGTCGAGCCATGCACGTAGGTCTGACGCCCCCAGGGAACTTCCGGTCTTTCGGACGACGACAGCGAGGGGTCTCTCCCCCCACTTGTCGTCGGGAACGCCGACCACTGCGGCTTCTGCCACCTCAGGGTGTCCCATCAGGACGTTCTCAAGCTCCACCGAGGAGATCCATTCGCCGCCGGACTTGATGACATCTTTTAGGCGATCTGATATCTGCAGGAACCCGTGGTCGTCGATGCTGCCGATATCTCCGGTGCGAAGCCACCCGTCGTGGAACTTCTCCGGGGCGGGATCCATGTAGTAGGAGCCGGTGATCCACGATCCTCGCACTTCCACCTCACCTGTAGTCTGACCATCCCAGGGGGCTTCCGAGCCGTCATCTTTTACTATGCGCATCTCCACCCCAGGCAGGACACGTCCGGTACGCAGCCGCCATGCACGGTCCCAAGGGTCAGCCTCACCTGGGGGTTCGCTAACGGCGCAGACCGGGCTCGTCTCGGTCATCCCCCAACCTTGCAACATCCGGATCCCAAGCTTGTCGAAACCGTCTACGAGGCTTCCGGGTAGCGCTGACCCTCCTGACACGAGACCGCGCAGGCTGGACAGGTCGTGACCGGGGTTGGCTTCGACGTAGCGCAGCACTTCGCTCCAGATGGTCGGCACTCCCGCTGAGACGGTAGCTTTGGTCATCTCGAACAGCTTGACGAGGGGCTCCCCCTGCAAGAAGCGTCCGGGCATCACCAGGTCGCAGCCGCACATCCATCCCACATAGGGCCAACCCCAAGCGTTGACGTGGAACATGGGCACGATGATCACCGCCCGGTCACGCTCGGTTATGGTGAGGCTGGAAGCGTTGTTGTAGGCGAAGGCATGCAGGAACGTGGAACGGTGACTGTAGACGACTCCTTTAGGGTCGCCAGTGGTGCCGCTCGTGTAGCACATGGCGGCAGCTGACCTCTCGTCGATGTCGGGCCAGTCGGCTCCGGGGGCCTCAGAAGCGATGACGTCCTCGTAGCGCAGGACCGATCCGAGCGCCCCGAGCGCTTTCTCGTCGACGGGGCCGTCGTCGACGAGGATGTAGTGCTCCACGGTTCGCAGCTGGGCGGACACCGCCGCTAAAGCTGCGACGACGCTCGAGTTTACCAGTATCACCTTGTCGCCCGCCTGGTTGACCACGTGAACGAGCTGTTCGGGGAACAACCTCAAGTTGAGAGTGTGCAGGACTGCGCCCATGCAAGGTACACCGAAATAAGCTTCGAGGTGCTCCTGGTTGTTCCACATGAAAGTGCCTACGACGTCGCCAGCGCCCAGACCGAGCCGTCTAAGTGCGCCCGCTAGCCGCTCGGCCCGCTCGGCTACCTCTGCGAATGTCGCCTCTGACGTGGAAGTGCCGTCGAAGGTCAGAACTTTGGAGCGTCTGTGCACGCGAGCCCCGTGGCGGAAGAGGGATGTGATCGTCAAAGGCACGTCCTGCATTGTCGAAAGCACAGCTCGAATCCTCCTCAAGGGTTAGGGACTGCACCGGCAAGTTACACGGCGACTGCAATTAAGTTACATCTCATCGTCTCACAACCGTCCCGACCGCCGTGATGGCACCGCCAGGTCAGGGCGGACCGTTTAGTTCCAGGCGGGGTTGTCGGGGTAGAAAGCGACGAGGCGCAGCGGCTCGGGTTGGCGGAGAAGCACCCGCTTCCACAAGCTGTCCGGCTCGGCGCTGAAAGCGTCGTCGGGTGCGGCGTCGAGCACCCACCAGGCGCCGGCTTCGATCTCGCCTTCCAGCTGACCTCCGGCCCATCCCGCATAGCCGGCGAACACCCTGAGCGCGCTGACCCGCCCCGCGAAAGCGTCGGGATCCCCCTCCAAGTCGAGCGTCCCGAGGTCGCCGTCCAGCTGCTTCCAGCCGCCGGGGACAGCGCTTTCGTCGGCGGCGCCCGGCTGGGCGCCGGGTATCGCCTGGCCTATACCCGGAATGCCGATCCCCGGGACGCCTGTCGGGTCGGAGGTGGGGTCCGGCAAGCCCTGAGGTCCCGGCCACGTCGGGGTCGCCGGATGCCCCTGTCCGCGCGAAGCCGACCTGGCCAGGCAGATGACCGCCTGGTGGGCGACGGGACCCCCGAGGAACATCACGGCCGGCTCGGTTGCTAGGTGCGCCCACTGTGGCAGCGGGGCGCTGACCGCCATGTCGCTCGGCCGGTTCAGCACCAGCCCCAGCGCACCTTCGACTCCGTAAGCGACGAGCATCACCACGCTACGGTCGAAGTTCGGATCGGTTAGCTTCGGGTTCGCGACGAGCAGCCTCCCCGCTCTTAGAAGCTGCGTCCCTGCACTCACTTCGATATTCTGCCACGCGCCGCAGCCCCGACCGGCGAGACGGCCTATGCGCCATCACCGGCTAGCCTCGGGGTATGCGCGCCGTTACCGTCGTCCCTCTCCAAGCAGGATCCGTCGACCTGACCGAACTGCCCGAACCACCCGATTCGGACGGGCCGGTGCTGGTGAAGACGCGGGCTGTTGGGGTGTGCGGAACGGACCTGGAGATAATTGCCGGTGAGTACGGCTGGGCCCCTGAAGGCGAGGAGCGCCTTGCGATAGGCCACGAGTCCCTGGGCGAGGTCCTCGAAGCCCCCGACGGTTCCGGGCTTAGCGTCGGGGACCTGGTCGTCGCTATCGTCAGGCGTCCGGACCCGGTTCCCTGCCACAACTGCTCGGTAGGCGAATGGGACATGTGCCGAAACGGCCAGTACACCGAGTGGGGCATCAAGCAGCACCACGGATACGCCCGGGAGCGTTACCGCATCACCGAAGACTTCGTGGTCAAGGTGGACCCGGGGCTGGGCAACCTCGGTGTTCTCCTCGAGCCGACGACGGTCGTAGCCAAGGCTTGGGATCACATCGAGCGGATCGGCAAACGCGCCGCTTGGCGACCCAAGACCGTCCTTGTCACCGGCGCCGGTCCTATCGGGCTCCTCGCAGCTCTTCTCGCCGTGCAGCAGGGTCTGGAAGTGCACGTCCTCGACCAGGTGACCGAAGGGTTGAAACCTGAACTGGTGCACGCGCTCGGCGCCACCTACCACCACGGCAGCGTCGCTGACACGAAAGTGACCCCGGACGTAGCGATCGAGTGCACCGGTGTCGGCCAGTTGATATTCGACGTTATGGACGCCGCCGGGGCGAACGGCGTCGTGTGCCTCACCGGGGTCTCCTCGGGGGGCCGGGACCTTTCGGTCGACGTCGGCTTGCTCAACCGTCGCATGGTGCTCGAAAACGACGTGGTGTTCGGGTCGGTAAATGCGAACCGTCGCCACTACGAGGCCGGCGCTAAAGCGCTCGCCGACGCAGACAAAAGCTGGCTGGCGAAGTTGATCACCAGGCCCACTGGTTTGGACAACTGGAAAGATGCTTACACCCGCCAGCCTGGCGACGTGAAGGTCACCCTGGAGTTCAGCGGCGCCACCAGCTGACAGCGCTGCTGCAAGGACACTCTGGCGAAAGCACCGTCCGGGCGGCTAGTCTAAAGCCGCCCGGAAAGCCTTGACAGCGGCGGCCACTTCTGCTGGCCCCGCGCCGGCGAGGACCTGGCGTATCAACGCTGACGCGACCACAGCCCCGTCGGCGCAGGCTGCGACAGCTGCGGCCTGTTCGGGGGTGGACACCCCAAAACCCATCACCACCGGCAGGTCGGTGACAGCCTTGAGCCGTTTCGCCAGGACCTCAGCCGAGCTCGAGATCGCAGCGCGCTCCCCGGTCACGCCCATCACGTTAACTCCGTAGACGAAACCGTGCGATCGTCGGCATATCTGCGCGAGACGGCTGTCGGAGCTGACAGGCGCCGCCAGGAGCACGGTCTCCACGCCGCTGTCGCCGGCGTCGGTCTCCCACCCTGCTGACTCCTCGAGCGGGATGTCAGCCACGATCGCCCCGCGCACCCCGGCGGCCGCCAGCTGCCGGGCGAAGCGGACGTGACCGGCCCGGGCGACCAAGTTGTAGTAGGTCATCGCCACGAGAGGCACCTCCACTTGGGCGCCTGCGACGTCGTCGAGGATCGAAGCCGGGGTGACACCCCTGGCGAGCGCCGCGCCCGACGCTTCTTGAATAGTCGGGCCGTCCATCACAGGGTCGGAGAAGGGAATGCCGATCTCCACTGCGTCCGCGCCGGCGTCGGCCATGGCCTCGACGTAGCGAACCCAGTCGGCCACGAGACCCCCGGTCATGTACGCGACGAGGATCTTCCTGCCGGCGTCCCGGACGTCGCGCAGGTGCGGCTCCACGGCAACGCCGGGCGCTGTCAAAGTGAAGTCTCCTTTAGGAGGCCCATCACTGTCTCGGCGTCCTTGTCGCCGCGCCCAGAAAGGGTCATCATCACCGTAGAACCGGCTGGGACGATCCCTTCGCGTGCCGCCCGCACAAGCCAGGCCAGCGCATGCGCTGGTTCCAAAGCCGGGATGATGCCCTCAGTTCGCGCTAGAAGTTTCAACGCTTCGAGCACTTCGGCGTCGCTCGCCGAGTGGTACTCGGCCCGCCCAGCGTCGGCCAGCCACGCATGCTCCGGTCCGATCCCTGGATAGTCCAATCCAGCCGAGATCGACTCCGCCTCCAAAATTTGGCCCCACTCGTCTTGGAGCAGGTAGGAGCGCATACCGTGCAGAACGCCGGGTATGCCACGACCGACGGCGGACCCCCCTGCGGCTTCCACCCCTACTAGGCGCGCCCGGGTGGACACGAAGCCGGCGAAAGTGCCGGCCGCGTTCGATCCCCCACCGACGCAAGCAACAACGAAATCTGGGTCGTCACCGCCGAGCGCTTCACGGAACTGCTCGCGCGCCTCGTTGCCGATCACGCTTTGAAACTCGCGGACCATCCACGGGTAGGGGTGAGGCCCCATGACCGACCCCAGGCAGTAGTGGGTGTCCTCGACGCTAGCCACCCAGTCCCTCATCGCCTCGTTCACGGCGTCTTTGAGCGTGCGGCTGCCTGATCGCACCGGCTCGACGCGTGCGCCGAGGAGCTTCATGCGGAACACGTTCAGGGCCTGACGTTGAGTGTCGACCTCGCCCATGTACACGACGCATTCCAGGCCGAAAAGTGCCGCAGCTGTCGCTGTCGCTACACCGTGCTGGCCGGCCCCGGTTTCTGCGACCATCCTGTTCTTGCCCATGGCCAAAGTCAGCAGCCCTTGGCCGAGGACGTTGTTGATCTTGTGGGAACC
>JAJZAM010000032.1 GCA_021799445.1 Actinomycetes bacterium
GCCGGCCAGGCCCGGGTTGATCGAAGCGTGGCGCGTGTCCAGCCTGGTCAACAAGGTGTCCAACCGAGGTCCAGAGCTGATCGACCCGGTCGGGTCGTAAGCTAAAGGCGGATCAGCTGCCACGACCGGGCGACCTGAGCGTCGCCGAAGACTTCCAAGCAGGAACCTTCCAGGCTTCGACGGTTCCAAAGCCACAAAAGAAGCTCCCCCGCAGGCCCGCGAACTGCCGCGTCGGCTTTGGCGTGCTCCCGCACCGTTCGTGGAGGTCGGGCGTCGAAGTCCACCAGCCACTCGCCCGGGGTGTCGGTGCAGTGGACGTGAAGGGTCCCCGAGACCCCGACACCTGCGTGGCGGTCGAGGTATGACAGGACGAGGTCGCAGAGCATCTCGTCGACGCCGTCACCTGCGGCTTCGACGCTGACCGTGCGAGCGCCAGCCGGGTCAGCGTCAGCGTCGTAGCCTACAGCTTCTTCAAGATCGTGCAGGTGTACTGCGGTCTCGACGGCTTGGCGTCTCAGCCACCACGAGGCAGCCGGTTCGCCGCGGGAGGAGAAGCTCCACGCCGGGGCGTCGCCGGGTGTGGAAGCGAAAGCTTCGAGCAGGCCGCCGCGCTGCTGCGAGAACCAATCAATAATCTCGTCCCGGTCCGCTGGCGGGGTGGCCCTGACCCCGGAGGGACGCTCCCCACCCGCCGCAAGGACCAGGGTCACCCAGCTGTAGACCCCTCCGAGGTGGCCTACCAGGTCGACTACCTTCCAGTCGGGGCATGCCGGTACCGGCCGGTCCAGGGATCCCCGCGCTAGGTGGGCGAACTTTTCGCTAGCTGCGGCGAGGGTAGAGTCGAGGGCACAGCGGCGACCAGGCGCGAATGTCCCGGCGGAGGCAGCTTGGTCGGAGATCCCCTGGCCGGCGGATCCTCCCGACGACGGTCCGGTGGAGACCGGTCCCATCCCCGTCACCACTGGCCTTGCGTGTCCCCCGGGCTTAGCGCTGCCCTGTCGGGAAGAGCTTTCGAGATTGCGGCAGCGATACCCGGCCCGTCGAGTCCGAACCGGGAAAGTATCTGCTCCTGCGAGCCGTGCGGTATGTAAGCGGTGGGTATACCCAGGACCAGGAAAGGCGGGCAGACTCTCCGCTCGTTAAGGTCAGCCACTGCGTCGAAGATGAAAGAGCCAGCCCCCCCGGAGCGCACGCCGTCCTCCACGGTGACGACCAGGTCGTGGCTTCCGGCGTCGAGGACCATCTGAGGATCCAACGGACGAACCACCCGGACGTCCCAGACGGTGCTGTCAACCCCGTCTGCCTCCAAAAGAACGGCAGCCTGTTCGGCGGCTTCGAGCATCTTGCCCACAGCGAGGATACACACCCGCGCTCCCCTTGGTGACGGCCCGGCGCTTCGCACCAAGCGGGCGTGAAGGCCTTCGCCGACCTGATCCGGGCCGACCTGGCGTGCGGCGCCACGGGGATAGCGGATCGCGGAAGGGCAGCCCAGCTCCAAGGCCGTGTCGAGCATCGCGGCTAGGTCCTGCGCTGACGACGGGGCGAAGATTGCGAGGCCTGGGATCCTCAGGCACAACGCCATGTCGAGCACGCCGTGGTGGCTGGCGCCGTCGGGCCCTGTGATCCCAGCGCGATCGAGAGCGAACACGACCGGCTGGCCGTGAAGGCCCACGTCGAGGTTCGCCTGGTCGAACGCCCTGGTGAAGAACGTCGAGTAGATCGCCACGACAGGCCGGAGCCCGCACATAGCCATCCCCGCGGCCGACGTGACAGCCGTCTGCTCGGCGATACCAACGTCGAAGAAACGGTCCGGCCACCTGTCGGCGAACGGCAGAAGACCCGTCGGTCCGGGCATCGCAGCCGTTATAGCGACCAGGTTCGGGTAGCGCTCACCGGCTGCCAGCATCGCCTCGTTGAACGCCTGCGTGTAACCCTTGAGCGCGTGCGGGTCGTCGCCGGGCCCTACGGAAGGATCGAACACTGGGGCGTCGTGCAAGCAGCGCTCGTCGTCGTCCTCGGCAGGCTGGTAGCCGCGTCCCTTGCGGGTCAGGACGTGAACGACTATCGGACCGTCGAACTCGGACGCCTGGGCTAGAGCCTCCTCCATCTTGGCGATGTCGTGACCGTCAATGGGACCGACGTAGCGGACACCCAACGCCTCGAAGAAAACTGGAGGTTCTACAACTTCGCGAACCGCCGAGTACAACCCTTGAAGGCTGCTGTAGGCGAGGTTCCCTACCCCTGGCAGGTCGCGCAAGCGGTCCTCGAAGCGGGCCCGCACCGAGGTGAGACCCGGATGTAGACGCAACTTCGTGAGGCTCTCGGACAGCCGCGACACGGTCGGGGCGTAGGAGCGACCGTTATCGTTTAGAACCACGACAACCCGGCTGGCGCTGTGGCCGAGATTGTTCAAGCCTTCGAAGGCCATCCCGCCGGTTAGGGAGCCGTCGCCGATCACAGCGACGACGCGGCGGTCAGGAGCTGACGAACGCGCCACCCCAGCAGCGATACCGTGCGCGTAGCTGAGGATGGTCGACGCGTGGCTGTTCTCCACCCAGTCGTGGACGGACTCAGCCCGGGACGGGTACCCCGACAGGCCCCCATCCTGGCGGAGCGTCGAGAACATCTCTTGGCGTCCCGTGAGCAGCTTGTGTACGTAGGCCTGGTGGCCTGTGTCCCAGAGGAGGATGTCACGGGGAGACTGGAAAACGCGATGCAGCGCTATGGTCAGCTCGACGGCACCCAGGTTGGACCCGAGATGGCCGCCGTTGGTGGCTACAGCTGTTACGAGAGCGTCACGGATCTCGTCTGCTAGGGCGGCCAACTGCACGGAGCTCAGGTGTGCAAGGTCCGTCGGCGAGTTGATCGACTCCAAGATCATGCTTTCGAGGGTAGCGCCACGAGGAGGCGTTGAGTGGCTCATCCCGGTTAACGCTGCGTCCGCGGGTAGCCTCGGGGAAACGCTTGACCCCTCCAACCACCTGGTCGGAGGGGTGACGTCAAGGAGGCAGATGGTGTTGATCGATCAGGGAGTACTCGACGTGGTTCTTCGCCGCGCGCTGCGCAGCGGCGGGGAGATGGCGGAGGTTTTCGCCGAGGACCGTCGTTCCAACGGCGCCCGCTTCGACGATGGCCGCGTCGAGGACATGGCCTCGGGCCGGGAACGCGGAGCTGGCATCAGGGTCGTCTCAGGGGACACGACAGGGTTCGCCCACACCGCAGACCTGACCGAGAAAGGTCTTCTAGCGGCAGCCGAGGCGGCGGCTGCAGCTGCGCGTCGCGGTGGTGGCAGCGTGAACGTCGTGGCTTTGAGCCGTGTTCAGGCGCCCTCCCCGGCGGAGGTTTCGGTGCTGCCCGAGAACGTCGCGAAGGCGGACAAAGTGGCCTTGTTGTCGCGTGCCGACGAGGCGGCCCGTAGAGCTGGAAGCCAGATCAGGCAAGTTACCGCCGTCTACGCCGACAACCGCCGCCAGATCCTCGTGGCCAACAGCGAAGGCGTCCTCGCCACCGACGACCAGGTGAAGACCCGGTTCGCGGTGTCTTGCGTAGCGTCGGGTGACACCGGGTTGCAGACCGGGCGGGAGTCGGTTGGAGCCACCGTAGGTTTCGAACTTTTCGACACGGTCTCCGTAGAGGAGATGGCGGCGGCTGCCGCAGCGCGTGCTATAAGGAAGCTAGCTGCGAGGCCGGCTCCTTCAGGTCGACTTGCGGTTGTCATCAAGCAGGGAAGCGGCGGGGTGCTCTTCCACGAAGCCTGCGGTCACGGCTTAGAGGCCGACCTCGTGGCGAGGGACGCTTCGGTCTTCAAGGGCAAGGTCGGCGAGGCGGTAGCGAGCCCGCTGGTCACTCTCGTCGATGACGGGACGATGGGGCCGGAGTGGGGAGCTATCGGCGTCGACGACGAGGGGCATCCTGCCCAACGGAACGTGCTGATCCAAGACGGGGTGCTAACCGATTACATGTGGGACTGGATGCGCGCCCGAAAAGAGGGCCGGCCTGCGTCGGGGAACGGTAGGAGGGAGAGCTACCAGCACCTGCCGATGGTACGCATGACCAACACCTACGTCCTCGCTGGCGCCGAAGACCCTGAGGAGATAGTCCGGCAAACTCCTTACGGGGTTTTCGTCGCTCAACTCGGCGGGGGGCAGGTGAACACGGCCACAGGTGATTTCGTGTTCGGAATGACCGAGGCTTACCTCATAGAGAACGGGCGCCTTACGGAGCCCTTGAGGGACGCGAACCTGATCGGCAACGGCCCCGAGGTCCTTCGAAATATAGACGTCGTCGGTAACGACTTCGCTATGGGGAGCCCGGGTACGTGCGGTAAGGACGGGCAAGGTGTTCCTGTAGGAGACGGCCAGCCGACCTTGAGGGTGTCGGCTCTGACCGTCGGGGGTACCGCCAGATGAGCGCCACAGCTTCCCACGTCGGCCACCTACCAGACACAGGTGACTTAGCCGCTATAGCGGGCTGGGTTGCCGGCATGGCTCGCGATCACGAGCAGGTAGAGGCCTACGTAGCGAAAGGGCGCGAGACGGAGATCCGCGTGTTCGACGGTGAGGTCGAATCGTTGTCGTCCGCCGAGTCGGCAGGGATCGGCATCAGAGTGGTCAGCGGTTCCCGGCAGGGTTTCGCCTACGCCGGGTCATTGGAGCCTGACGTTGTCGCAGACACGTTGAAAGAGGCACGCGACAACGCTTCGTTTGTCTCCGAAGACCCCTACCTCGGGTTGGCGGCGCCTGACGGCGTCGAGCCGGCAAGCCTCGACTTGTGGCGGGAGGAGCTTCTCGGTTACCCAACGGAGCAGAAAGTGCGCCTCGCGCTGGAACTCGAGAGGGCCGTTCGAGCTGGAGACCGCCGCATAAGGGCCGTCCAAGCCGCTGACTGGGGTGACTCTGCTGTTGAATCCGCCATCGCCACCAGTACGGGCATACGCGCTTTCAGCCGTCGTTGCAGCTGCTACCTGTCCGCCTCGGCCATTGCCGGTGAAGGCGACGACACGCAGACCGGCAGCGGCTACTCGGTCGGTCGCAGCCCGGCGGACCTGGACGTCGAAGCGGCTGCCGACGACGCGGTCGCTCGCGCAACCAGGCTTCTCGGTGCCACCCGACCCCGCTCAGCCCACCTCACGGTCGTGCTCGAACCGCGTATCACCGCAACTCTGCTTTCGGTGCTCGCCGGTACCCTCGACGGAGAGTCCGTCCTAAAGGGCCGTTCGCTCTTCGCAGACCGTCTGGGTGAGAAGGTGGCTTTTTCGGGGGTGACGCTCGTCGACGACCCGACCAACCCTGAGGCCTACTCGGCCGGACCGTACGACGCCGAGGGGCTGGCAACACGACGTAACGTCCTAATTGAGTCGGGGGTGCTTCAAAAGTTTCTCTACAACACCTACAGCGCCCGCAGGGCCGGCACCGTGTCCACCGGGTCGGCGGTCCGGGCCGGCTACGCCGGCGCCCCGGGGACAGGCGCCCGGGCGCTGTCCCTGCTACCGGGTTCGAAAACCCCACAAGAAGTTCTAAGAGAAGTCGGCGAGGGGCTGCTAGTCCAGTCGGTGTCAGGTATCCACTCCGGCGTGAACCCGGTCAGTGGTGACTTCTCCGTGGGTGCCGAGGGTGTCATGGTGAGCGGCGGTTCACCAGCCGGCCCGGTGCGGGAGATCACCATCGCCTCGACGATCCAGCGGATGCTCGCCAACGTCGTCGCCGTGGGCGCCGACCTGGAGTACCTTCCTTCCAACGCGGCGGGACTCACGTTGGCCATATCCGACGTTGCGACGAGCGGACGGTGACGGTGTCGGGACGATCTCACCCGCTTCGCGGCGCCGTTAGGTAGTCTCAACAACCTAGGTTGGTGCCATGTTCTCTTTCGCCCGTCATAAGACCTCGATGGTTGACCCGAGCGACGCGCTACCCGGGCGTCAAGCGCAGATGCCCGTTCCTGAAAGCCACTTCATCAACTTCCGCCCCCTAAAGCCACCGTTCCCGGAGGGCTTCCAGCGGGCAGTGTTCGGCCTCGGGTGCTTCTGGGGTGCCGAGAGGGCCTTCTGGTCGGTGCCGGGAGTTTGGACGACGGCTGTCGGATACGCGGGTGGCTATACGCCCAACCCCACCTACGAGGAGGTCTGCAGCGGCCGGACCGGACACGCCGAGGTTGTGCTCGTGGTTTGGGACCCTTCGGTAGCCAGCTACGAGGACCTCCTCAAGGTGTTCTGGGAGTCCCACGATCCGACTCAGGGTATGCGCCAAGGTAATGACGTCGGAACCCAGTACCGCTCGGCGATATACGCAACGAGCGAAGATCAGATGACCGCGGCGAAACTCTCGGCCGCCCGGTACGCCGAGGCTCTCGCGAAAGCTGGTTACCCGCCGGTAACCAGCGAGATCGCGCCACTCGCCGAGGCGGGCTTTTTCTACGCTGAGGACTACCATCAGCAGTACCTTGGCAAGAATCCCGGCGGTTACTGCGGGCTGGGCGGCACCGGAGTGGCCTGCCCTACGGGCACGGGGCTAAAAGCTTCCCTAGCGGAAAAGCCGACCGCCGGCTAAGGCAAGGCCCCCGGCGGTCGGATCGCTCCTCGGCTAGTCGACGGCGTCTAGCTCAAGGTCGTCTTCATCCTCTCCGACCGGGTCGAAGCCCTCCGAGGTCGAATCAGGTTCTCCGGTTTTGCCATCCCCAGCCTGCGCTGAAGCGCCGCCATTCGCCCTTCGGTCCCCTCCGCGACCGTTGCGAGGTTCGCTTGAAGATGACCGAACCGAATAGGGAAGCAGGGCCAGTTCTCTCGCTGTTTTGATCGCAACGGCTACGTCGCGCTGATGCTGCGAGCAGGTGCCCATAGCGCCGCGGGCCTTGATACGACCCCGGTCGTTGATGAACCGTCGCAGCAGGGCGACATCTTTGTAGTCCACCCATGTGGCATGGCTGGCGCAGAACACGCACACCTTCGGCCTGCCCCGACGGGGACGGCTGTTGGCGCTGCCCGTCTTGGGCCTGCGGTCCTGGCTTTGCTTTTTCATCACTTTCGGATTTCGCGCCACGGGGCTCCTTGGGTCGACCGTGAGGGAACTGGCGTGCAGGACATGGGAACGGCCGACACGGTCCCCACACGAGCCTCGATCAGCTTAGCCGACGCTCCCACGGCGTCCTCACAAAACCTGTCGAAGCACTGCTCGCTCGACCGGTGCAGTCCCGACGAGCCCCCGAACGAGGCCATCGGCTGCTCTAGGTGCGTTCGCCCGATGTCTCAAAGCGCGAGAGTGCTTCGAGATCCGCTACAGTGAAGTCCGAGGGTAGCTGCAGTAGCGTGATTTTCCTCCTGCCCTGTGAGGGCAAGGCCGTGACCGTGTGATCCCCGAGTCGAATCAGGCCAGGAAAGGAGGGGATCGCGAATGGCAACCGGAAATGTGAAATGGTTCAACTCCGAGAAGGGCTTCGGGTTCATATCCCAAGACGACGGCGGCCCTGACGTGTTCGTGCACTTCAGCGCCATCAGTGGGAACGGATACCGCAACTTGGAAGAGAACCAGAAGGTTGAGTTCGAGACCACCCAGGGCCCCAAAGGCCCTCAAGCCAGCAACGTAACGATCATCTGACGTCGAGATGGGACGTCTGCCGTCGCCTGCCCGTCACCGATAAGGCGGCGGGCAGGTCCCGGCGTCGTCGAATCTTTACGCGGCTAACGCTTGCGCAGGCTCCCCGCGCCGCCTTGCGAGCAGGCGCACTCGTCCCCGTCGGGTAACTCTCGAATGACGGAGGCGAGCAATCTCTTCGCGTGTTCGACGTTGGCTTCCATCACTTCGAACGCGGCTTTGGCGGTCACGGCTTCGACGGAGGGATCCCCGGCAACTCCAGCGTCGCGGTCGGTCACAAGAGCAACGCCGGCGTAGCACATGCCGATCTCGCGGGCTAGGTACGCTTCAGGATACTGGGTCATGTTGATCACGTCTATTCCCGAAGCTGCGTACATACGCGACTCGGCGCGGGTAGAAAATCGGGGGCCTTGCACCACGACAACGGTTCCGTGCGCGTGAAAGTTTCCCGGCGGCCACCCAGATGGCCCTGAGCCTTCTACGACCGCTGCTATGAGCAAAGGCAGCCTCCTGCAGTACGGGTCCGCGAAGCTGACGTGATCTACTTCCGGCGAGCTCACAAAAGTGTCGGATCGACCTGACGTCCGGTCCACCAGCTGGTCGAGCAAGACAAGATCCCCTGGGGCAATATCGTTCCTAAGGGAGCCCGAGGCGCAGAAGCCGACAACCTGCTTTACGCCCAGGGATGCCAAAGCCCAAACGTTCGCCCTGTATGGGACTTCGTGCGGCGCGTACTCGTGGCGCTCGCCGTGCCGGGCGAGGAAAGCGACCCGTCGACCTGCCACGATGCCCAACCGAATGGGCGCTGATGGAGTCCCGAAAGGAGTCTCCACGGTCAGCGGATCGGCATGTTCCATAAGCTTGTAGAAGCCGGAACCTCCGATCACCGCAAGGTCGATGTCGCTCAGAGTGCTTGTTCCCTAGGAAGCTGCAGCTGCTTGTGACGACGTCGACTTGGCGGAACCGGTATCAGCCGGTGCCGGCTTCGTTGCGTTGGCGGAGTCCGTCGAAGAGGACTTCTCGGGGGAGTCCTTCGTCGAAGCCGACCTTGAAGAGCTCGACGACGATCGGCTGTCGGTCTTGTAGAAGCCGCTCCCTTTGAACGCAATTCCGATAGAACCGAAGACCTTGCGGAGAGGTCCTCCGCAAGACGGACAGGTCGTTAACTCGTCGTCCTTGAACGACTGGACGATCTCCAGGTGCTCGCCGCAGGACTTACAGGCGTACTCATAGGTAGGCATGTCAGGTAGAACTCCCTACATAGGTCTTAGCACTCATATGTGTCGAGTGCTAAGTGTATCCGACGTCGGGGCTGAAGATGCGGTCGATACCTGACCGGGACGGGATGATAGAAAGAGGACATGCCCACGCCGATACGCAAAGCCGTTATCCCTGCGGCTGGTTTGGGGACGCGTTTTCTGCCGGCGACGAAAGCGATCCCGAAAGAGATGCTCCCGCTCGTCGACAAGCCCGCTATTCAGTACGTCGTTGAAGAGGCAGCGGCCGCTGGTATAACAGACATACTTATAGTCACCGGCCGATCCAAAGGGGCTATAGAGGATCATTTCGACCGTTCGCCCGATCTTGAGGCTGCTCTGCGCTCGACGGGTAAGGGATCCGAAGCGGATCGACTGGAGGCGATCCACGACCTTGCTCGTGTCCATTACGTGCGTCAAGCGGAGCCTCGCGGCCTAGGCCATGCGGTCGGCATGGCCCGCCAGCACGTCGGGAACGAACCTTTCGTGGTCATGCTGCCAGACGACCTCATGCATCCCCGCTCAGGCATTCTCGCCGGGATGCTCGCCGCCTACCAGCAGCATTCGAGCGCCGTGCTGGCCCTTAAGCGGGTTGCGGGGAGGGAGATCTCGATGTACGGGGTTGCGGCATGTAAGGACCTCGACTCCAAGGCGGTAGAGGTGTTGGACCTGGTGGAGAAGCCGGCGCCTGAGGAGGCGCCGTCGGACCTGGGTGTCATGGGACGCTACGTCCTAACCCCCGCGATATTCGAGGCTATCGACCGCACTGCGCCGGGACGCGGGGGTGAGCTGCAACTGACAGACGCCATTCGCAATCTCATAGGCCAAGAGAAAGTCGTTGGGTACGTGATCGACGACGGGCGTTTCGACACGGGCAACAAGATCGACTTCCTTATCGCTTCGATCACTTTCGCCTTGGAACGCGACGACGTCGCGCCGGAACTGCTTCGATTCTTGCGGACTGCGGTGCAGGGCCTGTGATCCCTCTGGGGCAGGCTCAAAAGCGGGTGCTCGAAGCGTGCCGTCCTGGGGCAGCCGTCGAGGTAGCGACGTCTGAGGCCCTAGGGCTCGTTCTCGCGGCGGCGTTGCGCGCACCCGAACCGGTTCCACCTTTCCGCAACACTGCCATGGACGGCTACGCCGTCCATGCTGCCGACGTCGCCGGCGCGTCACCACAAAAGCCAGTGCGCCTCAAAGTGGTGGGAACACGCGCTGCGGGCAGCGCAGGAGCGGTCGACGTCGGACGGGGAGAGGCGCTAAGAATCATGACCGGCGCCCTATTCCCCGATGGGGCCGATGCCGTAGCTATCGTCGAGGAAACTCGCGCAGACGGCGATCACGTAGAGATCCTCGCCCCGGCGTCGCCCGGCGTCCACATCCGCCCAGCCGGTGATGACATAGCCCAGGGGCAGTCTTTGTTCGAAGCCGGCACCGTGCTAGGTCCGGGTCACCTTGGCGTTCTGAGCTCGGCGGGCGTGTCAGCTGTAAAGGCCTTTCGCGCTCCTGTTGTGGGAGTGCTCTCCACCGGCGACGAGCTGGTCGAAGCAGGTGCCGAGCTGCGCGCCGGCCAAATTCGCGACACGAACCGTCTCACCCTGCTTTCGCTGGCGCGGCGAGACGGGTTCGGGGTGGTTGACCTGGGCATCGCCCGGGACGACGAGGCTGCTATCGGGGCGGCTCTCATGCGCGGCGTGGAGGCATGCGACGCGATCCTCACCAGCGGAGGCGTGAGCATGGGCGACTTCGACTACGTTAAGACAGTCCTGGATCGGATCGGGAAGATGAGCTGGATGCAAGTGGCGATCCGCCCGGCGAAGCCCTTCGCCTTCGGGACGATCGGTGCCGTACCTGTGTTCGGCCTTCCGGGTAACCCCGTCTCTTCGATGGTCAGCTATGAGCTTCTGGCGCGACCAGGCTTGCGTAAGATCGCGGGCCATCTCGACTCCGACCTTTTACGTCCCGCTGTACGCGGTTTCGTCGCCGGGGAGGGCTGGCGAGGCGCGAAGGACGGCCGGACCACGTACGTCCGCGTGACCGCCGAGTTCGCCGCTGACGGGAGGCTGAGAGCTTCGAGCTCCGGGGGTCAGGGATCTCACCAGCTCTACGCCATGGCCCAAGCGAACGCCCTGGCGGTGACACCGCCCGGTCACGAGCTTGTCGACGGGGATCCCGTCGACGTGTTGGTGCTGTCGTGACCGGAAGTCGGCCTCGATACCGATCTTCACGTCTTTTCACGCCGGCTCGTCACCTCGGCTCAGACACAGAGGGGCTCGACGTGACAGTAGAGCCCGGTTGGCAGCTTCGCTTGCCGGTACTCTGAGGGTGCTGTGAGCAAGCCCCTCGTCGACCCATACGGCCGAGTCGTCCGTGACCTTCGGATCTCGATAACCGACAGGTGCAACTTCCGCTGCACCTACTGCATGCCCCAGGAGGGCATGCAGTGGACCCCCCGCGAGCAGCTCCTTAGCTTCGAGGAGATAACCCGCATCTGCCGCGTATGCGTCGATCGGTTCGGTTTCGAGAGCATACGCATCACTGGCGGCGAACCTACTGTCCGTGCCCACCTTCCGGTGCTGGTAGGCCGGCTTGCCGAGCTTGGCGTTGATCTCGCTATGACCACTAACGGGGCCACGCTCGCCCAACAGGCATCCGATCTGACCCGGGCTGGTCTGAAGAGGATCAACATCTCGCTGGACTCTCTTAGGCGCGAGCGCTTCGCCCAGATAACGGGTCGCGACGCATTAGAAAGAGTCATCGCCGGTATCCGGGCCGCTCAGGATGCTGGTCTCGACCCGGTCAAGGTCAACTGCGTCTTGGTGCGGGGGGTGAACGACGATGAGATCCTCGATTTCGCAGCTTTCGGACGTGCCGAAGGCGTTGAGGTTCGCTTCATCGAGTGGATGCCTCTCGACGGCGATCACAGTTGGGAGGCCGGACAGGTTGTTCCGGGCACGGAGATAGTCGAAGCGATCGATTCTGTTTGGCCGCTGGTAACAGTGGCCGGTGAGCGGCCTCGCGACGCTTCCCCGGCGGAAACCTACCGCTACGAGGACGGGCGGGGTGAAGTTGGAGTGATCGCGAGCGTGACCAAGCCGTTCTGCGAGTCCTGCGACAGGGTCCGGCTCACCGCTGAGGGTCAGCTTCGCAACTGCTTGTTCTCGGTTAGGGAGACCGACTTGAGAGGCATCCTTCGCGGTGGCGGCTCCGACGGCGAGCTGGCCGACGCTATCGCAGGAGAGGTGGGCCGTAAGTGGGCTGGGCATTCGATCGGCCAGGTCCACTTCGTCCGGCCCGCTCGGAGCATGAGCCAGATTGGCGGCTGACGCCTAATACGGATCGCTGCGCCACGGACGCTTCACGCTTCGAAGCAGCCAGCGCTCCCGGTACTGCGCTTCAAGTAGGATAAGCACCCATGTCCGACCACGCCGGTCTCACCCACGTCGATCCGCTCGGGCGCGCCCGGATGGTCGACGTAACCCCCAAGGATGCGACGCACCGTCGGGCCTTGGCCCGAGCAAAGGTCTTCATGAAACCCGAGACCACTGGCATGGTTGCGGCAAACGCGGTGACTAAAGGTGATGTTCTTGGAGCGGCGCGTATCGCAGGCATACAGGCAGCCAAGCGAACGGCTGACCTGATACCCCTGTGCCACCCACTGTTGGTCGGTGCCGTCACCATTAACTTCAACCTCGGGGAGAATTTTGTAGAAGTCGAATCGCAGGTGGAGACGGTCGACCGCACGGGGGTCGAGATGGAAGCTCTCACCGCCTGCGCAGTTGCCGCGCTGACCATCTATGACATGTGCAAGTCGGCCGATCGCTCGATGGTTATAGGAGAAATGGCTCTCTGGGAGAAGACTGGTGGCCGGAGCGGCCACTGGCGCCGCCCTCCGGGCGAACTGGCGATGCCCTTGGTGAACACTCCTCTCGGGTCGGGCGAGGAGCTGGACGACCTGCTCGGCCAGCGATCACTTCAAGGCGAATGACGCAGGGTCGTCGCCTAAAAGTGGCCTCGTGCTGGCTTCGGCTAAAGTGTTGAACAAGACGGGCTTTTCGGAAGTGAAAAGCTACAAGATGCTGCTCATCGAATTAGCGGGTGGGTGGTTGACTTCGGACCGGTGGGTATCCACCAGATCACAGGTTTGTTGTTCTACCATTGCTCTTACCGAAAGGTTGGCCTAGGAGCTTGACGACGTTGGTATTGCTTGTTCTTGGTGTTGTGTGGGGAGTGCTGCTTATCGGGTGGTTCAAGAGCCGCCCCACTAATGCCTTTCAGGATTCTGTGGTCATGTTCCGGAGGAATCTGTCCGTACTGGAGAGCTCCTCTCCTAGGAGGATTAGCCCGGCGAATCGCATGCGGGTGGCGTCCCGACCCCAACCCGGGTATGGCGGTCAACGACGCAGCCCCGCCACATACGGTCACCCAACAGGCTCTGCAGCGACCCCGCAGCGCTCGGTTCGCAGCGGGGCGAACGCCGACGCTATCCGACGCCGGGCAGCGCAGCGCCGCCGCAGGGACGTCCTGTTGTCGCTGTTGGCGGGTGCTTTCGGGTCCTTCCTTCTTGCGCTGGTGCCGGGCATGTCTGCCGTATGGGTCGTCCAAGTGCTCTTCGACATCCTGGTAGCCGTTTACGTGGCTGTGCTCTTGCAGGTTCGAAATGTGTCGGCCGAACGGCAGCGCAAAGTCAGCTACATGCCTCCGGTTCGCCAGTCCAGCGAGCGAACGTCCCGGGCGGCTTTCAGCAGGCGATACGCAGACCTCGAATTCCAACAGGTGGCTAACTGACCGATACTGCGAGGGGATTGGGCTCACCTCCGGAGTTGACTGTTGGAGGCCTTGTAGGTCAAGCAGGGTTAGAGTTAGCTAAGGCTAATACAGCTCGGGAAGTGTCTCTGTCGGCTTGCAGGGCTGTAATAAGGTCCTCCGCCAGCGCAATCCGGGCGGTTCACAGGCTGGACCCGCAACTCTACGACGAGAAGATAGCCGAGGCTGCTGCTTCCTTGCGTAAGGCTCAGCTGGCCACCAAAGAGTTCCCTTCGATCGCCAACGCAGGTTTCCTCCATGACGCAGAAAAGGAATACGCCGAGGCGATACTGACAAGGGCTCTGGTGGATTCGACGGCCCTGCCGGGACCTTCAGACCTTGACATCGGAATCCCGGCATGGCTAAACGGACTCGCAGAGGCGGCCTCAGAGTTGCGTCGCCACCTGCTTGACCGGTTGCGACATGACCAAGCTGACATGGCCGAGACTCTCTTCGTCGCGATGCAGGACGTCTACGAGGCTCTTTTGGGTGTTGACTACCCAGACGCTGTAACCGCTGGTCTTCGCCGCAGCACCGACGCCTTGAGAGCCGTGCTCGAACGTACCCGGAGCGACCTTACGACCACCTTGATCCAACTACGCCTCCAACGAGCGCTCGACAAGGCCGGGGAGGAATCCCTGCCACGGGGTAGCGATACGCGCTAGCCTAAAGAGTCCCATCACGGGGGTGTAGCTCAGCCCGGAAGAGCGCTACGTTCGCATCGTAGAAGTCGCCGGTTCAAATCCGGTCACCTCCACCCTGTGCTTTGGATCTTCATGCTTTTCGGGCCGACTGTCCTGGGCTTTCATGCTGTTTCAGCGTGTTCCCACGGGGTTATCCACAGGGTTTATCGACCTGATTATGGGTGAATGATCACCCTGCCCTACGCAGCCGATCTTGGCCTCGCGGGGGCCGTACGCTGGGCTTTCGCGGCGGAAGATCTCGAAGGCGCTTCTCGTGGCCCGGTTTGCCCTACGCAGCCCTACCGCAGCATGGGGCACTGCCCTACTCAGTGAGATGGGCGGGAAGTCGTTGCTTCGAGGGGGGTGGTTCTTGAGTGGGTGATGGGCCTCTGGGTGCCGTGGTTCCGCGCCATCCCTCTTCTTCTCATGTGTCAGTTCCTCACTGATCGTCGTCGGTGAGGACGACGATCCCGCTTGGCGCGTCGAGTAGCGCCAAGGTGCGCCGGGCGGCACCCTCGACGTGGATCCCGGCGGCGCTGGGAGCCCGTCGGGGTAGTAGGTGCCCGGCCCGTAGAGCTGGCCGTAGCGGACGACGACACCACCGGAATCGAGGATGAGGCGCTCGTGCTCGGCCACGGCTTGGCCACTCCCCGGCGGCGTCCAGGTGATGCTCTGTGCGAGGAACCGACGCGCGCCTGCTGCACCGGCGGCAGCCAGGAGGTTGCGGGTCCCTTCGGTGCGGATCCTGTTGTTGCGTGACACATAGTCGGGGATCTCGTCGAGGTGGTCGGGGAGATCGGTGAGCTGGTGCATGAGGAGGTCCGGGGCGAAGCCGACGACGGCGTCGACGAGCGCGACTGCGTCGAACACGTCGCAGACGACGGGCAGAGCCCCGAGGGCTGCGATGACAGAAGCCTTGTCGGGTGAGCGGGTCATGCCCGCTACCTCGTGGCCGGCGCCATGGAGCAGCGCCAACAGCCGGGTGCCGATGACCCCGGTTGCTCCGGCCAAGAACACCGCCATCACGACTCGCCCTCGGTGCCGCGCTCATCGGCAGTGTCGAAGTGCCGGTGCCAGAGCTCGGAGCAGACCGAGATCGTGTACTCGAGATAGAACTCGTCACGGCCGCGTTGCTGGGCCGAGCGATGCTCGGGGTCGTCACGCCAGGCTTCGCGGTGGGCGATCGTGTCGAAGACGACCAGCGACACCCGCTCCCCGTCGGGGGCGACGAAGGTCTTGAAGTCGATGAACCCGGGCATCTGGCGAGCACGGGTCTCCATGCGTGCGGCGAGCTCGGCGTAGCCTGTGAGTGCCGAGAATGCCATCCATCGCCTGCGACTAGCACTTTGACGCCTGGACTCAGGCGCGGCGAGTATCTAGTGATGACCCTCTCGTTGTTCTAACCGGGGGTTGTGCCGCGTCCTTCGGTTGATTCGGCTCGTCGGTCGCGGTGACACAGACATCGCGGTCGAAGTCGTCATGGTGCGCCATGAGGTGGCGGTCCTGCGACGCCAGGTCCGCCGACCGGCCGTCGCGAAGGGAACGACCGCACTCGTCCGCCTGGCGAAGGAGAATCCGACTTGGGGCTACCGCCGCATACAGGGCGAACTGTTGACCATGGGCGTCACTATCGCCGCCTCGAGCGTCTGGGCGATCTTGAGCCGCCACGGTATCGAGCCGTCACCGCGGCGATCGGGACCGACTTGGGCGGAGTTCCTCTCTGCGCAGGCGAAGGGACTGATGGCGTGCGACTTGTTCCGTGTCGACATCGTCCTGCTTCGCAGGGTCTATGTCCTCGTGTTCATCGACCATGACACGCGTGTCGTGCGAAGCGCCGGGGTGACCGCCGAGCCGGTCACTGGTTGGGTGACCCAGCAGGTGGATATTGCGGTCGCTGGGAGCCGTTGTTCCGTTGCGAGTGAGCCAGTGTTCCGCTGAGGGGTGAGCCGGCTCTCCGGTGGTGCCCGGGGTTCCGGCCGTGGGCTACACAAGCCGGCCCGGGGCTGGATGGGAGAACCTTTCCTGGGCGGCCTGGCGACTCACTCCGACCGCGGAGCCGATCACCGCCCATGGGATCCCCGCCTCCCGGGCCTCGCGCACTGCGTCGTGAAGGGCTGCCTCGGCTCGCTGCTTGTCGCGCGACGCGGTCGCGACGGCGTCCATCAACGCGACCCCGTGTTCGCTCAACACACTCCTCGGTCTCACCATTCTGTCAAGACTACTTGACGGAATAGTCGGAGGGCCTTCTGCGGCAAGGTTCGCTTGGTGGGGCCAGTGCAAACCATCCCGCCGAGGCGGTAGCTGTTCGTGGAACTGTTCCTCGGTTCCGTGTCACTGGGGCACGGAACCGACGAAAGGAGTTGTCCTCGATGGTCGACTACAAGCAGATCCTCCGGTTGCACGCCGAGGGGGTGAGCCAGCGTGGCATCGCAGACGTGTTGTCCTGCTCGCGCAACACGGTGGCGTCAGTGCTGAGTGCAGCGGCCGCTGCCGGCATCCGTTTCGAGGGGGTTGCGGACCTCGGGTCTGACGAGGTCCGCAACCTGGTGATCCCCGATCCACCCAAGACGGTCACGGACAGAGTCGCAGCGGATTTCGAGCATGTCCACCGGGAGATGGCACGCCCGTCGGTGACGTTACTGCTGTTGTGGAACGAGTACGTCGCGAGATGCCGGGCTGAGGGCGGGGTGCCTTACCGCTATTCGTTCTTCGCCGAACAGTATCGCCGGTGGGTGAGCGCGACTGGGGCGTCGATGCGGGTGGAGCGCAGCCCAGGCGAGTCGATCGAGGTCGACTGGGCCGGCGACCCGATGATCTTCGCCGACCCGGTGACCGGCGCCGGGGTGAAAGCGTGGCTGTTCGTGGCCGCCTGCTCGTTCTCCGCTTACACATATGTGGAGGCGTTCGCCGACATGACTCTGCTGTCGTGGATCGACGGGCATGTCCAGGCGTTCGAAGCCTTCGGGGGGACGTGCCGGCTCCTGGTCCCGGATAACTTGCGCACCGGGGTGTCCCGGGCGGACCGCTACGAGCCGGTGGGCAACCCGGCGTATATGCGCCTCGCCGAGCATTATGGCACCGCGGTCGTCCCTGCCCGGATCCGCCGCCCGAGGGACAAACCGGTCGCGGAAGGAAGCGTCCGCTTCGTCGCCAACCACATCGGGGCGGTCCTGCGTGACCGGCGTTTCGTCGGCCTCGCCGAACTGAACGAGGCGATCTTCGACCTCGTCGAGGAGATCAACGCACGGCCGTTCCAAAAGCGGGAGGACTCCCGACAGATCGTCTTCGAACGAGACGAGCGCCCGCTGCTCAACCCGCTACCGGCGGTCCGCTTCGAACTGGCCGATCTCCGAAAAGCGAAAGTAGCCCCGAACTACCACCTTCAGATCGACAGGAACTTCTATTCGGTGCCCGCAAGGCTGCTCGGCGCGAGCCTGGACGTGCGAGTCACCTCGCAGATAGTCGAGGTCTTCGACGGCGGCGAACGCGTCGCATGTCACGCCCGGATGGTCGGCGTCCGCGGCCGCTATTCGACTGTCGCCGCCCATATGCCCGAAGGTCACCGTCACCGTCTTAGCGATTGGACACCGCAACGCTTCGAGGCTTGGGCGGAGACGATCGGCCCGAACACGCTGGCGGCGATCGGGGCGATCCTCGCGTCCCGCAAGATCATCGAGCAGTCCTACCGGTCCTGCCTTGGCGTCATGTCGCTGGCCAAGAAGCCCGGTGGGATCGGCCGACTGGAAGACGCATGCGGGCGTGCGCTCGACGCGACACCGTCGCCGTCTTACACGCTGATCAAGAAACTGTGGTCCGCGTGGCAGCCCGGCGATCCTGCGCCGCCTGTGTCGCTCGGCGACGCCGGGTTCGTCCGCGGTTCGGGCTATTACAGCGGGGACGGGGGGCAGGCGTGATCGATATCGAGACTCTCTCCAGGCTCAAAGCCATGCGTCTATCAGGGATGGCCGAGTACTTCGAGAACCTCGCGGGCCAGACCGCAACGAACGGGGCCCCGTCCGGACCGGAGATGGTCAAGATGGCCGTCGACTGGGAATACGAACGCCGGCGGAACAGCAAGCTCGCCCGGCTA
>JAJZAM010000003.1 GCA_021799445.1 Actinomycetes bacterium
CGTCCCGAGGGGCCTCGTAGCCGGAGTCGGCGTAGCCGAGGAACCTGACGTCGCCGCAGCCGAGGGCCGCGGCCGCGGCCAGCAGCTCCTTGCGCCGGCGCGCGCCGAGGTCCCCAAGCCCGGCCACCTCCGACGACACAAGGCCCAAAGCCCCGTCGGTCGCGCAAACGATCGCCACCCGGTGGCCTTCGGCGCTGGCCCGGGCGATCGTTCCGCCGGTGAGCAGCGCTTCGTCGTCAGGATGAGCGTGGAAGCTAACGAGACTAAAAGAGTGGCTTCTACGGGTTTCTGCGTGAGTGAAGCGGCCGAGAAGCCCCAGGAGCGTTTTCCCGTTAAAGGAGCCGGTGACGGTGTCCGTGCTTGCGCTGCTGGCATCGGCGGTGCTCATGCGCCCATCCTGGCAGCGAAACGAGCCGTCCGTCGCGGCGCCGGGCGCCGAGCGAGCCTGGTGTGCCCATGAGGATCGCACACGTCACGGACTGCTACCTTCCCCGGCTGGGCGGGATCGAACTGCAAGTCCACGACCTGGCGTCACGCCAAGCCGCCCACCACGACGTGACCGTCTTCACGATAACGCAGGGTGCCGCTCGTGCCGCTGAGAACGCTCAGGCCGCTCAGAACGAAACGCTCTCGGCGACATCTCGGGAACCGACGAGGGTCGTCTCCGTGGGGGCTGGGAGAAGGACGCTCAGGGCTCGCGGGTCGGCGAGGACGCCGGCCGGTCAAGGGCTGCTCCGCCGGGCGGCGTTGTTAGGGTCGGCACGCCCAGGAGCCGGCCGGCCTGAGGAAACTGGGCTCAACGGTGAGCGGATTGACTTCAAAGCGGACGTCAAATCGCAGGAGAAGATCAGGTACCTCAGGGCCAGGTACGGACCTTCTTGGGTGGGGGCGGACGACTTCGACGTAGTCCACGTGCACGCTTCGAGCTTCTCGCCCCTAGCGTTCCTGGTGGCGAGAAGCGCAGCCCTCAGGGGGGTGCCCACCGTCGCAACGGTGCACTCCATGTGGGCGAAAGCGTCACCGCTCTTTGACGCCGCCGACCTTTTGTGCGGCTGGGGTGACTGGCCCGTAGCGTGGTCCGCGGTCAGCAGCGCCGCTGCCGACCCGCTGCGTAACATCGTCGGCAGACGGGGGGTGGTGACCGTGCTCGCCAACGGCGTCGACCCCTCCCAGTGGGACATCGACCCCGAGCCGCCGGCTCCCAACCAGCTGAGGATCGTCTCGGTGTCTCGCCTCACTCCCCGCAAGCGAGTGGTCCAACTCGTCCACCTCCTCCGAAAAGCCCGCAAGAAGATCCCGTCGTCGATACAGATGCACGTTGAGATCCTCGGAGACGGACCCCAGATGGGCGAGATCCGTTCCTACCTCGAGGTGAACGCCATGACAGGGTGGGTTCACCTCCGCGGCCGGGTCACTCGCGCCGAGATACGTGAAACTTTCGCCAGGTCCGACCTCTTCGTAGCTCCCGCCTCGCTGGAGTCTTTCGGTATAGCCGCCTTGGAAGCCCGAACCGCCGGCCTGCCGATAGTCGCCAGGACCCGTACGGGGGTAGCCGATTTCGTAACCCACGGCGTCGAAGGATGGCTCGTCGGCTCCGACGCAGCGATGGCCGAGACTATAGCCTCCCTGGCGAGATCCCCCGAGCTGTTAGCCCGGGTCGCCGTGCACAACCGCCTCTACCCTGCGAGCGTCGACTGGCGATCCGTGGAGCGCTCCTGCGAAGACCTCTACCACAGAGCAGCCGGGATCCACGGTAGGCGGATCGACACCGTGTTCCCAAGCGCAGCGGTCGCTCAGGCGACGCTAGCTCACGTCACGGTCCCGCGTTCTGCGGCCCCCGGCCGGGTGACATTGCTTAAAGTGCCGCCGCGCCAAGGGGTGAGCGACACATGAGCCAGTTCTCGATCGTCCTGGTAGCCCTAGCCTCCGCGCTGGCGGCCGCAGTGTCGAGCATCCTCCAACACCACAGCGCCCGGCGCGCCCCTGACGGTAGAGCCCACCGGCTCGCGCGGCACCTGCTCACCCGACCGGCGTGGCTGATCGGAGGGGTCGCAGCGGTCGCCGGCCTGGCCCTTCACGTCCTCGCTCTCGACGGTGGACAGCTAGCCGTCGTGCAGCCGCTGCTGATCTCGGGAGTCCTCTTCGCCCTTCCGGTGAGCGCAGTGCTGGAGCGGAGGCGTCCCTCCATAAGAGAATGGCTGCTAGCCCTGGTCCTGGTAGCGGGGCTCGCAATGTTCCTCCTCGCGGCCAAACCCACCGCCGGTCAGGTGCCCATCGACTCGGACCGCCTCGCTTGGTCTACGATCGGCGGCAGCTTCGTGGTCGGCGCGCTGACTTTTCTCGGCACGCGCAAGGGTCGCCTGTCGTCGCGCGCCGCTCCAGCCGTGCTCGGCATGGCAGCAGGTGTCGGCTACGGGTTGGTGGCAGGTCTGCTCAAAGAGCTGACGCTGATAATGCACACCGGCGTCTCTAACCTGCTCGTCACGTGGCCCCTCTACGGTCTGGCGGCCCTCGGGTTGGCGTCGGTACTTCTAACCCAGATGGCCTACAGGGCCGGACCCCTGTGCAGGTCGATGCCAGCCCTGACGGTGGCTGATCCCGCAGCGTCGGTGATCATAGGAATGGTGGCTTTCCAGGAGCGCCTCGACGGGACCGCTCTCGCCGTGCTGGTACAGGTCGTCGGCTTCGTCGCAATGGCAGCGGCGGCTACGCAACTCGCCCGTCGGGAGGCGGGCGACCCGGCTCACCCGGTGGTCGTCCAGCCACCCCTGTGAACCCGACAGCCCTCAGAGCCGGCCAGGCTACGTCATCGACGGGGCGGTCGCCGGGAGCTTCCAGTTTGCGCTAGCATGTCCCTTGGCCCTATGGCCGGTCGCAACGCGCCCATCACTGTCAGCCAGCAGAGGCCTCGAGCCTCCTAAGGCGAGCGGGACGGGGTTGCTGTGAGCCGCACAGGGCCCTTCCCGGTCTTGGCCGGGGATCCCCTGCCCACACACATCCCCCCACAAGCAGTCGACGAGAGGTTCTGTTGCCGACAATCGCGCAGTTGGTCCGAAAGGGCCGTGAACAAAAGACGGCCAAGACCAAGACCCCAGCTCTTCGCGGGGCTCCGCAGCGTCGGGGGGTGTGCACCCGCGTCTACACGACCACTCCCAAGAAGCCGAACTCCGCTCTTCGCAAAGTGGCCCGTGTCAGGCTGACCAGCGGCGTCGAGGTGACGGCCTACATCCCAGGCGAAGGCCACAACCTCCAGGAACACTCGATCGTGCTGGTGCGCGGCGGCCGCGTGAAAGACCTGCCCGGGGTGCGTTACAAGATCATCCGCGGGACACTGGACACCTCCGGGGTGCGTGACCGCAAGCAGGCCCGTAGCCGCTACGGTGCCAAGAAGGCCTAGACGACGCCAAGGAAGAACGAAGGACTAAGAAAATGCCCCGTAAAGGACCGCCGCCCCGGCGTGATCTCCAACCAGACCCGATCTACCGTTCGGTGCTCGTAACCCAAGTCGTAAACAAGGTTCTTGAGCGGGGCAAGCGAAGCCTTGCCGAGAGGATCGTCTACGAGGCCCTCGACATCGTCAAGGACAAAAGCGACGGTGACGCCGTCGGCGTGCTCAAGCGGGCGGTGGACAACACTAAGCCTCAGCTCGAAGTCAAGAGCCGTCGCGTCGGTGGAGCGACCTATCAGGTTCCCGTCGAGGTCAGACCCAAGCGCGCTTCGACCCTGTCGATCCGCTGGATCGTCGGCTACTCGCGCCAACGCCGTGAGAAGACGATGGCCCAAAAGCTCGCGGCGGAGCTCCTCGACGCCTCCAACGGTGTCGGAGCCGCAGTGAAACGCCGTGAAGACATGCACAAGATGGCGGAGTCGAACCGTGCCTTCGCCCACTACCGCTGGTAACTCCACGGAGCCCAAGCGGAGAAGCTGATTAGAGAGAACGCACATGGCTGAGTCCAACGCAGTACGCGCCAAGCCGCTAGACAAAGTCCGCAACATCGGGATCATGGCCCACATCGATGCGGGCAAGACCACTACTACCGAGCGGATCCTTTTCTACACCGGCATCAACTACAAGATCGGGGAGGTCCACGAAGGGGCCGCCACGATGGACTGGATGCCCCAGGAGCAAGAGCGGGGCATCACGATCACCAGCGCCGCTACCACCTGTGAGTGGGAAGGCACCCGGATCAACATCATCGACACGCCCGGTCACGTCGACTTCACCGTCGAAGTCGAGCGGTCCCTTCGAGTTCTCGACGGGGCCGTCGCGGTCTTCGACGCCGTCGCCGGCGTCGAACCTCAAACCGAGACCGTGTGGCGCCAAGCTGACAAGTACGGCGTGCCGCGGATGTGCTTCGTCAACAAGATGGACCGCATCGGCGCCGACTTCTACCGCTGCGTGGACATGATCAAGGACCGCCTCGGCGCGACGGTAGCTGTGGTGCAGCTACCCATCGGCTCCGAGAGCGAGTTCAAAGGCTGCATCGACCTGCTCGGAATGCGAGCTCTCGTGTGGAACGACGAGGCGGCCAAGGGCGAGAAGTTCGACGTCGTCGACATCCCCGCCCACCTCGTAAGCGAAGCCGAGACCTACCGAAGCGAGCTGGTCGACACGCTGTCCAACTTCGACGACTCGATCACCGAGAAGTACCTGGGCGAGGAGGAGATAACCGCAGCTGACTTGGAGAGCGCCCTGCGCGCCGCCACGATCGCTGGCCAGGTCGTGCCCGTCCTGTGCGGGAGCGCGTTCAAGAACAAAGGCGTTCAACCCATGCTTGACGCCGTCGTAGCGTACCTTCCAAGCCCGATAGACATTCCTCCCACTCGCGGCACGGACATGAAAGGTATTGAAGAGCTCGAGCGTAGAGCGGACGACTCGGAGCCCTTCGCCGCGCTGGCGTTCAAGATCATGACGGACCCCCACCTCGGGAAGCTGACTTACGCCCGGGTTTACTCGGGCAAGTTGACGTCGGGCAGCGGGATCTTGAACTCGACCAAGGACCGCAAGGAGCGGGTCGGGCGGATCCTTCAGATGCACGCAAACCACCGGGAGGACCGGGACGCGGCTTTCGCTGGGGACATCGTCGCCCTTGTCGGTCTCAAGCAGACGACGACCGGCGACACGCTGTGCGACCCGGGCTCACCGATAGTCTTGGAGTCGCTCGACTTCCCCGAGCCGGTCATCCACGTCGCTGTCGAACCGAAGACCAAGAACGACCAGGACAAACTCTCCAGGGCTTTGCAGGCCCTCTCCGAGGAGGACCCGACCTTCCAAGTCCACTCCGACGAGGAGACAGGCCAGACGGTGATCGGCGGCATGGGCGAACTGCACCTAGAAGTGCTCGTAGACCGGATGCTGCGCGAGTTCAAGGTCGACGCTAACGTCGGCAAACCGCAGGTCGCCTACCGCGAGACGATCAAGAACGCTGTCAGCAAAGTCGAGACCCGCTACGTCCGCCAGACCGGCGGTAGAGGTCAGTACGGTCACGTGGTCCTCGACTTGGAGCCGACAGGACCCGGAGGCGGCTACGAGTTCGTCGACAAGATCACCGGGGGTATCATCCCCAAGGAGTACATCCCGTCCGTCGACGCCGGCATCCAAGACGCGATGGCCTCCGGGGTGCTCGCAGGCTACCCGGTCGTCGACGTTAGAGCAACGCTCGTGTTCGGCTCCTACCACGACGTCGACTCGTCGGAAATGGCCTTCAAGATCGCCGGTTCGATGTGCTTCAAGGAGGCTTGCCGCAAGGCCAAGCCCGTCCTGCTGGAGCCGATCATGTCCGTCGAGGTGGTCACACCCGAGGACTACATGGGCGACGTGATCGGCAACCTGTCGTCACGGCGTGGCAAGGTCGAAGGTATGGAGCAGCGCGGTAACTCCCAGGTCGTGAGGGCGCAGGTTCCGCTGGCCGAGATGTTCGGCTACGCTACCGACCTGCGCTCCCGAAGCCAGGGTAGAGCTACCTATAGCATGCAGTTCAACTCCTACCAGGAAGTTCCAGACTCGATCGCCCAGGAGATCGTGAAGCGGATACGGGGAGAATAAACCCCCTCCGGTCCACCCCAAACCGGGCTGCGGCGGTCCCCCCGCAGAGGTACTAACGTATAACACCGCGTCCACCCCCCGGCCGGGCGGCCGGCACCGCATGAGGAGCATGCCCACATATGGCAAAGCAGAAATTCGAGCGCACCAAGCCCCATCTCAACATCGGAACGATGGGGCACATCGACCACGGCAAGACGACGCTGACAGCGGCGATCACCAAGGTCCTGTCCGAACGCGACCCGGCCGCGAACAAGGCGGTGGCGTTCGACCAGATCGACAAGGCGCCCGAGGAGCGCCAGCGTGGTATCACGATCAACATCGCCCACGTCGAGTACCAGACGCCGAACCGTCACTACGCGCACGTCGACATGCCCGGCCACGCCGACTACATCAAGAACATGATCACCGGCGCCGCCCAGGTTGACGGGGCGATCCTCGTGGTGGCCGCCACCGACGGCCCTATGGCCCAGACCCGTGAGCACGTGCTCCTCGCCCGCCAGGTTGGCGTTCCGTCGATCGTGGTGGCTCTCAACAAGGCTGACGCCGTCGACGACGAGGAGCTACTCGACCTGGTCGAGCTGGAGGTGCGCGAGCTGCTCAACAGCTACGAGTTCCCCGGCGACGACACCCCGGTCATCCGGGTCTCCGCCCTGAAAGCTCTCGAAGGCGACCCGGAGTGGGAAGAGAAGATCGTCGAGTTGATGGACGCTGTCGACAGTTTCGTGCCCGAGCCGGTGCGCGAGCTGGACAAGCCGTTCCTGATGCCGATCGAGGATGTCTTCACCATCCAAGGCCGCGGCACCGTGGTGACGGGCAAGGTCGAGCAGGGCCGTGTCAAGGTCGGCGACGAAGTCGAGATAGTCGGGCTGCGCCCGACGGCGAAGACCGTGTGCACGGGCGTGGAGATGTTCCGCAAGCTCCTCGACTCCGGCGAGGCCGGTGACAACATCGGGGCCTTGCTGCGCGGCACCAAGAAAGAAGACGTCGAGCGTGGCCAGGTGCTCTGCAAGCCGGGTTCGATCACGCCGCACACCGAGTTCGAAGGCACGATCTACGTGCTGTCCAAGGAAGAAGGCGGCCGTCACAAGCCGTTCTTCAACAACTACCGCCCGCAGTTCTACTTCCGGACCACCGACGTGACCGGCAGCATCACCCTCAACGAGGGTACCGAGATGGTCATGCCCGGCGACAACGTCGACATCAAAGTCGAGCTGCAAAAGCCGATCGCCATGGACGAAGGTCTGCGCTTCGCTATACGTGAAGGCGGTCGCACCGTCGCATCCGGCCGGGTGACGAAGGTCATCAAGTAGCAAGCCGAGCTGGCGCAGCTCCGGGAGGTTGGCTCAGGCGAGCCTGCCCGGAGCTGGCGCCTCGGCCAGTAGCAAAAAGCTGAACATCCGAATTTTGACAACCCGAATCCGATCTGGAAATGGAGTCCCACCGTGGCTGACGCCGCCAAACAACGCATCCGTATCCGCTTGAAGGCCTACGACCACGAGATCTTGGACCAGTCCACGAAGAAGATCGTCGAGACGGTGTTGAGAACACAGGCTGTGGTGAGAGGCCCGGTCCCTCTGCCTACCGAGAAGAACCGTTACACGGTTATCCGCTCACCTCACAAGTACAAAGACAGCCGCGAGCACTTCGAGATGCGGGTCCACAAGCGCCTCTTGGACATCGTCGACCACACCCCCAAGACGGTCGACTCGCTGCAGCGGATCGAGCTACCCGCAGGCGTCGACATCGAGATCAAGATACAACAAAACTAATGCTGTTAACTTGAGACGCGTTGACGTAGGGCCTCCCGTATGGGAGGCCCTACGTCGCGCAGTACGCCATACGGTACGCCAACGCCGGCACTCGGCGGTACTACGAGCGGCACCTGAAGGCGCTCGTCTCGTTCGCCGACGTGGACCATCCCAGGTTGCTCTCTTAGTCGGTCGTCCTGGCGCGGTGTGGGCAGGGGAGAGCGAACAACACAGTTCGCAACACGCTCTGCCGGGCGTGCACCTTGCTGCGCTGGAGTGTGCGTCAAGGCGAGGTCGATGCCGCCTTGATCGGGGCGCTGATGAGCCGGGACAATCCGCTGCGCCAGATCCCGCAGCTCTACGGGAAGGCGCGGGGTGTGCGCCCGGCGCGCTGGCTAAGCCACTCGGAGGCGTCCGGACAGTTGATCGGAGCGTGTCGGGACGGGACCGACCTCGGGTTGCGGGACGAGGCACTGATCCGGCTCGGCCTGGCGGGGATGCGGGCGGCCGAGATCTTCCGCCTACGGGTCGGCGACCTCCGTCTCCACGACGCCGAGGCCCGGATCGAGTGGGTCGGTAAGAAGCGTCGGGCCCGGGTGATCGTGCCGGGCCCATCGTTGATCGCCACTCTCGACGCCATGTTCGATCGGTGGCAGCAGCTGCTCGGTCGGCCGCTACGCCCCGACGAGGCGGTCATCTGTTGTGGCAAGTCCGGCGCCGGCAGCGGGTTGCTCATTCCCGATCAGCCGATCGCCCAGACGTCTCGGTGCGGCAGATCGTCGCCCGCCGGGATCAACGGGCCGGACTCGGGCACGTCGCTCCTCACGACCTACGGCGAACCGCCGCCGGGCTCTTGCGCCGGTCAGTCGGCCCGGACCGGTCGCACCACTTCGACCTACTGGACATCCAGAAGGTGCTCGGCCACTCCGACCCCGCCACGACGATGCGCTCCTACCTGGACCCTCTCGATACCGGGGTGCTCGGTCGGGCGGCCGGGGTCCTGGACTGAATGGCTGCCCGGCGGCCTCTCCGCCCTACGGGCGGCCGGCCGCCATCGTCTGGAACGGGGGTGCCTACCGGCCACTCGGCGCCGGGGTGCCGGTCAGGCGATCTCCCCGGTCTGGTAGTCGACCTTCGGTACCAGTCTCAGGCGCTTCCGCTCGGCCGCCGCGTAGGCCCAGGCGTAGAGACGGGCGTAGTCCTCCGGTCCCAGCCCGCCAGCGGTGAGACCTTGCCAGTACCGGCGCTTCTTGGCGTCCTCGGAGAGGGGCCGGCCCTTGGAGTGGCGGCGGAGGCCTTCAAGGCGCGTGAGTCGCCGGTTGAGCTGATGCCAGACGTCCTCGTCAACCTCCAAGAGCTCGACGGTCGGCTTGAACCCGGACTGGTAGCCGAACGTGCCGAAGTAACGGACGACGGCGCCGAACCCATCGGGCGGGACCTTCTGCTTCGCCTTCGATGCCTCGCCGGCCATGTAGGCGGCGATGGCCGCCCTTCGTGTCTTCGTGGCCACCTGGTCGTCCTTGGCGAAGAAGACGGTGCGGACGTTGACGCCGCGGCGGGCGTGATTCTCGACGGTGCCGTCGGTGACGATCTGCGACCACCAGCGCAGCATCTCCGTCGCCGTGTCTCCACCGAAGAGCTCGCTGATCGGAGGTGTCCACCACCTTCCCTGGTGCTTGCCGTGGCGGCGGACATTCTGGTTGCCGAGACGGGTGAGCATCTGGAAGCCGCGATAGTCGGCGTCGGGCATCGACTCCGGGCCCTTCATCAGCAGGTGGAGGTGAGGTCGGCCCTCGGCCAGCTGGAACTCCTTGGACCAGAACCCGACCGGCCGTTCGCCGAAGCCGCGGTACCACGCCTCGCCGAACGCGCGGCGGTGACGCTCGAGCGTCCGGCCGTCTGGGACCCACTGCTTCCAGTCGCCCGGGTAAGTGAGCGTGATCCATAGCGGCCGGTCACCGAGCATCTCGAACGGAAGCGACAGCACCCAACGCCACATCTCGCGCCGGCTGCGCTCCGACATTCCTTTGGCTCCCCGGCCCAGGCGCTCCTTCGCTGCTTCGCGGGCCGCCTCCAGCTCCTTGGACCCGAAGTACTCGGCCACCTCGTCAGGATCGAGTGTGTCGAGGAAGAGCTCTTCGTTGTCTCGGCGTTCCAGGTCTTCGGCGGCCAGGATTTCCGCTTCCTCGTCTGGGTCGAGCCGGTTGAACTCGATCGATTCTCCAGCCTCCTCCAGGTCCTCGAGCTGGCGTACGACCTGGTCCATGAGCGGACCGAGGCGGGCCCGGCCGAACTTCGTCCGCAGTCCGAGTTGGTGACGTAGCCGCACGTAGCCGGGTGCGACCTCGACGAAGAATCGCTCACGGGCCATGATGGCCTGACATCTCCTCTCTCCTCTCGGCGCGCACTATTGTCCGCATTGTGCACCGTAGCTGTGACGGGTTTAGTTGCCCCGACCTGACGTCGTTCGGCTCAGCTGCCGGGATTGCCGCATCCCGGCGGCGGTCAGCGCCGATCAGGCAATCTGTTAGTGACGGCCAGACAGCGAGGTCAGCGGTGAGCACCTCCGACACGCATCCCTTGTTGCTGCCGCCGTCCCCGTCGTTCCGGTGCACAGCACTTGCCTGCAAGCAGAAGTACGGCGAGCGGCAGTACTGGGGCTTGCTGACCGTCAAGCCGGGTGTGCTGACCTTCGCCCCGGCGGGGACATCTGCCGCCTATCCGTTGCTTGACCGATTCTCCACGTGGTTGCTCAACCTGACCTCAGGGGTTGAGCCAAACCTGGGCACGGTCGTTCACACCCAACCCACGTGTGCCCTTCTCCGCGTCCCTAGTGGCTACTACCGATCCTGGCTGCTGGTCACTGGCGATTCCCGATACGGAGACCCGAGCCGGGTGCTGGTCGGGCTGCGAACGAAGCACTACGTCCCAGACGCGCTCCGATGGGCTGGGTTCACGGTGACCGAGGAGCAGACAACCAAAGACGGTCTGATCGACACTGTCCGCGATCCTGGTCCAGCCACGTAGCCCACGGCGACATAACGGCGCTCGTCGGACGGGATCCAGCGCCGACGCGATGCTCGGCGACCTCGTCCGAAGGAGTGTTAGGGGGCATACCATCGTCGACGTGGACCCCCAGGAGGAGCGGCGTAAGAAGATCCGACGACGGGTGATCGGGTTCCGAGTCGGATTGTGGGTATGCATATCCCTGATGCTGATCGGGTTCGGAATCGCGGCTCTGCTTCACGGTGACTCGGCGGGCGCTGCGATTCTCCTGCCGTTCGGCGTCGTTGCTGCACTCGTTGCTTTTCGGACTGGGAGCGAGCGCCGAGGACACACTGTGATGACTGCTCTGCTCAGCCGTCGGGACCCTGACACCTAGCACGCAGATCGTTCAGTACAGCGCTTCAAGCGGGCCCGACGAGGGCTTCGGTGGACCGCTCGGGATTCGGTTCGGAGTCACGCCGAGAGTCGGGCGGCCTTCCTCCAACGGAACCAGTTGGCAGCGAGTCGGTGATCCCGCCGCCTTTGGCGGCGCTCCGCACGGCCGCATTGAGGCGGCCGCTTGGCTCGAAGGAGGTTTGAACGGCTATGTGACTCCAGGCATTCGAGGAACCTGTTGGCGGAGTTTCGATCGGATCCGGCATCGGACCGCTCTTGACAAGAGTCGGGTATCCCGTACACTTGTACGTACAGGAGGACTTGTCATGGTTACGAAAGATCACCGGAGAGAGTTGCGGCTGTCATCGAGCGATGACGACCTGATCACCGAAGCCGCGGGTCTTCTGGGTTTGTCGGTGTCCGAGTTCCTCTTGGGGCGGGCTGTTGCTGATGCTGAAGCCATCGTGGACGCCCACCGCACTGTGCGTCTGCAGGAGGATTCCTACGAGCGTTTCCTAATGGCGCTAGACGCGCCTCCCCAGCCGGTGGCGAAGCTTGTCGATCAGATCCGCAAGAGCCGGCCCCTGAAGCACGCCGACTGATGAAGGTCGAGCGACTCGGCGAGGAGCACGATCTCGCCGGCTTCAGCTGTGGCAACAAATCCCTCGATGACTGGTTGCGGCTCCATGCCCTGGAGAATCAGCGTCGGAACCTGTCCCGGACGTTCGTGCTGGTCGACGACGGTGGTGTCGTGGTCGGTTACTACGCGTTGTCGATGGGCGGCGTGGCCAAGGACGATCTACCTCGCACCTTGGGTCGCAGTCTTCCCAGCTACCAGATAGGGATGGTGCTGCTCGCTCGTCTGGCCATCGACGCCCGCCGCCAGAGGGAGGGGCTCGGTCGTGACCTATTGGTCGACGCCATCGTCCGTGCTGCCGCTGCCGGTCAGCACGCCGCAGCCAGGTTCATCGCCGTGGACCCGATCGACGAAACGGCCAGACGGTTCTACAGCCGTTTCGGCTTCCGGAACATCGATGGGGACCAACAAGGCCGCATGTATATGAGAATCGACGAGGCGCTGCAATCGTTTCAAGAAGTCCAAGAATGATGACTGACCGTTCGGAGTGGAGGAGGTCCGCAGCCGTGTCGGAGGAGTTTCGTGCAACTACGGCAGTAAATCCCTTCCAGGGATCCAGGGATCCAGGGATCAAGATACAACAAAACTAATGCTGTTAACTTGAGACGCGTTGACGTAGGGCCTCCCGTATGGGAGGCCCTACGTCGCGCAGTACGCCATACGGTACGCCAACGCCGGCACTCGGCGGTACTACGAGCGGCACCTGAAGGCGCTCGTCTCGTTCGCCGACGTGGACCATCCCAGGTTGCTCTCTTAGTCGGTCGTCCTGGCGCGGTGTGGGCAGGGGAGAGCGAACAACACAGTTCGCAACACGCTCTGCCGGGCGTGCACCTTGCTGCGCTGGAGTGTGCGTCAAGGCGAGGTCGATGCCGCCTTGATCGGGGCGCTGATGAGCCGGGACAATCCGCTGCGCCAGATCCCGCAGCTCTACGGGAAGGCGCGGGGTGTGCGCCCGGCGCGCTGGCTAAGCCACTCGGAGGCGTCCGGACAGTTGATCGGAGCGTGTCGGGACGGGACCGACCTCGGGTTGCGGGACGAGGCACTGATCCGGCTCGGCCTGGCGGGGATGCGGGCGGCCGAGATCTTCCGCCTACGGGTCGGCGACCTCCGTCTCCACGACGCCGAGGCCCGGATCGAGTGGGTCGGTAAGAAGCGTCGGGCCCGGGTGATCGTGCCGGGCCCATCGTTGATCGCCACTCTCGACGCCATGTTCGATCGGTGGCAGCAGCTGCTCGGTCGGCCGCTACGCCCCGACGAGGCGGTCATCTGTTGTGGCAAGTCCGGCGCCGGCAGCGGGTTACTGGTTCCCGATCGGCCGATCGCCCAGACGTCTCGGTGCGGCAGATCGTCGCCCGCCGGGATCAACGGGCCGGACTCGGGCACGTCGCTCCTCACGACCTGCGGCGAACCGCCGCCGGGTTCTTGCGCCGGTCAGTCGGCCCGGACCGGTCGCACCACTTCGACTTACTGGACATCCAGAAGGTGCTCGGCCACTCGGACCCGGCGACGACGATGCGCTCCTACCTGGACCCTCTCGATACCGGGGTGCTCGGTCGGGCGGCCGGGGTCCTGGACTAGCTGCGTTCGACATCTGATCCCGATGGCCAGCGGCTGGACTCAGCCTCGAGCAGCTCGACGGTCGGCTTGAAACCGGCCCGGTAACCGAAGGTGCCAAAGTAGCGACCGACGGTGCCGTCGGTGGTGATGTTCGACCACATTCTGAGTAGTTGATCTGCGGTCTGTCCTCCGTAGCCGCCACCGATCGGTGGTGTCCACCAGCGGCCCTGACGCTTGCCGTGTTGGCGGACGTTCTCGTTCCCGAGCCGCGTGAGGATCTGGAAGGTTAGGTAGTGGAGATCGGACATCGAGTCGGGGCCTTTCGTTAGTAGGTGGATATGCGGGCGGCCCTCGGCCAGCTGGAACCCCTTGGTCCAAAAGCCGACCGGCCGCTCCCCGAACGCCTGGAACCAGGCCTCGCCAAACGCCCGTCGGTGACGCTCCAGGGTCGCGCCGTCGGCAGCCCATGTCTGCCAGTCGCCCGGGTAGGTGAGAGTGATCCACAGCGGCCGATCCCCGAGCATCTCGGACGGCAGGGACGGCACCCGCCGCCACATCTCCCGCCGGCTTCGCTCCGACATTCCCTTGGCCCCCCCGACCCAGCCGCTGCCGGGCGGCCTGCCTGGCTGCTTCGAGCTCCTTGGCTTGGAAGTAATGGGCCACCTCGTCGGGGTCAAGAGTGTCGAGGAACAGCTCCTCGTTCTCGCAGCACGCCTCTTCCTCGGCGACCAGGATTTCTGCTTCCTGGTTGGGGTCGAGCCGGTTGAGCTCGATCGGCTCGCCGGCGTCCTCTAGGTCCTCGAGCTGGCGGACCACCTGCGCCATGAGCGGGCCGAGTCGATCGCGGCCGAACTTGGTGCGCAGCCCCAGCTGGTGGCGCAGCCTCACGAACTAGGGGCCGACCTCTACGTAGAAGCGCTCACGGGGCACGATCACACCCCGGCGACCCAGATCGTGACTGCGACATTGTCCGTATTGTGCACGATGACAGTGACGGCCTGGCGACGAGCGCACTCGGTAGGGGCCGCCCCTCAAACGTGCGGCGGATCAGCGTCTCGTTCGGAGCGGCTTCGGGGATTGCAGAATCCCGGACGCAGCTGATGCAGGTGGGGCATGCTGTGCTGTGCAGCATGGCCCGACAGGAAAGCGTCTCCGGTGGCGTCGCCTCGGCACGGTTATCGCCGGTTTAGCGGGGGCTGGCGGCGACACTGCCTATCCGACAACGAGTCGGTAATCCGCCGCCTTCGGCGTCGCTTGACACGGTCGCCTGGAGGCGACCGCTTGGCTCGAAGCGAGTTTGAACGGCCTCTTGGCTGCAGGAACCACGGGAACCCTCCGGAAGGGATTGAGCCGTGCGCCGGCGAGCGAAATGTATTACACTAATCCCGTGTGGAGATCCACGAGTCGGCACATCGACACGGATTCACCGACGAGGACGTTCTACATGCGGTCGAGCATCCGGTCGCTGTGGTCGACTTCGATCCGGACTCCAACCCCCCGAAGGTCTTGGTCATTGGACCCGACCGAGCGGGGAACATGCTCGAGGTAATCATCCTTCTGTTTAACGACGACCGAATCCTTGCCGTTCATGCGATGACTCTTAGGAAGAAGTTCTACCGATTGCTCGAGGGGACACAGGGTGACTGAGAGGAAGACCTATACGACCCGGACCGGCAAGGTGCTGACCGATGCCGACATCGAAGCAATAGCCGATGAGGTCGAACAAGGCGACTACGACGTGGAGGTTCTCATGTCGAGGCGTCGACCGCGAGGCCGCCCGATGATCGGGGACGCCCCCTCGGAAGTTGTTCCAGTCCGCCTCGATCCGGCGCTTCGCCACGCGGTTGAGGCCAGAGCGGAGGCGGATCACACGACCGCCAGTGACATCATCCGCCAGGCGCTCAAGCGCTTCTTGGAGGTCGCATGAGGCGGGACACCCAGTGACCGATGCCGACCATGACGCCAACGATGTCGTGCAACTATTGCAGTAGATTCCTTTCAGGGATCAAGATGCAGAGCAACTAACGCTCCGCGTGGCGGGCGACCACGACGAGTGGTTGGCCCTCTGCGGGTTGATCGACCGGTTCGTAAGCCGCTACACCAACCCGAGGACGTCGCACCAGTACCGGGCTGAGCTGACGGCCTTGTTCCGCCACGTCGGTGTGACCCATCCGCGACTGCTCGGCGACGCCGCCGTCAACCTGTGGGTCGCCCTGGCGAGAGCCAACAACACCCGTCGCAACCGACTCACCCGGATCTGTGTATTCCTGCGGTGGTGCGCCCGCTACGAGTTGGCTGATCCCAGGCTCGTCGAGGAGCTGCAAAGCCGTGAGAACCTGCTGCGAGACACGCCTCCGCTGTACGGGAAGCTGCAGGGCAAGTACCCGGCTCGGTGGCTGACGCACGAGGAGGCGTACAACGTCCTGCTCGGAGTCTGTGACACCAGTGATGTTGGTCGCAGGGAGGAGTTGGTCTTGCGCCTCGGTCTGGCCGGGATGCGAGTGACCGAGATCATCCGGCTCCCCGACGGGAGGCGATTCTTCTTCTGGACCGGCAATGCCGAGACCGGGCTCCTCGCCCTTCGCGACGAGGGCTTTCCGGTAGGGCGAGAGGAGCGCTCTGAATCGAATTGGTAGGTGCTGGTCAACTTTGGGCGTTGACTACGAGCTCCCGAACAGGCGTGCCTGGCCGGGCTGTGCACGGCGTCCCCGATACCGACGAGGTTTAGATCGAACCCGGGTAGAGAGTATGGGCCTCGTCCCCGGTGAGCCGCAAGGTCTGGTCTGGGCCAGCCGGCGTGTCCTCGTACAACGCATTACACCTCGGGCACCGAAGCAGGATCATCCCCCGATCCGCGTTGCTTCCGATCTGGTCGAGGTGGCCGTAGAACCGGTTCGAGTCGTCGCGGCAGTCGTCACAGCCGAAGTCCCAATCCGACTTCCGAGGCACGGGTACATCCTGCCGGAGCGCGGAGTGACGGTGCACTCGCGCCCACCCGTCCCGCTCGGGACCTCGCTTCCGACGTTCGGCATAGTCGAGGCGAGAGTCAGTGCCTGAGCTTCCGACTCTTGCGAGCAAGTCGGTGACCCCGCCGCCTTCGGCGTCGCCCCCACGGTCGCCTGGAGGCGATCGCTTGGCCCAGGACAAGTCTGAACGGTCACACGGGTGCGAGAACATGGGCACGCCATGCAACGAGTGGACCACCGCGCACCGACGGTGGAACGATGAGGCCCCCCGAACCTCCGGATCGAATCCTGTACGACCTGGAGGAGGCGCTGGAGCTGCTGGCTGTCTTGGAGGACGCTCTTGAGGTCGTGGCCGGGAGCGACTACCTCGGTGTGGTGGCCGAGGTCGAGACCGAGGTAAGCAGACTGCACCGTAAACTGGGGTTCGATCGTCCGTCTGGAGGTGAAAATGGCCGCTGAGCTTCTAAGAGCCCCAGAAGCTGCTCGCCGGCTTGAAATCCCGACGAAGGAGTTGCTGCGGCTCATCTACGAGCGGAAGATCCGCTACGTCATGGTGAAAGGGATCGCCCACATTCCTGACGATGCGGTGGAGGAGTACCGTGCCAAACCCGCCTGAGATAGCCGGTGGCGAGCCGGTCCGTGCAACTACGGTTGCATTTCCCCTTTCAGGGGATCGAGATACAGCAGAACTAACCGCGCGGTACTAGCGGGCCGCTGGTCCGTGAGCTCTGCTTGCGCTACAACAACCCGAACACGCGCCGTCAGTACGAAACCGAGCTGGCGGCGCTCGTCGCGTCTGCCGGCGTGTCCCCCCAGCTTCGTGACCTACTCGGCCGTGCTGTGCTGGGTGGGCCAGGCTCGGGCCAACAACACCGTCCGCAACCGGCTGTCCCGGGTTTGCAGTTTCCTGCGCTGGTGCGTCTGATCGCCGAAGCGATCCCACTTCACATCGAGTCCATACAGGAGCAGAGCGAACCGCTCCCCACCCCGGCGGTGGTCGCCTCGATGAAAGTGAGGGTCACACTGACCTGACTGAATAGTGGGCATGCCCCGGGGTGAGCTTCTTCCACGGGATCGCCATCTAACGTACTGGAACGAGCGCGACCATCCCGTCCCGCACTTTCATGCCGTCCAGGCAGGGCGAAGAGCGTTGGTCTCCATTGATGGTGTAGTCCTCGCCGGGGAGATCGACGCCCGGGCGCTAATACGGGTGACGAAGTGGGCTGGCCTTCACCGGGACGAGCTGCTCACCAACTGGGAGCTGGCCCAGGACAGAAAGCCGATCCGTCCGGTCACACCTCTGCCATAACATGGCCTCCGTGAGTGGGACCTACCTTCCGGTTGTCGTCGGAGTAGCAGTGATCCGCGACCATGTCCTCCGCCTACTGTTTGATGACGGCACTGTGGGAGACGTCGACTTCTCCTCCGAGGAGTGGACAGGCGCCCTCGCAGCGCTAGGCGATGCGAAGTACTTCGGCCGCGTTCGGGTGGATGCCGAGGCTGGAACCGTCACCTGGCCCAACGGCGAGGACCTGGCCCCTGAGCCCCTCTACGAGCAGGCCCGAGCCCACCCGCTCGCTGCCGTCTGAGGAGGCCGAGATGACCGAGGAGCCGGAACTTCGTGCAACTATGGAAGTAGATCCTCAGAGATGATCAAGAGACAACAGAACTAAATCTCGATTCCTTTAGTAACCTTGCGATCCTTCCCTGTGGCTAGATTCTATTCGAGCCTTCACTCACCGCTACAGCAACGCCGGTACCCGTAGGCAGTACGAGACCTCCCCGGCCCGACAGCAGCACGCAAAACTGTCGCTCTCCTCCACGGCCCAACCCGACCGGCAACACCACGGAACCAGCGGACTGCACCAGGACGATACCCGGCGGCCGCTTGGCTCGAAGGAGGTTTGAACGGCGATGCGGTTCGAGGCATCGAAGAACCTGTTGGCGGAGCTTCGATCGGATCCGACATCGGACCACTCTTGACAAGAGTCAAGAATCCCGTACAACTGTCCGTACGGGAGGAGTTGCCATGGTTGCGAAAGATTACCGGCGGGAGTTGAGGTTGTCGTCGAGCGACGACGACCTGATCACCGAGGCAGCAGGTCTTGTCGGCTTATCGGTGTCGGAGTTTCTCTTGGGGCGGGCTGTTGCTGATGCCGAAGCTATCGTGGACGCCCACCACACTGTGCGTCTGCAGCAGGATTCCCGCGATCGTTTCCTGCTCGCGCTCGACTCGCCTCCCAAGCCGGTGGCGAAGCTCGTCGATCAGATCCGAAAGAGCCGGCCAATCGTGCACGCCGACTGATGCAGGTCGAGCGACTCGGCGACGAGCACGATCTCGCTGGCTTTAGCTGTGGCAACAAGTCTCTCGATGACTGGTTGAGGCTCCATGCGTTAGAGAACCAGAGCCGCAACCTGTCCCGGACCTTCGTCTTGGCAGACGACGGTGGTGCGGTCACCGGCTACTACGCCTTGTCGATGGGTGGAGTGGCCAAAGACGAGCTTCCGCGCCGACTGGGTCGCGGGTTTCCCGGCTACCAGATCGGGATGGTGCTCCTTGCCCGTCTGGCCGTCGATGCCCGCCATCAGGGGGAAGGACTCGGCCGTGACCTACTGGTCGACGCCATCCTTCAGGCCACTGTGGCTGGTCAGCATGCTGCTGCCAGATTCATCGCCGTCGACCCTATTGACGAGTCCGCGAGAGCTTTCTACAGCCGTTTCGGTGTGGTGCGACGGACCCGGGCCAACCTGGAGCGCGTGGCGGCCGCTCTCAAAGACCTCAACGCTCGCCTCCGGGTGGCCGGCATGACTGATGAGGACGCCATGGAACTGCCAGTTCGGATCGATCCGACGACGCTGGACCGTGCTGGCATGCTCACTTGGATGACCGACGCGGGGCCGTCGGCATGGCTAAACACCGGTTGGCTGGGCTGCTCTACGATGGAGTCTCAACCTCAACGAGCGCCAAGCTTTGGTCGCGGCACTAGTCAGACTCCCGACTGGCGCCTGTGGTGCGACGGCAGATCCCTCGGGCCGTGGTCTTCCGACGCACATGATGGGCCTGCTCGGCGTTCATAGGCGGACTAGCCGGTGCGGAGAGCTGCGCTTTAGGCTGATCTCATGGAGCAGGCGCTGGAGGAAATTCGCGACGGCGATACCGTTTGGCGTTTCGACGTGTCGTTTCTCACCTCGACGTGGAACTGCACCTGGGGTCGGGGATGTCTTGGGATAGGGCCCGAACCAGCGCCCGAGCTCGGACTGGGCTGCTGCTCAATAGGCGCGGATCTAGGCGACGAGGACGAAGCCCGGATGATCTCGGCGCTAGCGGCGACTCTCGACCGGTCGGTCTTCGAGCGTTACGGCGAAGCACAAGACGGTGGGATCTTCAGCGACGCCACGCGCCTGCACACCCGAGTGGTCGACGGGGCGTGCATCTTCTTGAACAGGCCTGGCTTCGCCGGAGGGCCGGGATGCGCCTTGCACGTCGCCGCGCTAGCAGCAGGCGAACCCCCCACGGAGTGGAAACCCTCCGTGTGCTGGCAGCTGCCCATCAAAGTCGACTGGGAGCCGGCCCTTGGGGGAGCCGAAATCGCGACCGTACGCCGCTGGAGCCGCGACGACTGGGGCGAGGATGGAAAAACCATGGCCTGGTGCTGCACCGAGGGGAGCCTCGCCTACGACGGTGAGACCACGGTGGTCGACTCGCTGCGAGCCGAACTCTCCGAGCTGGTCGGCGCCGAAGTGCTCGCAGAGCTGCGCCGCAGGATCACCGCCCGAGAGGACTGACCTTCTAGGAGGGCTTCTCCTCTACTTTCACGCCCCTCCAGAAGGCGACCCTCCCCGTGATCGACTTGGCAGCCTCGCTGGGCGAAGGGTAATACCAGGCAGCGTCAACATTCGTATTGCCGTCCACCTCAAGGCTGTAATAGCTGGCTTGGCCCTTCCAGGGGCAGCGAGAAGTCGTGTCGCTCTTTCGTAGATATTCGGAAGCGACCGCTTCGAGAGGAAAGTAGTGGTTTCCTTCGACTACGACGGTGTCGTCACTTTCGGCGATTATGGCACCGTTCCAGGTTGCTGTCACCATAGTAAGAGGAACCCGTTCGGCGGAGGGTTTCTTCCGGCGCGATGATCCCGTCCGCGACGCCCGACCGCCGGGCCGTCGCTACCATCTTCACAGGCCAGCGAAAGCAGCCGGTCTGTATATAGGCGGGGAGGCCGGCGTGGAAGCCGAACAACACCAACAAGCGGGGGGTCGCACGGCCGATCAGATCAGCGACGAGGTGGTTCGCCGCTTCGCCACCACTCCCGACGCTCGGCTACGTCTGCTCATGGAGGACCTCGTCGCGCGCTTGCACAGCTTCGCTATCGACAACTCGCTGAGCACCGACGAATGGCGCTCAGGAGTAGAGTTCCTGACCGCTGTCGGCAAGCTCTGCAGCCCCGAGCGCCACGAGATGATCCTCCTATCGGACACGCTCGGCTTGTCCATGGTCGTCGACGCCGTTGCCTCCGCCTCGGCTACTCGGAATGCAACTGAGTCAACGGTGCTAGGCCCCTTCTACAAGGAAGGCTCCCCCGAAAGGGAGATGGGCGCGTCCATCGCAGAGACCACGGACGTGAAAGAACCGACGCTCGTGTGTGGCAAAGTCCTCGACGAGTCCGGGGATCCCGTCGGTGCTGCAACACTCGAAGTGTGGCAGAACGCGCCGAACGGGATGTACGCCCTTCAAGATCCCGGCCAGCCCACCAACAACCTGCGGGGAGTCTTCCGAACCGGCGTCGACGGGCGGTTCTCGTTCTGGACTGTCCGGCCGACCGACTATCAGATACCCGACGACGGCCCGGTCGGGGCGATGCTCGCAGCGACCGGCCGTCATCCGTGGAGGCCCGCTCACATCCATCTCAAGGTGTCGGCCCCGGGGATGCGGACGCTGACCACCCACTTCTTCGACGGCGAAAGCCGCTACTTGGAATCCGACGCTGTGTTCGGGGTGAAACCGTCGCTGGTGTGCAGTTTCGTACGCCACGAGCCTGAGGAGCCTGGAACCCCGAAAGGCTGCGACGGCTGGTGGTACAGCCTCGAACGTGACGTGGTCCTAGCCCGTGACAGCGTCTAGCGGCGCGAGCGCCAGTACAGGTCGGACATCGCAGCGAAAACCGACCCGGAGTTGCCGCGCCTCATTTCAAGAGTCGCGCCGAGGTCCCGGTAGACGGCGCGAACGTTGACGGCCATGCGCTCGGAGTCCGTCCAACCCGAGTAGGGTCCTGTGCCGATGTCGGCGGCAGCGTCAGGGGCTGTCATCCCCGCTTCGAAGCGCACCCTCGCCTCCTCGAAGAGCCATCGGAAGTAGCCGATCAGGTCGTCTAGAACCTCCGGGCCGGCTAGTGGGCCGTGGCCTGGCACTACCACCGACGGTCCGAGGGCTGCCACCCGCTCGCAAGCGGCGATCCAGTTGGCTACGGGACCCGCCCATATGATCGGGTGCCCGCCGTGGAAGACGATGTCGCCGGTAAAGACGACGCGCTCGTCGGGTAGGTAGACGATCACGTCGCCGCCGGTGTGGGCCGGACCGACCTCGATCAGCTTCACCGTCCGGTCACCGACTTTGAGCTCCAACTCGCCTTCGAAGACCCGCGACGGCAAGGCGGCTTCGATCCCGTCGAAGTTGAAAGCCCCGAAGATCGCCTTCAGGAACGCTCCGACCTCCCCAGCTTCGTCGACGCCGGCCATCGTGGCGGCCATCTCAGACGGGGGCGACTTCGCCATCTCGGCCGCGCAGGCTTTCGAAGCGACGATCTCGGCGTCGCGTACCAGCCAGTTCCCGTAGCAGTGGTCGCCGTTCGCGTGGGTGTTTACGACCGTGGAGATCGGAGCGTCCGGTGTCGCCTGCCTGGCCAGGACGTCGATCATCTCCCTGGTCAGGTCCAAGTCGAACAGGGTGTCGACAAGAAGGGAAGATTCGGGGCCGCAGACGAGGCCGGCGTTGGACCATCCCCAGCTGCCGTCGGGCTGCAGGTAGGCCCACACGCCGTCGGCCACCTCCAACGCTCCTTTAACGTATTCCCCGGCCATGAAGGCGACCTTAGCCTGCGCTGACAGCGACAGGTGGGAGAGCGTTCAGGCGGTGGACGCTATGCGGAAACCGATTAGAAGTTCGGGACTCTCCTCGAACACTTCCAGGCCCGTGACCTTCGCGAGAGGAGGCCCGCGCCGGCACCATTCGACCAAAGCGACGACGTCGCCCGGCGGGCCTTCGAACACGGCTTCGACCCGCCCGTCGCGGTGGTTGCGCACCCAGCCGGCGACGTGACGCCGGGCCGCCGCGGCGAGCGCCGCTTGGCGAAATCCTACGCCTTGCACTCTCCCCGACACGACAACCCGGCGCCGCATCGGCGTCTCGGCGATTCGACCATTCCGTCGAGGGTCTGCTGGGGGAGTGACTCCATGATCCATCCTCTCAGCCAAGCGTGGTGCTCGGAGTGCCGTTGAGCTCGCCGTCGAGGTACGTCATCGCTTTCACCAAGGCGGCTCTCTCCTGGGGGCTCAGATGCTCCATCGCCCTTACCAACGCAACGTTGGAGCCGTCCAGCCAGCGCTCGGCGCAGCCGCGCCTGGTGGACGGCACTCTCACGATCGTCCGGCGGCGATCTACGGGATCGCTGTAGCGTTCGGCGAAACCCGCCCGCTCCAAGTCGGCGATCAGACCGCTGGTCGTGGCGAGGTTCAAGCCTAGGGTCGCCGCGAGCGCGCCAACGGTCGCCTCGCCGTCGTAGATCGCCGACAGAAGCGAACGGTGCCGGTTCCCAAGTGCCGCATCTGCGTCCGTAGAGGAAGGGACGGTCCGTCGTAGACCCCGTGCGACCCTCGGGAACAGCTCGATCAGCTTGCGGACTCCTTCGTGCACGCCGCAGGCCTGGACGGGGCCGCCTCCGTAGCTTCCGTCGTGTGTCGCGGTCCCGGGGATCCCCTCGCCAGCAGGCCGGGCGGGCACGTCGGAGCTGTCAGGGCTATCCGATCGAATGTCGGATTTGCGGGATCCTCCAACGGCCACCATTCCAACTTAACCGACCCAGCCATGTACTATACTTTGAAAGCACAAACTATTTGTATCTTAGAACTACTGTGTATCGAAGAGGGTAACTGTGGAGGTAGATGTGGATCAGGTCGAAACCAAGAGCGTGGAAGTGAAATCCCTGACAGGGAAGTGGGTTCTCGACTCCGCCGGGACGAGCGTGTCGTTTACGACGAAAGCCATGTGGGTTCTCGGGGTAAAAGGAACCGCCAAGGTACTTAGCGGCATCGCCACTGTGGGCGACGACGGCTCCCTCTCAGCCGAGATCGTTGTCGACATGAGCTCCGTCAGCACTGCGAACAAAAAGCGCGACGCGCATCTACAGACTGCTGACTTCTTCGAGACGGTCAAATATCCCACGATGACACTGAACGTGACCGGAGCTACGCTGCGCTCGGAGGGAAAAGCCGACGTTCGAGGTGACCTGACAGTTCACGGGCAGACTCGACCGAAGACCTTCCCGGTAGAGTTTTCCGCGTCCGACTCGTCGATAGAAGTCACCTCCGAGTTCGACCTCGACCGGCGCGAGTGGGGTATCTCCTGGTCCAAGATGGGGGCAGGACTCGTCAACCATGTGACGTTCAAGGGGCGCTTCGAGCGGGCTCCGGGTGCTGAGCCGGAGGGTGGTAGCGCCGCGGGCGCCGAGTAGACCCAAGCGTGCGCGGGGAGCGCAGCGTAGGATCGGTGTCATGGAGACAGACGCCAACGCCGCCGGGATGGACCCCACCCGCCTTGCCCGTATCGACGAGCACCTGCGCAGGAACTACGTCGAGCGGGGGAGGGTAGCAGGCTGCCAGGTGGCAGTGATGAGACGGGGAGTCGTCGCGCACTACAGCGCCGTCGGCCTCGCCGACCGGGAACGAGGCGTCCCCGTCGCTGAGGACACCATCTGGCGTATCTACTCGATGACCAAGCCGATCAGCGCCGTGGCTCTCATGACGCTCTACGAGCGTGGCATGTTCGCCCTGTCGGACCCTGTGAGCAGGTTCATCCCGTCCTGGGCTAACCTGCAGGTCGCCGAGGTGGACGACTCGGGCGCCACCCGCCTTGTGGAGCCGTCCAGGCCGGTTCAGATACGGGACTTGATGATGCACACCGCCGGGATCGGCTACGGCCTGGCCAACGCGGACCTCGAAGTCGAAGCGTTGGGTACCCGTTCACGGGCGCGCTTTAGGATCGACCCCGACTTGGAGGCCATGGCCGAGCGTCTCGGTCAGACACCGCTTCGTTTCCATCCCGGCAGGCACTGGCTGTACTCCCTCGGCCTCGACGTGTGCGGCCGTCTCGTCGAGATCATGTCGGGTAAGCGCTTCGACGAGTACCTCGAAGCGGAGATCTTTGCTCCGCTCGGCATGTCCGACACCGCCTTTTATGTGAAGTCCCAAGACGTTCCCCGTTTCGCCGCGTCGTATGGGCGTAACGCCGACAAACAGCTGATCCTCGTGGACGATCCGGCGGACAGCGTGTACCTGAGCGAGCCGTCGTTTCTCTCCGGCGGCGGCGGTCTCGTGTCGACGATCGGCGACTACCTCCGTTTCGCCGAGATGATGCGCCGGGGAGGGGAGCTCGACGGCCGGCGGATACTGGGCCGCAAGACCGTCGAGCTGATGACGATCAACCACCTGCCTGGCGGCGCGACGATGCCCGACTTCGCCCTGCCCGGCGGCTACGGGGAGGCCGGCTTCGAAGGCAAAGGTTTCGGCCTTTCGATGGCCGTGTCCGCCGGCCCCGCCCAGGCCGCGGTGATCGGCTCGGCAGGCGAGTACATGTGGGGCGGCGCCGCGTCGACGACGTTCTGGGTGGACCCGGCCGAGGACCTGGTGGTGGTTTTCATGACGCAGTTCCTGCCGTCCGGGACGTTCAACTTCGCAGGGCAGCTTCGCGCCCTGGTCTACCCGGCGATCGTCGACTAGGCCTGGGGGATCCGGCCGTCCATGCCGGCGTTGGGAGCCGCCCGGCGTACCAGGTCCAAGACGACCGGGCCGAGCTCGGCGGGATCCCACCGGCCGTCCTTGTCCGCCTGGGGGCCGGCGTGCCAACCTTCCGCGACGCTAACACGCCCGCCGGCGACGTTGAACACTCGTCCGGTCACCTCGGCCGACTCGGCGCTGGCGAGCCACGCCGCGAGAGGGGCGATGTTGTCAGGGGACCTGGAGTCGAACTCCCCGGGCTTGGGCGGCTCCACCCCCCGCGCCCGTTGGAGCTCCTCGGTCATCCTGGTGCGCGCCCCGGGGGCCAGAGCGTTCACCGTAACCCCGTAGCGGGCCAGTTCCTTGGCGGCTATGACAGTGAACGACGCTATCCCCGCTTTCGCCGCCCCGTAGTTGGTCTGGCCGACGTTGCCGTAGATACCCGAAGACGAGCTGGTGTTGATCACCCGGGCGTCGTTGGTCTCGCCGTCTTTGGCCCGGTCCCTCCAGTAAGCCGCAGCCCACCGTGTCGGGGCGAACGTGCCGCGAAGGTGGACTCTGATGACGTCGTCCCACTCGTCTGCGGTCATGTTGACGAGCATGCGATCCCTCAGGATGCCCGCGTTGTTGATCAAAACGTCGAGACCGCCGAAGGTGTCGATCGCGCAGCGGATCAGACGTCCAGCGCCGTCCCAATCCGACACGTCCTCCCCGTTCGCGACGGCTTCGGCTCCCATCGAGCGGATCTCGTCGACCACCTCCCCGGCCGGACCGTCGGAGGAGCCCGAACCGTCCACCTCCGCCCCGACGTCGTTAACGACGACCCTCGCCCCTTGGCGGGCGAGCTCGACAGCGTGAGAACGGCCGATACCCCTGCCGGCGCCGGTGACGATAACTATACGACCTTCGCAGATCCCAGCCATTTGATGTCGTCCTCTCCTAGCGTTGGGGTTCTTTGGGGAGACCGAGGGCGCGTTCGCCTACGATGTTTTTTTGTATCTGGCTCGTGCCGGAATAGATGGTGCCAGCCCGGCTGGAGAGGAACACGTCCTGCCACTCGTCGGTGGCGTAGCCGTCCCCGTCCGGCCGGACCATAGCCCGCGGACCGATGACGTCGAGTGCTATCTCGCCGAAGCTCTTGTGGTACTCGCTCCAAAACAGCTTCGAGATGGACGCCTCCGGTCCGGGTTCTTTCCCCCCGGCTAGCGAAGCGAGCAGGCGCAGACCGGCGAAGCGCATGAGCTGCACGTGGGTGTAAGCCCACGCCAGGCGCTGACGGGTCAGGGGATCGCGGCTTTTGCCGTTCTTCTGGGCTACGCGGATCAGGTCCCAAAGCTCCTGCTCGAAGCCGAGATGGGCGGTGGTGGCGTTACCGCCGCGCTCGAAGCCTAAAGTGGTCATCGCGGGTGCCCAGCCGTTGTTGAGCCCGCCTATGACGTTGAACAGCGGGGCTCGTGAGCCCTCGAAGAAGTCCTCGCAGAACTCCGCAGCACCCGTGATCTGGCGGAGCGGCCGGACGGTGACACCGTTGTCGGGGCTGAAAGGGACCAGCACGTACGACAGCCCCCTGTGCTTGGGGGCGTCAGGGTCGGTCCTGCACAACACGAAGATCATGTTCGCCCGCTGGGCGCCTGACGTCCACACCTTCTGGCCGTGGATGACCAGTTCGTCGCCGTCGACCACGCCTCGCGTCTCTACAGCTCCCAGGTCCGAACCGTGGTCAGGTTCGGAGTAACCCTGGCAGTAGACGTCCACGCCGGCGACGATGCGCGGCAGGAAGTACGCTTTTTGCTCGGGGGTGCCGTGGACGATGATCGCCGGGCCGACGAGAGTCTCTCCCATGCCACGCCGAACGATTGGCACGCCGTGGCGGCGGAGCTCCTCGCTGAACACGGCGAAGCGCACGGCGTCCCAACCTCGCCCCCCGTACTGCTCGGGCCACGTCGCGCAGATCAAGCGGGCGTCGCTCAGCCGGGCCTCCCACTCCTGGTAGATCGGATCCTCCATGGCCTTGAGACGTTGCGCCCCTTGGCGGCCGCCCGCTACCGGCTGCCACCCCCAGTTAGCGAGCCCCTCCAGGCCCGCCGGGGCGTTGGCGGAGATCCACGATCGCATCTCCGCCCGAAACTCGCTGTACTGGGGACCTAGGTCCAGTTCCATCGTGTCCTCCTCGTCTAGTCAAGTGCCATTTGTTTACCGACGTTCTCCGCCCAGCGCCTCGAAGGTGGCGCGGCGGGGTAGGAAATGTTCGAGATGACGGCTGTGGTCATGCGCCGGCGACAGCCTCTGTGCCGAGCACCAGCGTCCCGGCGGACATGAACATCCCCCCAACCCCCTGAGCGACGCTCGTTTGCACCCCGGGCACCTGCGCTGACGCCTCGCCGCGTAACTGTCGCACGGATTCTTGAACCAAGAACATGCCGTACATGCCGGTGTGGGTGTAGGAAAGGCCACCGCCGTTCGTGTTCATCGGCAGTCGCCCGCCGGGGGATGTGTTGCCTTCCTCGATGAAAGCCCCCGCCTCGCCGCGCCCGACGAAACCGAGGTCTTCGAGCCCGTAGATCGGCAGGTGAGCGAACGCGTCGTAGACCATCAGATGGTCAACGTCGGACGGTGTGATGCCCGCCTCGGCGAACGCCCGCGTCGCGGACACCGTGAAAGCTTTCGACGTGGTGAAGTCCTCCATCATCGACACGAGCGGCGTTTCCGCGGCCTCGCCGGTGCCGAGCACGTAGACCGCTGGTTTGGGCCCCGGAACGGCTTTCGCCCTGGCAGCGGACGTGACGACCAGGGCGCCTCCACCGTCGGTGACCAAGCAGCACTCCAAAAGGTGCATCGGGTACGACACCATCCTTGACGCCATCACATCCTCGACGGTTATCAGGTCACGGAACATCGCTCTGGGAACCCTGGAGGACCAGCGGCGCTGAGCGACCGCCACCGACGCCAACTGCTCGTGGGTCAGCCCATAGCGCTTCATGTACCTAAGCACCCCCATCGGGAACAGCGTCGGAGGTCCGAGAGTCCCGTACGGCGCCTCGAACTGTCCTTGGGGGGAGGCGGGGTCGGCTGCGCGCGGAGGGGCTCCTGTCCGGGACCGACCGGACTCGCCGTGGGTTATCAAGATCACGTCGGCGAGGCCGGCGCTGATCGCCGCCGCCGCGTGGCGGACGTGCACGAGGAATGAGCATCCCCCGATAGACGTGGCGTCCACGTAGTTAGGTGTTATCCCCAGGTAGTGAGCCACCGAAATAGGCGATATACCGGCTGCTGCCACCCCGTCGACGTCGCCGAGGGTCATCCCAGCGTCAGCGACCGCCCGGCGGGCGGACTCGGCGTGCATCTCAAGCGCCGACACGTCGGGCACCACTCCGATACGCTCCGTCTCCGCCGCCCCGACGATAGCTACTTTGGCTTTGGCGGTCATGGTCTGCCTTTCGGGTTCATGCCGGGCTCTCCGCTGGCGTGCCCGCTGGGCGCCCCGCCGCGCTCTGCGCTGGGCGACCCGCCGGCTTGGCCGCCGGACGGAACACGGGCACCAGTTGGGCTCCCCGAGGCTCGAAGTCCACTTCGAGGTCCATGTCCAACACCAGGTTCTCGGGAGTGTTGTCCACCCCGACGATGTTGGTCATCATCCGGGGGCCTTCCTCCAGCTCCACGACGGCGATCGCGTACGGCACCTGCTCGGCGAAACCGGGGGCCGGGCGGTGGCTTATCAGGTACGTGTGAAGCCGGGCGCGCCCCGAAGCGACGAACCACTCGACTTGCTGCGAGTAGCAGGCGGGGCAAGCCGAGCGCGGGTAGAAGAACGCCTTCCCGCATGATGTGCACCGTTGGATCGCCAGCTCCCGGCGGTTCGCTGCGTCCCAATAGGGTTGGGTTTCGGGGGTCGGCTTCGGAGCGGCCTTCGGCCGATCCGCCGGCGGTGACTGCTGCGGGCTCACCTGGGCGCCCCGAGGGTGATCCCCAGCTCGTCTAGGAGGTCCTGGCTGTAGGCGATCCTGCCTGTGCGCTCCCTTGGAGGTCGCGAGCACAGGGCCAGCGCCGCTTCGGCCATGACATCGGGGGCTTCGACTTGCTGGCCGGGGTCGTCCGGGCGTACCAGGTGGTGGTACAAGGTGCCGGGGGTGGGCACGACACGGTTCGGCGACAGAGCGTTGACAGCCACGTTGTCGAAGTACGCTTCTGCTGCAAGGCCGGTGGTGAAACGCTCCAGGGCGGCTTTGCACATCCCGTACACCGTGCCCCCAACTGGCCGTTTTTGGTCCGGTGGGATCTGAGGGTGACGCGCCGCGCCGGAAGATACGTTGAGGATCCAGCCCTCGCCTTTGGAGATCATCGCTGGTAGGACGAGCTGCGCGAGGTGCATGGGCGCTGCCACTTGCACCTCGAACATGAGCTGGCGACGTTTGGCGCTGAACTCTGCGATAGGAGCGAAGAACGTCACCGCCGCGTTGGACACGAGGACGTCGGGCTTGCCGAGACGGGCTTCGACCTCGGCGATGAGCCTCTCGCGCTCGTCGGGGCGTGACATGTCAGCCGCCACGGCTTCGGCCGTCCCCCCTTCGGAGCGGATCCTCTCGACCGTCTCGGTTATCGTCCCGGGCAGGGGGGAGTCGCCAGGGGTGACCGTCCTAGCGCTGACCGCCACAGCGGCTCCCGCTCGGGCGAAACGCTCGGCGATGGCCGCACCTATCCCCCGGCTAGCTCCGGTCACCACCGCGACCCGGCCCGACAGAGCTCCGTCAGGCATACGCCCTCAACTTTCGCCCGCTGGAGTGACGTTTGTCTGGTGTCATGCGTGTGCTCCTCTCATCGGCTGGGTTCCGCCGGCTCGTGGGCGGCGCAAGCGCCGGGCGTCGAGCGTCCCGACGGGTGTTGCGCCCAGATAGCCAAGGCGTCCAGGACCTCTACCGTGCCTTCGCATACCCAAAGCGGATTGACCTCCAAAGTGTCCAAAGCGTCACCCAAACCTTCGCCGAGCCGTCCGATGGCCGCTACCACCTCGGCCAGACGCCCGACGTCCACGCTGCGGGTGCCGCGAGCTCCTCGCAGGACAGCGGCACCGCGAAGGGATGCGAGCATCTCCTCAACGTCCGCTTCGCTTGCGGGAAGAAGCCTGAGCGCAGCGTCGCCGAGCAGTTCGACCCAGACGCCGCCCAGAGCGATCGACAGGACTTTCCCCCACGTGGCGTCGGTGCTGACCCCCACGAGAAGCTCGACGCCGTCCGGGCGCATCGGCGAGACGAGAACCCCGTCCAAGGTGACGTCGGGCCTCGCCTGCCCAACCCGTGCGACAAGCTCGCAGTAGGCAACCCCGGCTTGCTCGGGGGTGACGCCCAGGCTTACCCCTCCGACGTCGGACTTGTGCGCTATCGAAGCGGACGCGACTTTGAGCGCCACGGGAACGGCGAAGGCTTGCGCTGCTGCGAGGGCTTCGTCGCTGGAGGTGACCAGCCTGGCCGGCACAACCGGGATCCCAGCGTCCTCAAGTAGCCTCCGAGTGAGGTGCTCAGGCCACACCCCGTGCGCCCCGGCGGGAACCTCCAGAGGTTCCGAAGGTGCCGGGGGGGCAACGCTGAGACAGCGAGCGCGCTGCTCGTGGTATCGGGCTCCATGTCCTATGGCGCGGGTGCCCAGCTCGATGCCGTCAAGGATGTACAGGCCGCGTTCGGACAGCAGCCGCCTGCCGTAAGGCGTGAGGTCGGAGCTAACCGAGCTTTGCAGCAACACCGGCACGGCCGACGAGTCCCTGGCTTTGGCGACGGCGTCCATTCGAGCCTCGGCCAGCGCAGGGTCAGCCGGAGCTTGCCGGGGTACGGCCGTCGAGTAGACGATCATGTCGTAGCGGCCTTGCGCTTCGCGTCCCACGATCTCCAGAGCCGACAGGGCCAGCCGTGGGTCTACCACCACGTAGCCGGTCACGTCGAGAGGGTTGTGAGGGTTGGAGAAAGCCGGGAGGATACCTCGGAGGGCTTCAAGCGTGGCGGGCGGGAACTCGGGAAGTTCGAGGCCTTCGTCGGACGCGCAGTCGGCCAGCAGGTCGCAAGCCCCTCCCGACGCGGTCACCGCGGCGATACGCCGGCCGGTCAGACCGGGATGGTAGCCGAGGTAGCCGGCGGTGGCCAGCATCTCCTCCAGCGAGGCGACCCGGATGACGCCGAGCTGGCGGAACGCCGCGTCGACGACACGGTCGTCTCCGGCGAGCGCCCCGGTGTGCGCCAAGGCCGCTCGCGCCCCTGCAGCGGTCCGTCCCGTCTTCAACGCGACGATCGGCTTGCCGGCGGCGAGCGCCATCTCGGCGACCCGCCGGAACTCGGCGGGGTTCCTGACCGACTCCAAGAACGCGGCGATCACCCGGGTGCGCTCGTCGGCGACAAGGTAGGAGATGATGTCGGTAGCGGAGGTGACAGCCTCGTTGCCCGTCGAGCACAGCAAGCTGACACCGATACCCCTCGACTGGGCCGCTGAGAGCACAGCGCTCGCGAGTCCACCCGACTGCAGGACGATCCCGACCGGACCCGGTTCGAGCGGCGGGGTTATAGGCAGCCCGTAGGGGGTCACCCCGCCGGCGACGTTGATGAACCCGTTCCCGTTCGGACCGAGGACCGTCAAACCCCGCCGCCTGGCCAGCGAAGCGAGCTGGGCTTCCAACGCCGCCCCGTCGCCGCCCGCCTCGGCGAAGCCGGCGGTGAGCACCACCAGGTTGGTCACGCCAGCATCCGCGGCTTCCTCGACGACGTCGAGGACAGCAGAGGTGGGAACCATGATGTAGGCGAGGTCCACTTTTGCGTCGAGGCTGCTAAGCGACGCTGCGGCGGTCCTGCCGTGCACCTCGCTGTGGCGGGGATGCACCACGTGGACTTCGACGTCGGGAGAGAACCGGGTCAGGTTCTCGTATGTGTACACCGACCACTGCGAGCGTTCGGTCGCCCCGACCAGAGCGACCGAGTTGGCGTTGAACAGCGAGCGCAGGTCCGCCCGGTAATGCGTGGCTGCCTGCGACGGTCCTCCTGGCGGGTCCGAGTTCGTGTGGCACCTCCCCCTTGTGGCTTGCGTTGGTGGGTCGCGTCCGCGATGCGGGCGACCGGCCTCCTTTATAGGCCCCTAGGCAGAGTCGACACAAGAGCGCCCGAAGCTAGGCCGAGCGCCGCGGCCGGCTGGGGTTTGAATGCCGCTGGCCTGAACAGCCCATTGCGCACTTACTGGAGATCACCTGGCATCGTGCGGCGGCCGTGGCCTGCGCTGCGGCCAGCGGGAAAGTCCACGGTCTCGACCGTCATCAGACCATCCCCGATCATGTCCGCTGCGATCGGAATGAAACGCTCGATGTTTGGTTGTTCGTCGATGAAGACGACCACCACTGGAAGCCTGTCCGAAGCCGACAGTATGCGGGCGGTTCCAAGACGGCGGCTCGCTCCGAAGCCTTCGATACCACGCAGAGCGGTTGCGCCGGCGATCCCCTCCCGGCGGGCTGCGTCAATCAGGGCGTCTGCGAGCGGCTGGTGATGGAAGCGGTCTGACTCCGAGATGTACACGCAAAGACGTTGCCCTTTCGATGGTCGTCCCATGATGCTCCTGAGTCGTTCGAGTTCGAATCGGGGTGACAAGCCAAGTCAGCGGCTCGTACGGGGTTGATACAGCTTCGCAGATCCAGCGGCCGGGCTCTCCTCCGGCGGGGGTTGCAAACTACGGAGCAGGGAACCTCAGCGGGGCACTGTGTAGCGGGAGAAGAAATGCCATCCCACGAACGCCCATACGGCCACGAGAAGGACACGGCCGGATCGGCGCTGCCACAGCCAAGAGCTGACCGTCGCGAGGCTCGCCCAGCGGCCCGGGTGCAGGCGGCAGTAGCATTCCCAGGCGAAACCCGCCGTCAGCAAGACGAGCCAGGCGACGGTGACGATCACAGCGGCGGTCCCGTCTGCGGCGCTCCAGGGCTAGACGTGCGCGGCGAAAGTCGCCTCCACGGCCCATGGAGGGGTCTCGTTCCGACCTCCAACCACCCGAAGAACAACACGAAGCGCGTTGCGTGCCACCCGAGCGCGTGGTCTACGACGGTGCTCAGAGTGGGAACCACCGGGGATCGCCCGCCCAGGGCCAGTCCGGTGGCCTCCAAGCAGCCGGCCACTAAGGCCAGGGCCAGCCACGGAGCTACAGCTCGCAACGTCAGGGGGTCACGTGGGGTGCGACGGCCAGCCGGGCTCGCCAGTCCGAACACCAGGAGGATCGCGGGGGCTGCGAAGACCGCCTCGTAGGCGGCGTTGGTGAAAGGTCTGAGGCCCGTCGCGTACCAGGCGTAAGCCGCCGAGATCACGGCGAAGGCTGCGAAGCGCCTCGGCGGGAGGCGCTCGCGAAGCCGGGTCGTCTTCGACGGCGTGGGTGTCATGTCCCTTCAGTCATCGGACACTCCCGGTGCTCGAGCCTTAACAGACAGTACCCTTAGGTGTGATCCTCGTCGCAGCAGTGCTGGCTTTGGCGGTGGAGGTAGCCGCGTTCGTGGTGGTGGCTGACCGTGTCGGGGTGCTTGTCGCGTTGGTGATCCTCTTCGGGTTGAGCGCTCTAGGTCCGTTCATAGTCAAGCGGGTTGGTGTAGGAGTGCTGGCGCACACCCGGGAGCGCTTGGAGCGCGGCGAGCTGCCGACGAGAGAGCTCCTCGACGGTATCGTCGTGCTGGTCGGAGGTGTCCTTATCACAGTGCCGGGCTTCGTCGGTGACGCCTTGGGCTTGGCGTTGATGGTCGGGCCGGTGCGCCACGCCGTGATCCGCTTGGGCGGCCACCGCCTCGCCCACCATGTCCGGCGCTTTCCCGCCGGCGGGGGGTCGGTCATAGACGCGAGATCATGGAAACCCGACGGCGCCGCCGGCGAGCCCACACCGCCGATGCTGCCCGGCGAGAGGACTGGCGACCCCCGCCGGTGGCCTGGCGGGAACCCGGGTTCTTAAGGCCTGCCGGAGCTGGTCCCGCCGGGCGCGACCGCCCACCGGAGCTGGGTCTGTCACCGGAGTTGGGCCGGTCAGTCGAGCTGGGCCGGCCACTGGAGCCGGGCCGGTCACCGGAGTTGGGCCGGTCAGTCCCGGCCGTGCACGTACCGGGCCCACCAAGGTCCGATGTCGAGCCCGGACCAGGCTTTGAGGTGCGCTGCGAGACCGTCGGTGGTGACCATCTTCCCGGCGTTCGCACGGTACCAGTCGGCGAGCGCCGCCCTCATCCTGTCCGCGCCGCCCATAAGGTGGGATATGGCGCCGATGAGCCGCGGACCTTCGCTGTAAGCGGCCGCCGGGGTGTGGCGGGACCAGGGGTGTGGCGGGTACAGCTCGACGGGGGGTTCGTCGAGGCTGAGCTCCTCGGTGAGGAACCGCGGCTGCTCGGCGCGCCGGCTGGAGGTCGACCACACCGCCAGAGCCTCGTCGATCCAGCCGTCGGACGCCCTTGCTGGTTTGACACCCCGTCCGAACCAGCTGTGGAAAACCTCGTGCTCAAGGGCTGCCACCGACGAGGTGGTCGCCCCGTCGTACTCCATTCCGCGGGTAGAGCCCCACAAGACCGCCCAGAAGGTGTCCCCGTGGGCCCACGGCTCGTAACGGGAAGCCAGGTAGGACAGCCATGCGCGCAGGTCGGCCTCGCAGGCCGCCAGGTCAGCTCCTGCGTCGTCTAGCTGGGCTACTACTAATCCCAGTGACCGGCTCCGGCCCGAGATTCTCAACGCCGAGCGTCTCGTTTCGAGGCGTTCGGCTGGGGCTATCACCAGCATCGGGGACAGGGCCGTGTAGTGAGCAGGGTAGACGAGGCTCCAGTGCCGTCCGCCCGGGCTTGCGTCAACCCCGGCGGTGTTAGCCAGAAGCTTGTGGGGCCTGTCGGCACCGTCGAGGGTCACGTCGAGATGAAGAGCGAAACGGTCGTGGACGAGCGGTGCCGGCACCCACATCTCCAGGTAGCGTCCAGGGTAGAGGTCCGACATCCAAAAGTCGAAGTCGACGCCTCCCCGGGTCCAGGCTATCGGCCTGGCGCCTTCGGCGTCGGGGGTTGCCAGCTCGTAGCCGACTTCGAGGCGGTGGCGGCTGCCCGCGGGAAGGGCGACGTCGAGCACTCGGGTGCGCGCCTCCCAGCCGGCTCCGAGGTCGGTAGGAGCGAAAGCGTCGGTGGAGATGTTCTTGGAGTCGAGACGAACCCACAGAAGCTCCTGGCGCAGGTCAAGCGCGGGCTTCCCGTCGAAGTCGCCGGTGGTGAAATCCACGGTGGCTACGGCCCGGGCTTCGCTGGCTTCGACGTCGAAGTGCAGTTGGGCGCGGATCTCTGACACCCTGGGGGCGACAGCATTCGACGCCCCCAGCGGTGCCGGGGGAGGAGCGAAGGCGTGAGGCATCTTCCAAGTCTGGCCGAAACCAGCGCCGGCCCGCGCCGTAATCGGCCGAGGCGGGCGCATGGCGCGCGAGTCGTGCGGGGAGGCTATACTTTGGTTTCGTCGTAACAACGGTGTCCGCGTGTGTCCGACGCCACATTCGCCCGCTAGCGGGTTGATGTAGCTGAGGAGACCCCGCGGCGAAGTCATTTTTCGAGTGCTCCGCCAGGTTCGCTGTGCGGAGCATCCGCGTGTGAGGCGGGCCTTGAAACAGCCCGCCTCCGCCACGAGCCCCAGGAAAGAGTCCAGCTGTGCCATCCAAAGCGATAGTCGGCGAGAAAGTCGGCATGAGCCAGGTGTGGGACGACCAGAACCGCGTGATAGCGGTCACGGTCGTCCGGGTAGACCCGGTGCGTGTCGTAGCTGTCAAGACCCCCGAGCGCGACGGTTACCGCGCCCTCCAGGTCACCTACGGCCAGAAGAAGGCGCAGAGGCTCAACAAGCCCGAAGCCGGACACTTCGCAGCCGCGGGCGTCGACCCGGGTAAGCGCCTCGTCGAGCTACGCATCGACGACACCGACGGCATAGGGGTCGGAGACGAGATCACCCTCGAAGTCCTCGCCGCCGGCGACAAAGTCGACGTGACCGCCGTGAGCAAAGGCAAAGGCTTCGCCGGTGGCATGAAGCGCTACAACTTCTCCGGCCAGGGCGCCAGTCACGGTAACCACAAGCACCACAGGGCCCCCGGCTCGGTCGGGGCGTGCGCCACGCCGGCCAGGGTGTTCAAAGGAACCCGGATGGCCGGCCAGTACGGGTCCGGCAACGTGACCACCCTCAACCTCGAGGTCGTAAAGGCGGACACGGAGCGTAACCTTCTGCTGCTCAAAGGGGCGGTGCCCGGACCACGTGGTGGAATGGTCGTCATCCGGGACGCGATCAAAGGAGGTAAGCGATGACCCTCACAGTAGAGCGTCGCTTCGTCACCGGCGAGGTCGACGGGACCGTCGAACTGGACGAGACCGTCTTCGGCGTGGAGGCGAACGTCCCTCTCCTCCACCAGGTCGTCACCGCCCAGCTCGCCGCTGCCCGCGCAGGGACGCAGTCCACCAAGACCAGGGCCGAAGTGTCCGGGGGCGGCAAGAAGCCTTTCAAGCAGAAAGGCACCGGCAGAGCCCGCCAAGGCTCCGAGCGAGCCCCGCACTTCACCGGTGGGGGCGTGGCATTAGGTCCCAAGCCCCGCAGCTACCGCCAACGGACGCCGCGCAAGATGGTTCGCCTCGCCCTCCGCTGCGCCCTGTCGGACAGGGCCGCACAGGGTCGGGTGGCGGTGGTCGACCGCTGGCCGTGGGAGACGCCGAGCACTAAGGAAGCCCGGTCGGCTCTCGCAACGCTCGGCCTGGACGGCAAGGTTCTCGTCGTGCTCAGCCGGGCCGACGAAGCTGCATACCGTTCGTTTCGTAACCTGCCCGACGTGCAGGTGATCCTCGACGGCGAGCTCAACGCCTACGACGTTTTGTGCAACGACTGGATCGTCTTCACCGCGGCAACCCTCCCAGCTCCGGCTGACCGCTCGGTGCCGGTTCCGAGCCCGACGCTGGCAGCCCCTGGCGTTTCGTCACTCCCGGAGGGACCGGCCCCAGATCTACAGCCAGCAGCGTCGCAGGACGCCAGTCAAGACGCCGAGGAGGCGGGAGATGAGTGATCCCCGGGACGTGATCCTACGCCCGGTCGTGTCGGAGAAGTCCTACGGCCTGATCGACGCCGGGGTGTACACGTTCGTGGTGGCGCGCAGCGCTGACAAGCCCGCTATACGCCGTGCCGTCGAGTCGATCTTCGCCGTGAACGTCGTGAAGGTGAACACCTTGAACCGGCCGGGCAAGCGCAAACGCAACAGAGGCAAGCCGACTTTCGGCAAGCGGGCCGATACAAAACGAGCGGTCGTGACCCTCGCCCCCGGCCAGAGCGTTCCGATCTTCGAGGGGAACTGAAGTGGCTTTGCGAAAGCGTAAACCTACCAGCGCAGGTCGGCGGTTCCAGACCGTCTCCGACTTCGCCGAGATAACAAAGACACAGCCCGAGAAGTCCCTCCTGGCGCCCAAGTCCGGCACCGGTGGGCGCAACTCCTACGGGCGCAAAACCGCCCGGCACAAGGGTGGCGGCCATAAGCAGCAGTACCGGATCGTCGACTTCAAGCGCACCAAGGACGGCGTTCCCGCCACGGTCGCAGCGATCGAGTACGACCCGAACCGCAACGCCCGCATCGCTTTACTCCACTACCACGACGGAGAGAAGCGCTACATCCTCGCCCCGGCGAAAGTGTCGGTGGGCGACCGCATCCAAAGCGGCCCCGGAGCCGACATCCGGCCGGGTAACGCCCTTCCCATGCGCTTCATACCGGTCGGTTCGGTAGTCCACAACGTCGAGCTCAAGCCGGGCGGCGGCGGCAAGATCGCCCGGGGCGCCGGCATGAGCGTGCAGCTGGTCGCCAAGGAAGGCGACTTCGCCACTTTGCGGTTGCCTTCCACCGAGATGCGCAGGGTTCCGATCGACTGCCGGGCAACCCTGGGCGAGGTCGGCAACTCCGAGGCGGAGCTGGTGAGCATCGGCAAAGCCGGCCGTAACCGCTGGAAGGGTGTACGCCCCCAAACTCGCGGTGTAGCCATGAACCCGGTCGACCACCCGCTGGGCGGTGGCGAGGGCAAAACGTCAGGCGGCCGCCATCCTGTGTCGCCGTGGGGTAAGCCGGAAGGTCGCACCAGAGACCGCACCAAGCCATCAGAGAAGCTAATCGTCCGCCGCCGGCGCACCCGCGGCGCCCGGAGGTAGATCGACAAATGCCGCGCAGCCTGAAAAAAGGTCCCTTCGTCGACGACCACCTACTCAAAAAAGTCGACGACCTGAACTCCCGCTCCGAGAAGCGGGTGATCAAGACGTGGTCTCGACGTTCGACGATCATCCCCGACATGGTCGGCCACACGATCGCCGTGCACGACGGGCGCAAGCACATTCCCGTGTACATAACCGAGTCGATGGTCGGCCACAAGCTCGGGGAGTTCGCTCCCACCCGCACCTTCCGCTACCACGCCGGCCAGGAGAGGCAGGGTAAGCGCTGATGACCGGGCCGAAAACCAACGAACGCGAAGGCACCAGGGCGGTCCTGCGCAACGCCCACATGTCCGCTTACAAAGTTCGGGAGGTCCTCGACCTGGTCCGGGGCCTTCCCGTCCAAGAGGCCGCCGACGTGTTGAGGTTCTCCGAACGCGACGCCGCCCGCACCGTAGGCAAGCTCCTAGCGTCGGCCGTTGCCAACGCGGAGAACAACGACGAACTGGACCCCGAGTCGCTGTACGTGTCCGCCTGCTACGCCGACGAGGGGACCACCGCCAAGAGGTGGCGTCCGAGGGCCCGAGGGCGGGCAACTCGTATCCGCAAGCGCACCAGCCACATAACCGTGATCGTCAGCCTGCTAGAAGGCGACGACTTGGAAAGGGTCCGCTCTCACAGGCGGGCCGAGCAGCTGGCCCAGCGAGCGCGGCGCGTCGCCGGTGCTCGCCGGTCGAGCGACGACACCCGAAACAGGGCCGACCGCCGTCGCGGCGCCCCTGTCGAGGCCCCCACAGAGGAGGCCCCCACTGAGGATGCCCCCACTGAGGATGCTCCGGTCGCCGAACAAGCCGACAGCCCCGGTGCAGAGCAACAACCCGAGGCCGCAGAACCAACTGATGCCGGCGACGGCGACGGATCGGACGCGCAAGCCGTAAGCAGCGACGCCTCCGGCCCGCAAGACACCGAAGAGGGAGACGACAACTAGATGGGCCAGAAGGTCAACCCCTACGGGTTCCGCCTCGGCGTTACAACGGACTGGAAATCCCGCTGGTTCAACGACCGCGACTACCAGGACTACCTCGTCGAAGACTGGAAGATCCGCGACTACCTCAACCGTCAGCTTGAGCGGGCGGCTGTGAGCCGGATCGAGATCGAACGCACCCGGGACCGGCTTCGAATCGACCTTCACACGGCACGCCCGGGGATCGTGATCGGTCGGAAAGGCGCCGAGGCGGACCGGCTTCGGACCAAGCTCGCCGAGATGACGAAGAACCCGAAAGTCCAGCTGAACATCCAGGAGATCAAGCAGCCAGAGCTCGACGCGGCGCTGATGGCGCAGGGCATCGCCGACCAGCTAGCCGGTCGTGTCAGCTTCCGCCGAGCGATGAAGAGGACGGTTCAGACAGTCCAAAAGGCCGGTGCTCTGGGGATTCGCGTCCAGTGCGCCGGTCGCCTCGGCGGGGCGGAGATGTCCCGGCGTGAGTTCTACCGCGAAGGCCGGGTGCCGCTGCACACCCTGCGGGCTGACATCGACTACGGCTTTCGCGAGGCAAAGACCACCTACGGGCGTATAGGCGTCAAAGTGTGGATCTACAAGGGCGACATCCTCCCCTACAAGGTGTCCAGCGAGGAGAAGATAAGCCGCGAGGCGGCCATGGCCGTGGGCGAGACGTCCGGGCAGGTCAAGCCGCGCAGGGTGGTCACAGCTGGCGGGGGACGCCGTCGCGCCGAAGGAGTGGACACTGGCGCGCTGGTACCCGCTCAGGCGGCCCCGGCCGAGACGCCAGACGCCCGTGAGGCAGATCCGATAGTCGCCGTAGACCCTGAGCTCGAACGCCTCCTCGCCGAGGAGGAGGACATCGAGCGTCGCACAAGGGGCGACCACCACGAACCCCCTCATTTTCCTAAGGACCTGTAGCCATGTTGATGCCACGCAAGGTCAAGCACCGTAAAGTCCAGCGGGGCCGTCTCACCGGCCAGGCTAAAGGCGGGACGACCGTGAACTTCGGCGAGTATGGGATCCAAGCGCTCGAGCCGGGCTGGATCACCGCTCGCCAGATAGAAGCAGCCCGTATCGCCATGACCCGTCACGTCCGCCGTGGCGGCAAAGTCTGGATCCGAGTGTTCCCGGACAAGCCGGTGACCGCCAAGCCCGCAGAGACCCGCATGGGTTCGGGTAAAGGCAACCCAGAGTTCTGGGTGGCTGTCGTCAAGCCCGGGAGGATCCTCTTCGAGCTCGGCGGCGTGAGCGAAGCCCTGAGCCGTTCGGCGCTTGAGCGGGCAGTGCAAAAACTGCCCATCAAAGCCCGTGTCGTCGCCCGGGCGTCCCAGGAGGAGGTGGAGGTCGGATGACGAAGCCGTCCGAACTGCGGGAGCTTACCCAGGTCGAGTTGGCGCAGAAGCTCCTCGAAGCAAAGCACGAGCATTTCAACCTGCGTTTCCAGCTTGCGACCGGCAAGCAGGACAACTCGGCCAGGATCGGCCAGGTCAAAAAAGAAGCCGCCCGCATCGCGACGATCATGCGCGAGCGGGAGATCCAAGCCGCCGAGAAGGCGGAGGAGAAAATCTGATGTCGGAACCCACAGCACCAGAGGCCGATCGCGCGGTCAGCGCCGATAGACCGAACCGTCGCAAGATACGTGAAGGTCTGGTCATATCTGTGAAGATGGAAAAGACAGCCGTGGTCGGCGTCGTAGAACGAGTGCGCCACCCCCGCTACGCCAAGACGGTGCAGCGGACGAAACGCCTTTACGCAGAGCACTCCGACGAAGCCCTCAAACCCGGCGACCGTGTCCGCCTGGCCGAGACGCGCCCCATTTCGAAGTTGAAGAGGTGGCGTGTGGTGGAAGTCCTGGAGAGAGCCAAATGATCCAGCAGGAGAGCCGCCTTCGCGTAGCGGACAACTCGGGGGCGAAAGAGGTGCTGTGCATCAAGGTGCTCGGAGGTTCGAGACGCCGTTACGCGTCGATCGGTGACGTGTTCGTAGCGACGGTCAAAGACGCTATCCCCGGTGCGAACGTGAAGAAGGGCGACGTCGTCAAGTGCGTCGTCGTGAGGACGAAGAAAGAAAAGCGCCGTCCCGACGGCAGCTACATCCGCTTCGACGAGAACGCAGCCGTGTTGATCAACGACCAGCAGCAGCCCCGCGGAACCCGCATATTCGGGCCGGTCGGCCGTGAGCTGCGGGACAAGAAGTTCATGCGCATCATTTCCCTCGCCCCGGAGGTGCTGTAGGACATGGCAAGGTTGCGTAAAGGTGACGAAGTCGAGATTCTCTCCGGTAAGGAACGGACCAAGAGAGGGACGGTGATGCGCGTCCTGCCCAAGGGTGACAAGGTGATCGTCGAAGGAGTCAACGTCGCCAAGAAGCATCAGCGCCAAACCCAGGCGCGTGTGCAGGGAGGGATCATCGACAAGGACATGCCCATCCGGGCGGCGTCGGTCGCGTTGGTATGCCCGAAAGACGGCGCGGTTCGGGTCGGCTTCGCTTACAAAACTGAGGGAGACAGGCGTTCCAAGGTGAGGGTGTGCCGTAAGTGTGGGAGGGAGCTGTAAATGTCAGCGACGGCTACCGAAACGAGCCGGTCGGGTGCTCCACGTCTTAAGACCCGCTACAACGAGACGATCAAAGTCGAGCTGAAAGACAAGCTGGGTCTCCCCAACCCGATGATGGTCCCGCGCTTGGAGAAGGTCGTGATCAACATGGGAGTCGGTCGGGCTACCCAGCAGCAGTCGCTGCTGGAAGGGGCCGTCCGCGACCTGACGGCCATAACGGGTCAGAAACCCATGGTCACCAAGGCTAAGAAGTCGGTGGCCGGCTTCAAGCTGCGCGAGGGCAACTCGATCGGGGCGAAGGTGACCCTGCGCGGCGATCGCATGTGGGAGTTCCTCGACCGTCTGATCAGCCTGGCGATCCCGAGGATCCGAGACTTTCGCGGTCTGCCGACGAAAGGATTCGACGGTAGGGGTAACTACACGTTCGGAGTGACCGAACAACTGATCTTCCCAGAGATCGACTACGACAAGATCGACGCTCCCCGCGGTATGGACATCACGATCGTGACCACCGCTCGAAGCAATGCCGAGGGCCGAGCCCTGCTCGACGCCTTCGGGTTCCCGTTCCGCCGAGATGGCAACGACTAGACAGGGCGAGTAGAAGATGGCCAAGAAGGCGCTAATCGTGAAAAGCCAGCGCAAGCCGAAGTTCAAGGTTCGTGGCTACACCCGCTGCAGGCGGTGCGGACGTCCGCACTCGGTGTTCCGTAAGTTCGGAATGTGCCGTATCTGCTTGCGCGAACTTGTGCACGCCGGTGAGGTCCCCGGTGTGACAAAGGCGAGCTGGTGAAAGGACCGCGCCGATGACGATGACAGATCCGATAGCGGACATGCTCACCCGCATACGCAACGCCAACGTGGCGATGCACGACACGGTGCGTATGCCCTCGTCGAAACTGAAGGAGTCCCTCGCAGCAGTGCTCGTCAAGGAGGGCTACGTAGAGGGTTTCAGAGTTTCCGAAGCGGCCGACAGGCCAGGGAAGATCCTCGAGATCGACATGAAATACACCAAGGACCGCCGTAGGACCATCTCTGGGGTCCGGCGGGTTTCCAAGCCCGGACTTCGCGTCTACACGGCGGCCGACAAGCTCCCGAGAGTGCTCGGGGGTCTAGGCGTCGCCGTACTGTCAACCAGCCAAGGTCTCATGACCGACCGGGAGGCGCGCAAGCGTCGCGTCGGTGGCGAGATCCTCTGCTACGTCTGGTAGCGCAACGAAAGAAAAAAGGATTCGATGTCGCGTATAGGACGCTCCCCAATATCCATACCGCCCGGGGTCGAGGTAAGCCTCGAAGCAAACACGGTGACCGTCAAAGGCCCCAACGGGGTCCTGACCCGTCGCATCCCGGGGGAGATCACGCTGCGCCAGGAAGGCTCGACGATTCTCGTCGAGCGGCCGAACGACGAACGCCAGAACCGGGCTCTGCACGGTCTCACCCGCAGCCTCGTGTCGAACATGGTCACCGGGGTGACCGCAGGCTACGCAAAGAACCTCGACATCGTCGGCGTCGGATACCGGGCGATACCCAAAAGCCCCGGGCAGATCGAGCTGGCGCTGGGTTTCAGCCATCCGGTCATCGTCGACGCCCCCGCCGGTATCACCTTCGAGGTTCCCCAGCCGACGAGGATCTCGGTCAAGGGGATAGACAAGGAGCTGGTGGGCCAGGTGGCCGCGAACATTCGCAAGATCCGCAAGCCCGAACCCTACAAGGGCAAAGGGGTCCGCTACGAAGGTGAGCGGGTCCTGAGGAAAGCCGGGAAGGCAGCCAAGTAGATGAGCTACTCCACGAAAGACAAGCAGCTAGCCAGGTCACGCAGGCACTTCCGTGTCCGCAAGAAGGTCGCTGGGACGCCGGAACGCCCCCGATTGGCTGTGTTCCGTTCGAACAAGCACATCTCGGCTCAGGTGATCGACGACCGCGCCGGGAGGACACTTGCGGCGGCGTCGACGGTCGAGTCGGCGGTGCGCAGCGCCGGGGGCACTTCCAACCGGTCAGGCGCTACCAGCGTCGGCCGTCTAGTCGCCGAACGGGCCAAAGCAGCCGGTGTCACCCAGGTCGTCTTCGACCGGGGAGGTTTCCAATATCACGGCCGGGTGGCCGCCCTAGCAGACGCGGCCCGCGAGGCCGGACTGGAGTTCTGAGACACGATGGCTGAGCAGGTATACGAAGACCGGACGATCAAGGTCAACCGTGTCGCGAAGGTCGTCAAAGGCGGGCGCCGTTTCTCCTTCGCCGCTCTCATGGTCATAGGCGACGGCCGTGGAAGCGTCGGCCTCGGCTACGGCAAGGCCAAGGAGGCGGGCCTGGCGGTGCAGAAGGGCATCGAGGAAGCCAAGAAGAACCTTTTCACCGTCCCGCTCGCCGGGTCGACGATCACCCACCCTGTTCTGGGCGAGGCGGGCGCCGGCCGAGTTTTGCTCAAGCCCGCCGCCCCCGGTACCGGGGTCATCGCAGGAGGTGCCGCCAGGGCGATCCTGGAGATGGCCGGCATCCACGACATCCTCGCTAAGTCGCTCGGCTCGTCCAACAGCATCAACGTCGCTCAGGCGACGGTCGCCGGCCTCAAAGCTCTGAAGAGGCCCGACGAGGTAGCGGCCCTGCGTGGCCTGTCGGCTGAGGAGATCGTCCCGGGCGGGCTGTGGCGGGCCTACCAAGAAACCAAGAGGGGCCCGTTCGTTCCCCAGGAGGTGGCTTAAACATGCCGAAACTCGAAGTGACCCAGGTGAAGTCGTCCATCGGGACCAAGCCTAAGCATCGCGGTACCCTGCGCGCTCTCGGGCTTCACGGGATCGGAACGTCGAACACCCTCGACGACCGACCTGAGGTGCGGGGAATGATCGCCAGGGTTCCCCACCTGGTAAAAGTCGTCGAAGGGAGGGAATCCTGATGCAAGTCCACGATCTCAAACCAGCCGCCGGGTCGAGCAGGCAACGCCGTCGAGTGGGGCGCGGTATCGCCGGCAAGGGTGGTAAGACCGCCGGCCGGGGCACCAAAGGCCAAGGCGCTCGCGGGCAGGTGAAGCCAGGGTTCGAAGGTGGCCAGCTTCCGCTCACGCAGCGAATCCCCAAGCTCAAAGGTTTCAAGAACCCCTTCCGGGTCAGCTACAACGCCATCAACCTCGACACCCTGGAGTCCTTCGACGGCGAGGTTGTCAGCCCCGACACGCTGCGCGAGCGGGGAATGGTCCACAAGCACGGCCTTATCAAGGTGCTCGGCAGGGGTGAGCTGACACGTCCGTTGCGGGTGTCAGCGCACGCGTTCTCGCAGTCGGCTAAAGCGGCGATCGAGCAGGCCGGGGGAAGCGTAGAAGTCATCCCGCCGCCGTTCGGGCACGGGCGGCCACCTGCGCGGGGTAACGCGCTCACAAACCGCTGACCCCCGCCCTCGTGGTGATCGATGGCCCTAACCGCCCGGCGCGAGCTACCCTAGGTCCGTTCCCGGGGCGGCCCCGGGAAGGGAGGACTTGATGCGAGGCACGTTCAGCAACCTGGCGAACATGTTCAGGGTTCCGGACCTGCGGAACAAGGTTCTCTTCACGGTGTTCATCATCGCTGTGTACGCCTTCGGGGCGAACATCCCATGTCCGGGCATCCAGTGGAGCCAGGTGCAGTCGCTAGAGGCCGCTTCCAGCCACGCCGGGGTGGTCGGTTTCTTGGCGTTGTTCTCTGGCGGGGCGTTGACGAAGATGGCCGTGTTCGGCCTCGGGATCATGCCCTACATCACCGCGTCGATCATCATCCAGTTGATGGTCGTGGTGATCCCCAAGTTCGAGCAGTGGCGCGACGAGGGCGCGGTAGGTCAGAAGAAGCTCACCCAGGTGACCCGTTACCTGACAATCGCCCTGGCTGTCATGCAGTCGACCGGCCTGGCGTACGTGTTCCACAACGGCGGCGGCGGCCTGCTCGGCAACGGGTCGGGGCTCAACGTCGACCTCATCCCCGACTTCACGATACCCCGGGTCCTGCTGCTGGTCTTGACCATGACCGCTGGCACGGTGGTGGTGATGTGGCTTGCCGAGCTGATCACCCAGCGGGGTGTCGGCCAGGGCATGTCGGTCCTGATCTTCGCGAACGTGGTTGCTACCATGCCGGCCGGGGGCGCGGCCATCGAAGCTGAGGCCGGTTGGTTCAAGTTCGCCGTGGTGATGGCGCTGTCGCTGTTCCTATTGGTCGCGATAGTGTTCGTCGAGCAGGGGCAGAGGCGTATCCCGGTAACTTTCGCCAAGCGGGTCGTCGGCCGGAGGATGTACGGGGGGCAGAGCACCTACATCCCGATGAAGGTGAACACCGGGGGGGTCGTGCCGATCATCTTCGCCAGTTCGGTCCTTTACTTCCCTATCCTCATATCGAACGTGCTGCCGAGCCACGGGTTTTGGAAGAGCGTCCAGGACTGGATCTCCACGAACCTCGCCCAGCCCAACAACCTCGTCTACATCGTTTTGTACGGGGTGATGATCCTCCTTTTCGCCTACTTCTACGCTGCCGTCACTTTCGACCCGGCCCAGCAGGCGGACATCATCCGCAAGCAGGGCGGCTACATCCCCGGTATACGCCCCGGGCCTCACACCGAGCGGCACTTGCAGCAGATCCTCAGCCGGATCACCCTGCCCGGAGCCTTGTGGCTGGCAGCGGTGGCTCTCATACCGTCGATCATGCTCGCCGTTTGGAACATCCAGAACTACCCGTTCGCGGGAACTAGCCTGCTAATCGCTGTCGGCGTGGCCCTTGAGACCATGAAGCAGGTCGACAGTCAGCTGATGCTTCGCAACTACGAGGGCTTCCTCAGCTAGTGCCATGCCCTCCGACCTGATCGGGGCGGCCCCCGGATCCCCCGTCGTCCCCGGAGCGAGGCTGGTCATCCTCGGCAAGCAAGGTGCCGGCAAGGGCACGCAGGCGGTCCGGCTGTCACGCCACTACGTGGTACCTCACATCGCCACCGGCGACACTTTCAGGGCTGCGATCCGCTCCGGCTCGGAGTTCGGGGTCATAGCGAAGCGTTACCTCGACGCTGGGGAGCTCGTCCCCGACGACGTCGTGATCGGCGTGGTCAAAGAGCGCCTCACTCACCGCGACGCGTCGCACCGAGGCTTCGTCCTCGACGGTTTCCCGAGGACAGTCGGTCAAGCCGAGGCCCTTCAGACGATCCTGGAGCCGTCACGGCTGGACGTGGTAATCAACTTGGACGTTCCCACGGCTGCGGTGCTCACCCGGCTGGCGTCGAGGCGGGTGTGCTCTTCGTGCGGGGCGAACTACAGCGTCCCGGACAACCCCCCCAAGGTTCCAGGTATATGCGACGTGTGCGGCGGCGACGTCGTGCAACGCGACGACGACACCGAAGCCGCCATACAGAGGCGTCTCGAGCTCTACGAGCGCGAGACCTCCCCTTTGGTGTCGTGGTACTCGGAGCGGTCCCTCCTAGCGACGATCGACGGGACCGGTCCCCTCGACGAGGTCACGGACAGGATCGTCGACGAGATCGACCGGCGCAAACTGGGAGCCGTCTAGACCCCGGTGCGCTAAGCTAGTAGACTATTCGTCCGGCCATGCGCGCCCACGCGCGGCCATGCCCCTATTCGATGGAGCCACGGTGAAAGTACGTCCAAGTGTGAAAGCAATATGCGAGCACTGCAAGGTGATCAGGCGGCACGGCCGCGTGATGGTCATCTGCACGAACCCTCGACACAAGCAGAGGCAGGGCTGATCCGGTGGCGCGAATAGCCGGAGTTGACATCCCCCGCGAGAAGCGTCTCGCGACTTCACTCACCTACATCTTCGGTATCGGCGACACGACCGCTACGTCGGTCTGCGAAGGTACCGGGATCGATCCGGCCACACGCGTCCGTGACCTTACCGACGAAGAGGTCGCCCGCCTGCGCAACTGGATCGACACTAACCTCAAAGTCGAAGGTGACCTGCGCCGTGATATCTCGCAGGACATCAAGCGCAAGATGGAGATCGGCTCATACCAGGGGATCAGGCACCGCCGTGGCTTGCCTGTCCACGGTCAGCGGACCCACACCAACGCCCGCACCCGCAAGGGCCCGAAGAAGACAGTCGCCGGAAAGAAGAAGGTACGCAAGCACTGATGGTTCGTAACTGATGGCCAAGCCCAAGCCAGGCGGACGGCGTCCACGCCGCCGTGAGCGCAAGAACGTCACCTACGGGGTGGCTCACATAAAAAGCTCGTTCAACAACACGATCGTGTCGATAAGCGACCCGGAGGGCAACGTCTTGGCGTGGGCCTCTGCGGGAAACGTCGGTTTCAAGGGTTCGCGCAAGTCGACGCCGTTCGCCGCCCAGATGGCCGCGGAAGCGTGCGCTAAGCGGGCTATGGAGCACGGCGTCAAAAAGGTGGAAGTCCTCGTCAAAGGCCCCGGATCGGGCCGCGAGACGGCTATCCGCTCGATCATGACGGCGGGTATCGAAGTCGCCGGGATCAAAGATGTCACGCCGGTTCCTCACAACGGCTGCCGGCCGAAGAAGCGGCGGAGGGTGTAGGGATGGCCCGCTACATAGGCCCCGGCTGCCGGCTGTGCCGGCGCGAGAAGATGAAGCTGTACCTCAAAGGCCCCAAGTGCGACACGATGAAGTGCCCGATCGAACGCCGCCCCTACCCGCCCGGCGAGCACGGCAGGGATCGTATGCGCCAAGGTTCGGAGTACCTGACCCAGCTGCGAGAGAAGCAGAAAGCCCGCCGCATCTACGGCGTCTTGGAGAAGCAGTTCCACAACCTCTACGAGGAAGCCAACCGCCAGCAGGGGATCACAGGTGAGAACCTGCTCCGCATGCTCGAGCTGCGTCTCGACAACGTGGCTTTCCGGGCGGGTTGGGGGTCGAGTCGCGCCCAGTCCCGCCAGTTCGTGCGTCACGGGCACATCCTCGTCAACGGCAAGAGGGTGACGATCCCCTCCTACCGTGTCCGCAAAGGTGACGTCATCTCCATCAAAGGCAAGTCCCGCGACATGATCGTCGTGCGCCACAACATGGACACGTTGGGCCGTTCCGTGCCGCCGTGGCTCGAAGCCGGCGGGGAAGGCCATGAAGTCACCGTCTTGGATCAGCCGCTTCGCGAGCACATCGACGTGCCGGTACGCGAGTCGCTGATCGTCGAGCTCTACTCGAAATAGGAAGTCACATGCTTATCATCCAACGCCCGTCAGTGGAGGCTATCGGCGAGGAGCGCGCCAACCGGCAGAGCTTTGCCATCGGCCCACTCGAGCCGGGTTTCGGCCACACCCTGGGCGTGGCACTCCGGCGTACCCTGCTGTCGTCGATACCCGGCGCTGCTATCACCGAGGTTCGCTTCGACGAGGCGCTCCACGAGTTCACGACGATACCCGGCGTCAAAGAGGACGTCACCGAGATCGTGCTGAACCTAAAAGACGTCGTCCTCGAAGTGCAAGGCGACGACCCAGTCACCCTGCGCCTCGACGTGACCGGACCGGCTACCGTCACCGCAGGTGACATTCCCCTCAGCGCCGACGTGGAGATCTGCAACCCGGAGCTGGTGATAGCCAACGTCGCGGCGAACGGCCGCCTCGCTTTCGAGGTGACAGTCGAACGCGGCACGGGTTACGTCTCGGCCGAACGCAACAAGCGTTCTGCGGTTATCGGGGTCATCCCGATCGACTCCATCTTCTCCCCGGTGCGCGTGGCGGCGTTCAGCGTAGAGCCGACCCGGGTCGAGCAGTCGACCAACTACGACCGCCTCGTTCTCGACATAACCACAGACGGGTCGATCACCCCCCGCGAGGCTCTAGCGTCGGCGGGTGACACGCTGCGCTCGCTGGTGTCGCTGATCGCAGACATGAGCGACCAGCCCCGAGGTTTGGAGCTTGGGGAGGTGGGGGCGGTCACCGGTGGCTCGCCGGACATCGACCTGCCGATCGAGGAGCTCGACCTTTCGGAACGTCCCCGTAACTGCTTGAAGCGAGCTCAGATCAACACGGTCGGCGAGCTCATCCAACGCAGCGAGGAGGACCTGCTCGCGATAACCAACTTCGGCCAGAAGTCCCTCGACGAGGTTCTGGCTAAGCTCGACGAGCGGGGTTTGGCGCTGCAGCCGAGCCCGCACGACGGAGGTGTGAGATGACAGCGCTCCCAGGGCGCCCGAAGAAGGGCCGGCGTTTCGGCGGTGACGCGGAGCATCAGAAGGCGATGATCGGGAACATGGTCGCCTCCCTGATAGCCGCCGAGGCGATCGTGACCACCGAGGCGAAAGCCAAGTACCTTCGCCCGGTCGTGGAAAAGTGCGTGACCAAAGCTAAGAAGGCCGCCGCCGACCAGGAAAAGGCGGTTCACTTGCAGCGCCAGGTTGTCGCGCTGATCCGCGACAAGGACATGGCCCACAAGCTTTTCTCGGAGATCGGTCCCCGCTACTCCGAGCGGGCTGGCGGCTACACCCGGATCCTCAAGCTCGGACCTCGCCACGGTGACAACGCGCCCATGGCTCGCATCGAGTTCGTCTGACCGTCCGGGCGGGTCAACGCCGCATCTGGGAGTGGCGCCCTGACGCTGTTCTCGGATCAGTCGGCTCCTGACGCTCCGGCGGCGGTAACCAGCCGGCCGACGAGGCGGCTTAGGATGCTCGTAGCTTACGACGGTTCCGGTTTCCACGGTTTCGCCGCCCAACCGGGAGTGACGACGGTAGCCGGCGCCCTGAGCGGAGCTTTGGAACGCTACCTTCGCCACACCGTCGACCTTACCTGCGCAGGCAGGACCGACACCGGGGTGCACGCCTGGGGGCAAGTGGTCAGCTTCGCTGCACGCGAGGACGTCGACCTCGACCGGCTGCACAGGGCTCTCAACAAGACGCTGCGCCCTTCGATCGTAATCCGGGACGTCGCTCCCGCCGGCGACGACTTCGACGCTAGGCGCTCGGCGACCGCCCGCGTTTACCGGTACAACATTTTGAACACGCGCGTAGCGGACCCGTTCGCCGCGCGCACGGCCTGGCACGTGACTCGCCCCCTCGACGTGGCGGCTATGAGGCTGGCTTCGGACCCTTTGATCGGGGAGCACGACTTCGCGTCTTTCTGCCGGCGGCCACCGGACCCGGAGGCGTCGCTGGTGCGGGTCGTGGCCGACGCCCGCTGGCGTGACCTCGGCGACGGAAGGCTCCGCTTCGAAATCGAAGCGTCATCTTTTTGCCATCAGATGGTCCGCGCGCTCGTCGGCACTCTCGTCGAGGTCGGCGCGGGCGCCAAGAAGGCGGGGGAGATGACGGCCATCTTGAACGCACGTTCACGGTCCGCTGCCGGCCAGCTGGCGCCGCCGCACGGGTTGTGCCTGTGGGAGGTGCGCTACGGCGCTCAGGGCACCTCGGTGGCGTGGTGGCCGGCGGCTTCGAGCGCGGCGATGACCTCAGCGTGGTGATCCCGGTCGCGGGTTTCCACGGTGACTTGTATCTCCACCTGGCCGACGCCGATCGGCCTGCCGTTGCGATGGTGCTCCACGTCGAGGACGTTTAGCCCCAGCCTGGCCAGGTCCGCTGTCACCGAGGCGAGCGACCCGGCCCTGTCGCCGACCACGACGCGCAACGTCAAGTAGCGCCCGGCTGCGGAAAGGCCGTGGTCGATCAGTTTCGCCAGGAGCATCGGGTCGACGTTTCCTCCTGAGAGGACCACTACCACGGGTCCCGTTCCGGGTACCCGCCCGGAGGCGAGGGCGCCGAGACCCACCGCGCCGGCGGGTTCGACGACGGCTTTGAGGCGCTCCACGCCGAGGAGGATGGCTCTGGAGATCTCCTCTTCGTCGACGGTGATGACCGTCTCGACGAACTCCTCGGCGTGGGCGAGGGTGGTCTCGCTCACGCAGCCGACGGCGATCCCGTCCGCCATCGTCGACACCGAAGTCAGCGGAACCGGCCGTCCCGCCGCGAGCGCGGCGCTCATCGTCGGAGCTCCCGCGGCTTCGACTCCTATCACCGACGGCCGTCGCGTTGACACGCCGGGCGGGTAAGCCGAAGCGACCGCAGCGCCCACACCGGCCAGCAGGCCGCCACCGCCGACGGGCACCAGGATGACCTCGGCGTCGGGGGCTTCGTCGAGGACCTCCAAGCCGAGAGTCCCCTGTCCGGCTATGACGTCGAGGTCGTCGAAAGGAGGGACGAACTTAGCGCCGCTGGACTCTGCGTAACTTCTCGCGACGGCGATCGCGTCGTCGAGGATGACGCCTTCGAGGCGGACGGTCGCTCCGTAGCCGCGGGTGGCGTTGATCTTGGGCAGGGAGGCCCCTTCGGGCATGAAGATCGTCGCCGCGCGGCCGGTCAGGGCGGCGGCGAGGGCGACGCCCTGCGCGTGGTTGCCTGCGGAGGCGGCCACAACTTCGCGCCCGGGTGGGAGGCGGCTGATCAGGTTGAAGGCCCCGCGGATCTTGAACGAGCCTGTGCGCTGGCGGAACTCCGGTTTGATCAGCACGTCACGTCCGGTGAGCCTGCTCAACGTGTCCGAGCGGTAGGTGGGGACAGCTTGAAGGACCCCGGCGAGGCGCTCCCGGGCGGCTCGGATCGCCCCGGCGCTGACCAGGGAGCTCAACGGGCTCGCGCTGCGGCGTCGCGCGACGCACGCCAAAGGGCGAGTTGGCGGGCTGCAGCCGCCTCGGAGGCCTGGTCGTGGGCGACGGCGTTTCTCTCGTCGTTGCGCAGCCACTGGACGAAAACTGCGATCGTCGCGTACAGAGACACGGTCTCGCCTAAAACCCACAGGACCGCGGCGCCCAGGTGCAGGCTCGCCACGGAAACGTACGGCGCTATGCGGGTGGTCTCGCTCTGCAAGGTCATGCCGAGCACACCGAAAAGCGGGAACGTAGCGAGAAGGTAGAAGATCCTCTGCCAGTACCCGAGCTTCCACGGCGCCCGGTCGGCCGCGACCACGACCCACCAGAAAGCCAATCCGACCAAGATCAACCCGACCGCCGAAGCCTGAGCGACCCACGTGTCGGCGAGAACGTCGTCGACTAGCCCGGTGAAGAAGAAAACCATTCCAGATGCGGCGAAGACCACCCAGGTGACAAGCGGGAACGTGACTCCACGGACTACGCGCTTCGACAGCACAACCCCCAAGGTGTCCCTGCGACCGGTGGCTGGCTCGGAAGTAGCGCCGAGCGAGACGAGCTCACCGAGGCGCAGCGGGGCGCCGAGCACCACCAGCCCGGGGCCGACCACGCCGAAGGCCGCGTACCAAATCGCAAGCGCCGTGAAGTTCGTTTCGCCGAACGCCAAGAGACCGGACGTGGCGGCTACGAGCATGACCAGCTCCCCGGCCAGGAACGACACGGTGCGAGCCGCCGGCCAGGCCCGCCCGGCGGCCGCGACCCGCCGCCGGGCGCTCAGGTACCAGGCTGTCGAGGCCGCCACGGCGACCAACGTGACAGGCTGGAGTTGGGGATGGGTGAAAAACGCGACGGCGGACAAAGGCCCAGGAGCCATGACGTCGATGGTAGCGCTGAAGTGGACTTTTGCTGCGGCGGCGGACCCGGATCCCGGCGAGTTTGGGATTGTGGTCGCAAGTTGTGTAGAAATAAGGGCCAGTGACAGCAATTACCACCACCGGACCCGTCGCGCCCCAGGCGGGTACGCTCAGGCAGGTAGACCCGTCGATGTACCGACCGAAGCTTCTTCAGGTCGGGGTCATCGTATGGCTGGCCTCGGAGCTCATGTTCTTCTCCGGCTTGTTCGCGGCCTACTTCAGCCTCCGCTCCGCAACCCGACCTTGGCCTCCCAAAGGCGACGTGCTCGACGTCCCCCCGGTCCTGGTCGCGACGATACTGCTAGTGCTGTCGTCGTTCACCATGCAGTACGGCGTTCACCGTGCGATCAAAGGCTCCAAGTGGGGTTTCATCGGCTGGACGGCCATGACCTTCGTGCTGGGAGCTCTTTTCGAGGGCATGCAGATCTCCGACTATCTGGGCAGGCCGTTCTCCATAAGCAAGGACGCTTACGGTTCGGCGTTCTACACGCTGACCGGATTCCACTTCCTGCACGTCGCCGGAGGACTGATCGCGATGATCATCGTCGGCGTGAGAGTTCTGCGTTCCCCGCGTTTTGGCCACCGCACGATGCCGGCGATAGAAATGCTCTCCTACTACTGGCACTTCGTCGACGTCGTGTGGGTAGCCATGTTCCTGACCATCTTCGTCTTGAAATGATCATGCGCCTGATAAAAAAGCTTCGTTCGAACCGTCTCCTCATCGGTCCCGCCGTGCTGTTCGGCGTGGCCCTCGTGGCGTTCTCGGTGCTCACCCTCACCCAGTCCACGGCGAAGGCCCAGGAGGCGCTGGTCAGCACCAACCCCAACGACATAGCCGCCGGGGCGGTGCTTTACTCCGAGCACTGCCAGAGCTGCCACGGCTACGAGGGTGAAGGCGGCGTCGTCAGCGGAGCCCCGTCCCTAGTCGACAAGGGAGCCGCCGCCGCCGACTTTTACCTGACCACCGGCCGGATGCCGCTCAACGCCGCGAACAACGAGGCGTTGCGTCATCACACCATCTTCACTCCCACCCAGATCCGCCAGCTGGTCGCTTACATCAACGCCCTTCCCCAGATCACCGGCAAGGGCGGGTCGGGGCCGACGATCCCCACCGTCGAACCGTTATGCTCGAATCAGGGGACTCTCGCAGCCCAGTCCGAGAAAGGCTGCGTCACCCTCTCGGAGGGCCAGCAGCTGTTCTCGATCAACTGCGCCGAATGCCACCAGGCGGCCGGCTCGGGGAACATACTCTCCAACGGGAACGTCATACCGTCCCTTAACAACGCGAGCCTCACCCAGGTGGCCGAAGCCCCCCTGGTAGGGCCGAAGCCGATGCCGATCTTCACCGAGCTCTCAAACGCTCAGATCTCGGCCATCGCCCGCTACGTGGTCTACCTTCACCACGCCCCTAACCCCGGCGGGTTCGCTATCGGCCGCATAGGTCCGGTGGCTGAAGGTTTCGTGGCGATACTCGGGGGTTTCTGCCTGCTGTGGTTCGCCGCCCGGATGATAGGTAACAGAGGATGACCGGCACGCTCGACGATAACCGCACTCCTTTCGGTCGTAACCCGCGCCACTTCGGGATCGACCCCGACGAGCCGTGGCCCGACGACGTCCCCATGGACCAAGACGACACCCGCTGGCGTTACCAGGGGGATCCGAAGGGAGCCAAGAAAGCCGAGCGGCGCATAGCCGCAGCGTGGACGGTAACCCTCCTAGCGTCGATGGGTCTAGCCGCAGTGTACGTGGACGGGGCGAACACCCAACTGGCCGGGTTGTGCTGGGGTCTGGCCTTCGGCGGTCTCGGCGTCGGGCTGATCCTCTGGGCCCGGGACCTGATGCCAGGCCACGACGTGATAGCCAGCAGAGGTCATCACAACGTGAGCTCCGAAGCGGACAGAGTCGCCGTAGCCGAGTCGCTCGGCCGTGGACTGGACCCCATGGCGCGCCGGCCGTTCCTTTTCAAGATGCTGGGTGCTGTAGGCGGGGTCTTCGGTCTGGCCATAGCCTTCCCGATCGCTTCGCTCGGACCCCGGCCGCACCGCAATCTTTACAAGACGGCGTGGGGTAAAGGCGTGCGGGCCGTGACGCTCGAAGGCAAGCCGATCCGGCCGTCGGAGCTCCCCGTCAACGGGATCCTCACGGTGTTCCCCGAGACCGACCCTTCCGACGCTCTCAGCCCGACGCTTCTGATCAACCTCGGTGACGCCGACTACGAGACCCCACCGGAGAGAGTCGGGTGGAACATACCCATCGACGGCAAGACAGGGATCGTGGCGATCTCCAAGATCTGCACCCACGCCGGATGCCCCGCAAGCCTCTACAACGTCGTAACCCACCAGCTGGTGTGCCCCTGCCACTACTCGACTTTCGACGTGCTGCAGTTGTGCAAGCCGATCTTCGGGCCCGCCGCCCGTGGCCTTCCTCAGCTGCCTATCGCAGTCGACGCCCAAGGGTTCATCGTCGCCCAGGCTGACTACAGCCGGGCGGGTGGCGCACCCGTCGGACCTGGCTTCTGGAACAGGGGGTAGAGCTTATGAGCACCACCGAGGAGAGGATCGCCGCGCAGAAGCGCTACCGGGCGGCCAAGGCCGGTACCGACACCGTCGACGAGCGGCTCGGCTCGTCGAAGTTCCTGACCAGCGTCCTCGACAAGATCTTCCCCGACCACTGGTCGTTCATGGTCGGGGAGATCGCCATGGACTCGCTGATCGTCCTGATCGTCACGGGCATCTACCTGGCGCTTTTCTACGTGCCGTCCTCCAAGGAGGTCGTCTACGCCCCGACCAGCGGGCACGTGTACATCCCGCTCGTCGGTCAGAAGATGTCCGAAGCCTACGAGTCGGTGATCAACCTGTCTTTCAACGTGCGTTTCGGGTTGATCATGCGCCAGGCGCACCACTGGGCGGCGTTGATCTTCCTCGCCGCCGTGTTCTTCCACATGGCCCGGATCTTCTTCACTGGGGCTTTCCGCAAGCCGCGGGAGATCAACTGGATCATCGGGCTGCTGCTCTGGCAGATCGTCGCCTTGGAAGGCTTCACCGGCTACTCCCTGCCCGACGACCTGCTGTCAGGAACCGGACTTCGTGTCATCTACTCGATCATAGAAAGCATCCCGTTCGTAGGGACCTGGCTGGTGTACGCCCTGTGGGGCGGGCGTTTCCCCGGGACCTCGCTGATCCCACGCCTGTTCGTCGTGCACGAATTCCTCTTCCCGCTGTTGATCATCGGCCTGCTCACCGCCCACCTGATGATCCTCTGGCACCAAAAGCACACCGACTTCCCCGGGCCGGGCAAGACCGAGACCAACATCAGAGGAAGCCGCATCTGGCCGCAGTACGCTCTCAAAGCAGGCGGGCTGATGATGCTCGTCTCGTCGGTCATATTCCTCCTGGCCGGTTTCGTGCAGATCAACCCGGTGTGGATCTACGGCCCCTACCAGCCCTACACCGTGTCCGCCGGCGCCCAGCCCGACTGGTACCTCGGCTGGCAGGACGGCGCTGTGCGGCTGTGGCCGCACTGGGAGTTCCGGTCGTTCGGCCACGAGATAGCCAACCCGTTCTTCCCGGGACTGCTGCTGCCGGGGATCCTGCTCAGCATCATGTTCGCTTGGCCTTGGATCGACAAGAAGATCTACAAGGACTATAAGGCGCACAACCTTCTCGACCGGCCCCGCGACAAACCGTTCCGGACCGGGGTAGGCGCTGCGGCGGTCACCTTGTTCTCGCTTTTGACCATGGCGTCAGGGACCGACATCATCGCCAACAACTTGCACGTCAGCTACGAGGCGATAGTCGTCGCCCTGGACTACCTGGTGATCATCGGGCCGGTGGTAGCGTTCATAATCGCCTACAAGGCATGCCAGCGGCTTCAAGAAGCCGACTTCCACCCGATACAACGTCCCGTCGGGGGTGTCATATACCGCACACCTGACGGCGGCTACCACACGGTGGGAGACGTACATCACGGCCCATCCCACGACGCTCCCGCCGACACGTCCGCTTCCCACGGCGCCGGGGACAATGGTGATGGCGGCGCAGGGTCCGGCTCGGAGAGATCCGTGTCCGCTCCGGCTGCCGGCGACTGACGGCGCTCCCTCTTCGGGCTTTTCGGGGTGGCTTTCGTCTAGCTGCGAGCTGTCAGACCACGCGGTAGCGGACTTGCTCCGCTTGCGCGGTGACTCGCACCTGGGGAGTGTCGATCTCAACTTCGATGCAGGTCTCCAGATAGGCGGCAGCAGCGACCGCCTCTGCGGCGAGCTGGTTGACTGCGTGTTCTTGAGCCAGTACGCCCATCGCCGGGACGAGCAGGCGCAGATCCACTATCTCGAAGTGGGCAGGCAGAGCACCTATCGTCTTTCGGACGGCCGACGCGACGCCCTGATCGAGGCTCTCTAGGCGCCGTGTGAGGGCTCCCCTTCGCTGGCCGGCTAGTGCCGAGGTGAGTCGCCACCACCATGAGCACGTGGTCGCATATCGCCCTGGAGGTGGTTGCGACGCGGTGAGGAGGCTTATGAGGCGATGATCATCGATAAGCGCTACTACCACCGCGCCTCTTGCCGTTCGACGTCCGCTGCCGCCTCACGGTAGGCGCCGTCTTCTACGGCGGAGCGCAACTCGGAGCGGATGTTTCTCGCCAGCTCAGCGGCGAGTCCAGCGAAACTCTCGTTGGCTTCTGTTACCGCTCGCTGTAGAGCCTGCTCGACGAAGGTGGTCACGTTCAGCCCCTGGGCTTTAGCGGTCGAAGTAACACTCGAGCGGAGGCGCTCGGGAACCCTGACCGACAGTTGGACTTGCCTGTCGTCACGCAATGCCGGCGTCTCGCGCGGGCCCTCTTGGGTTGTCGCGCTTCGGCGGGCGACGGCGATTTCCTCGGCGAACTTCGACACGCAACTCATGCTAGCAGTTCCAGCTATCCGCTAGCTAGCTACCGTTCCTGCTCTCTGCTAGCGGAAAATCTCAGGGACGTCGATATCGGCCTGTTGCCGGCCGGCTGGCACGGTACCCAGCCAGCCTAGGGCGGACCAAGGCCCGAGCGCCCAGCTGCGGTCAGCTCAGTGGTCGCCGTGAGCGCTGCTCGACGCGAAGTCCCCGTGCGACGCTGCGAGCTCGTCGGGGTCCGAGCCGGGTAGTACGTCTTCGGTGTAGTCCGACTCTGTCACCCACCCGAACACTGCGCCGAAGAACAGCACCGCGCCGATCGCCAGGTACCAGAGGCCCCAAACCAGGGCGCAAGCCCCGAAAACCATACCCAAGCCCATTCCCACCGGCCAGATAGACGTGGCCGGGAAGTAGTCGATGACCCCGGCACCGTCTTCCTGGGTGGCGTCGAAGCGGTCCTCGGGACGGGGTATGCCGTGCCGTCGGAGGTACTGGGCTAGCAGATAGGTTCCCAGCAGGGCGTACGCTGAGAAGCTGAAGACCAGCATGGTGATCCCGCTGCGTTCGGTCGACGACCCGTGTAGGGCTACCAGGACCCAGTAGACGATGGCCAGGACGGTGAGGAACGTGAACGCGCCTAGGACGGTCCGGGACTCGACTTTCATCTAGTGGCCTACCTTGGTGAGCATGTCCGGGTGGTTGGCGTCCCACACGGGCCGTTCGGAGCGGATCGGGGGGAGAGCCTCGAAGTTGTGGTCCGGCGGGGGCGACGAGCAGGCCCACTCCAGGGTCTGGCCGTCCCAAGGGTTGTCACCGGCGATCTCCCCGTGGCGCCACGACGTGAAGATGTTCCAAGCGTTGACGAGCACCCCGATTGCGGTGATGTAAGCGCCGATGCTTGACAGTTCGTTCAGGAAGTTCCAGCCCATCCCGGCGTTGTAGGTTTCGATACGCCGGGGCATGCCCCGAAGACCCAGGTCGTGCTGGGGGAAGAAGGTGAGGTTGAAGCCGATGAAGAGCAGGGCGAAGCCGAGCTTGCCCCACTTCTCCGATAGTTTGCGCCCTGTCATCTTCGGGAGCCAGTAGTAAAGGCCGCCGAAACCGGCCATGACCGCCCCGATCAGCACGTAGTGGAAGTGGGCGACGACGAAGTACGTGTTGTGCAGCTGGAAGTCGAGGACCGGCTGGGCGAGGATGACACCGGTGATACCGCCGAAGAGGAACATAGCCAGGAATCCGAGACAGAAGAGCATCGCCGTGTTCAACACGATGGTTCCCCGCCACATCGTCCCGATCCAGTTGAAGAACTTGATCCCTGTCGGGACGGCTATGAGAAGGGACATGGCGGCGAAGAAGGGCAGGAGCACAGCGCCGGTCGTGTACATGTGGTGTGCCCACACGCCCATCGCGAGAGCCCCGATGGACAGGGTCGCTGCGATCATGCCCTTGTAGCCGAACACCGGCTTGCGTGACATCGTCGCGAGGATCTCGGTGGCAACCCCGAAGTAGGGGAGGGCGATGATGTACACCTCGGGGTGCCCGAAGAACCAGAACAGGTTCTGCCAGAGGATCGGCTGGCCACCTTTGTTTGCGTTGTAGAAGTTCCCACCGAGGTGACGGTCGATCCACAGCAGAGCCATAGCAGCTGTGAGCACCGGGAAGGCCAGGAGGATGAGGAACATGGTCACGAGGATGTTCCACACGAAGATCGGCATGCGGAACATGACCATGCCCGGCGCTCTTAGGGTGAACACGGTGGTGATGATGTTGACGGCTGTGAAGATACCCGAGAAGCCGGTAAGTCCGATGCCGACTATCCACAGGTCAGCTCCTGGGCCGGGGGAGTGGATCGCCTCGGTGAGGGGGGCGTAGCCGAACCAACCGAACTGGGCAGCCCCGTTGTTGGTCAAGAACCCGGCGAGCAGAAGGCTGAAACCGCCCAGGTACAACCAGTACGACAGGTTGTTGAAACGGGGGAAGGCCATGTCGGGCGCGCCGATCATCAGCGGTACTAGGTAGTTGCCGAAACCAGCGAACGCGAAAGGCCCGGCGAAGACGAACAGCATGAGCGTCCCGTGGATCGTGAACATCTCGTTGTAGACGTTCTCGGTGACGAAATGGTTGTTCGGCACTATCAACTGGGTTCTCATCACGAGCGCCATCAACCCGGCGACCAGGAACCCGGCCAGTCCGGTGAACAGGTAGTTGAGCCCGATCTGCTTGTGGTCGGTGCTGGTGACGAACTTGACGATTCCGTGCGGTCGGGGACCCGGCACGATCTCCATCAAGCTCGCTTCGTGTGCTTCGAAAGCGAACTGTGGGCGTTCTTCGAGGATTGTCATTTCGGCTTAGGTCTCCCTATCCTTTCGGCGCCTGGGTGTAACCGGTGAAGTCCGCTCCTGCGTTGATAGCAGCGCAGCTTCCTTTCTGAATGCCGGGAACCCCGGCGGTCGTGATCGAGCAGGCCGGCTGGTTGGCGTACCAAGCGGCGTACTGCGTTGGTGTCATGACGTCTACGAGGAATCGCATGTAGGCGTGGTACTCGCCGCAGATGTTGTTGCACTGGCCGGGGTAAAGACCCGGCTTGGTGACGTTGATGTCGAACGTGTTGTTGATGCCCGGTATGAGGTCCCGGTTGAAGAGGAACTCCTTTACGTAGAAGGTGTGGACGACGTCGAGGGACACGACGTGCAGCTGAACCGTCTCGTTGGAGGGTAAGACCAGGACCGGCAGGTCGTTGTTGTTGTTGATGTTGTTGTAGTCGGCCGTTCCGATCTGGACGTGGCCGTTGGGGTACACGAAACGCCATCCCCATTGGAAGCCGTCGACTGTGATCGCGACGGCCGGTTTCGCAGAGACCTTGTCGACGTGGTTCTCCGCGTTGTACATGAACCCGAAGATCACAGCGACGATCACCAGCGGGATGATCGTGTAGGTCGCTTCGATCGGGATGTGATACTGGAACTGGGCCGGTTTGCGGTCCTCCCCGGGCCGGTGCCGGTAGCGCACGATCGCGAAGGTGATCAAGCCGAGGACGATCAGACCGATCGGCACCGAGAAGTAGCCGCTCAGCCTCCACAGCTCGCGGGTGTAATGGTCCTGGGTCGTCACCCCCGACGGGGAGCCGAAGTTGGTGGCCAGGAGTCCGGTCAGTTGATGCATAGCTGAGCAACACATTAGAGACCTTGTGCGCGTATTACCAACCTCGCAACCGGAGGCACCGTCCCCCCGGTGCCGGCGCTCGGCGCTTGGCGGTCAAGGCGCTGCGGCGCTATAGTATTAGGCCTGTCCAGATCGGGCCGGTCCCGACCTATGCTCAAGCTGAGGTTCCGTCTTGCGTACTTTCACCCCAAAACCTGGCGACATCGAACGCGACTGGTTCGAGGTCGACGCTGATGGGGCTGTTCTCGGCCGTCTGGCCAGCGAGGTGGCGCAGATTCTGCGCGGCAAGCGCAAAGCTATTTTCGCTCCTCACGTCGACACCGGCGACCACGTGGTGGTCGTTAACGCGTCGAAGGTGGCGATGGCGACGGGCAAAGCCGACAAGAAGCTCTACTACCGTCACTCGGGCTACCCGGGCGGCCTGACCTCCCGGAACTACACCGAGTTGCTGTCCACCAAGCCGGAGGAGGCAGTTCGGCGCGCGGTAAAAGGGATGCTTCCCAAGGGTCCCTTGGGGCGCTCCATGCTGCGCAAGCTCAAGGTGTACGCCGGGCCGACCCATCCCCACTCCGCGCAGCAGCCTAAAATTTTGAAACTCGACCCCCGCGCCAACCGCCCTTTAAGAGGAGCCTGAAGACCCCTTGACCAAGCCGCTCGTACAGTCAACCGGTCGCCGCAAATCCGCGGTAGCCCGTGTCCGTCTGCGTCCCGGCGGGGGTGCTCTCACGGTCAACAAGCGTCCAGTCGACGAGTACTTCCCCTCGGCAACGCACCGGATGATCATCACCGAGCCGTTGAGGCTCGTCGAGAAAGCCGAAACCTACGACGTGGACACGACGCTCGTGGGCGGCGGCGTCTCCGGCCAGGCCGGTGCCATGAGGCTTGGCATCGCCCGGGCCTTGGCTGAGCTGGACCCAGAGCTGCGCGTCACGCTAAAGCGCGCCGGTTTCCTCACCCGCGACGCACGCGAGAAGGAGTCCAAGAAGTACGGTCTGAAGAAGGCCCGTAAGGCTCCTCAGTACTCCAAGCGCTGACCCAGCCCTTCGTGCACCGGGCGTGAAAGCGCGCTTTGGCACGGACGGGCTCAGGGGTCTGGCCGGTGAGGTTCTAACCCCTGAGCTAGCGGTCAGCCTCGGACGTAGCGCCGCCGCCGTGCTCGGCGGTAAAGCCGAGGTCATGTACCTCGGCAGGGACACCCGGCTGTCCGGCTCGATGCTCTCCGCCGGCTTCGCGTCCGGGGTAGCGGCGCAAGGCTTGAACGTGATCGACCTTGGAGTCGTGCCCACACCGTACGTGGCGTTCGTCTCGGCTGGAGCGGGAGCGCCGGGGGCGGTGGTGTCCGCCTCGCACAATCCCTTCGCCGACAACGGCATAAAGCTGTTCGCCGCCGGAGGTTTGAAGCTCTCCGACGAAGAGGAAGCGGCCGTAGAGGAGCGCCTGCACGCCGAGGTCCACCCGACGCTGAGCGGCGAGCGGATCGGCAGGGTGGCCGTGCAGGAGCTGGACTTGGGCGCCTACGTCGAAAAGCTCACGGCGGGCATCCAAGACCGGTCGCTTAGCGGCGTCCGTGTCGTCCTCGACGTCGCGAACGGCGCCGCTGTGACCACAGCCGAGACGGTTTTCACCGCTGCCGGAGCGACCGTCGCCGAGGTCGTCGGGTCCCGCCCGGACGGCACGAACATCAACGCCGGTTGCGGTTCGAACGACACCCGCGTGCTCTCAGAGGCGGTGAGGAGGAACCGGGCGACGCTAGGTTTGGCCTTCGACGGGGACGCCGACCGGGTGGTCGCCGTGGACGAGAAGGGGACCGCCGTCGACGGGGACCGCCTGATCGCGATGCTCGCCGCTGACCTGCAGAGTCGGGGCCGTCTCGCCGGCGGCGGGGTCGCGGTCACCGTGATGAGCAACCTCGGGTTGCACGAAGCGCTGCGGGACCTCAAAGTGCAGGTAGAGGTAACCCAGGTCGGCGACCGTAGCATCCTCGAAGCGCTCGCCCGCAGGGGCTGGTCCCTCGGGGGTGAGCAGTCCGGTCACATAGTTCTGCGGGACCTGGCCACCACGGGAGACGGGGTCCTCACAGGGCTGCTCCTAGCCGACCTGGTCCTTCGCAGCGACCGGCCCCTGTCAGAGCTCGCATCAACCTGCATGCGCAGCTTCCCCCAGGTGATGATCAACGTGGCGGTCGCCGACAAGGAACTCCTCGCGCCGGCGGAGGAGGTTTGGGGCGAAGTGTCAGCCGTCCAAGCCGAGCTGGACGGCAGAGGTCGGGTTGTTCTCCGGCCGAGTGGCACGGAGAACCTGGTCAGGGTGATGGTAGAAGCCGACACTCAACAGGCGGCCGCCGAAGGGGCCGAGCGTCTCGCGGCGGTGGTCGCCAGGGTGCTCGGCCCCCCGCCGGCTGAGGTCTAAAGGAGGGCCTCCGCTGACGGTTTGGCCTCAAGGTGGTCGGCCCCGGAGCGCAGCTTGACCTCGCGCAGTAGGAACGAGAGGATAAAAGACAGGGCCGCTACCGGCAGGGCGTACACGAAAGCCTGGTCCATGCCGAATGTGAAGGCGTGCTGCACGGCCGCTGGCGAGCTAGCCCCGTACACGGTTTGGTAGTGGGGCAGGCTTGAAGTCTCCTTGAGGATCAGGACAGCTCCGAGCACAGCGGAGCCGACCGCCCCTCCGAGGGTTCGGAAGAACGTCACCGACGCTGTGCCGACACCCATGTCGGTCACCGGGACGGCGTTTTGGACGGCGACGACGAGGATCTGCATGAAAAGTCCGAGGCCGAGGCCGACGACGAACAGCATTCCCGCCAGGGGCCAGGCGGCTGTGGCGACGGTGATCTGGGTCATGACCGCAACGCCGACGGTCAAGGTGAACGTCCCTGCGATCACGAAGTTCTTGTAACGTCCCCACTTGCTGACCAGCTGTCCGGAGCCGATCGACGTGATCAGCACGCCGGCGAGCATCGGCAGCAGGCGCAGACCCGAGATGGTCGGGCTTACCCCTCGAACCGACTGCAAGTACAGCGGGAGGAATATCAAAGCTCCGAACATCACCGTCCCGGTTATGAACGCCAGCGTGTTGGAGACAGCGAAAACCGAGTTACGGAAAAGGCGAAGCGGGATGATCGGCTCGGGCGCGCGACGCTCCCACCACACGAACGCCACCAGCAGAGCAACTCCCGGTATGGAGTAGGCCCAGGCTGCGGCTGTCAACTTCGCAGCGGTGCCGGCTATCTGCACGCCGACGAGGAGCAGCGAAACTCCCGAGACGATGAGAAGCGACCCGGCGACGTCGACTTTCGAGCTGCGAGGTTTGTGGTCGAGCTTGAGGACCCTGTTGATCACGACGAGTCCGACAGCGCCGATGGGAAGGTTGACGTAGAACACCCAGCGCCAGGACGCCTGGTCTACGAGGAAGCCGCCGAGGAGAGGTCCCACGACGCTCGACACGGCGAACACAGCGCCGAAGTAGCCCTGGTAGCGGCCGCGTTCGCGTGGCGGTATGACGTCGCCGATGATCGCAAAAGCGAGGGTCATCAGACCTCCCGCACCGATACCCTGCAAGGCCCGGAAGCCGATCAGCTGGTACATCGACTGCGACAGCCCGGAGAGGGCGCTTCCGACGAGGAATATCACGATCGACATCTGGAATATCCGTTTGCGGCCGAACTGGTCGCTGATCTTGCCGTAGAGGGGGGTGCTGGCAGTGGAGGTGAGCAGGTACGCGGTGACCACCCAGCTGTAGAGGTCGACCCGGTGGAAATGCTCGCTGATGACGGTCAGAGCTGTCGAAACGATCGTCTGGTCGAGAGAGGCGAGTAGAAGTCCCATGCCGAGCCCCGACATGATCAGCAGGATCTGGCGGTGCGTGTATCCCCCAGCGGCCGGCGCGGACCCCGCCCCAGAAGGCGTCCCGAGCGCAGCAGCGGTTGTGTCCGCTGCGGCCGACGATGGCAAGTTAAGGTCTTCTTCCGCGGTACTCAAAGCTGTCTCCTGTCAGGTTCGTCACATATTCTCATGTCGGGCTGTCTCGTGTCGGTGGGACGCAGATCGTTCGCGTGCCGGCTCTCGTGGAGCAGACCCTCCGCAATGGCCCTAAAGGCGCGCTGGGTCAGGTCCCGTAGGTCCTCTGCGCCGGTGGATTCTTCCCAGCGTTGCTGGGCGACGCGGCACGCGCCGCACGCAGAGGCGACGAACACCCCGGGCCGCAGGTCCTCGGATGGCGTGACCCCCATGCGCTGGCCTAACGCCTCTACCAGGGCACGCTCGATCTCGTCGAACGCGACAGCGACAGCTGCTAGCAGAGAAGGCTCCCGGCGCAGCAAGCTCCTCCGCAGATGAGATCTCTCCCGGTCGGCGAGCTTGCAGGCAAGGAAATCGTCGAGGACGGCGTGCAGCGCAGAGACGGGATCCTCCCCGGCGGGTCGTTCGAGAAGGGCCCTAGCAAGCTTGTCGGGGGTGTCAGGGTCACGGTTGAGTACGGCATCCTCTTTGGAGGAGAAGTAGCCCCAGAAGGTTCTCGGGGCAATCCCAGCCCTTTCGGAGATCTGCTCCACGGTGGTGTGAGCCAGTCCCGCCGTGAGCGCCAGTTCGAACGCGGCCTCGTGGATCGCGTGCCGGGTGGCGAGCTTCTTGCGTTCGCGGTGCGACAAACCATCGTCGGGGAGCAGCGCGGCCGCACCCTGCCCGCCAGGCACCACCGGTCCCCCTTGCATCACCCGGGTGCTCGGCGCCTCGTGCGTGCCCGGTACCTCCCGTGCGCCCGGTACCTCCCGTGCGGCCGTCGTGCTCATCACACACAAGGTACCCAAAGAAACTGCGCTTCATGCAAAAATTCGTAGCCGGCAATTTTGCGCATCAGGCAGCTGTCGCAGTGGACCGGGTGGGCCGGTAGATTCGACGGCATGTGCGGCATCGTCGCGGTTCTCGCTAGGCCGTCCGACCGGGTAGTCCCAGACCTCCAAGACGCCGGAGGCAGGCTGCGTGCGGTCCTGGAACGAGCCGCTAGTCTGCTGGCCGGTGCGGGCTCCCAGCGCGAGATACCGAGCGGTCAGCACCTTGTGGAAGCGGTCGAGGCCGCTGTTGGCGAACTACAGGCTCTCGACTCAGAGCTTCGAGGTCCGGTAGGGCTGCGGGCGCTCCTCCTCGACGCCCAAGCAGCGCAGGTGATCGGGGCTCTCGTAGCCGGCTTCGAGGTCGCCTTGGAGTCGTTCGGCGAGTACCTAGACGACGCCGCGCGCCGCGGTTACGACGGTGATCTAGCGGCACTAGAAGAGCTCTTGGGCAAAGCCAAGGACGCCACCTGGTCGGTGTCCAAAGACCGGCTCGGAATGGCAGCCAGGGTAGGTGCACTCCTCGGCGGGCGCCGGACGCCGC
>JAJZAM010000215.1 GCA_021799445.1 Actinomycetes bacterium
CGACCCTGGGGGCCCGAAGTCCTTGGCCTGAGCCGGAGCCTCCTTGGCTGGAAGCGGACCGACGAGCACCCACAGCGGCTCCTCGTCGACCCCGGGGGCCGTCGCGGGGGTGCCCCCAGGCCATACCCGCCCTGGAGCGGCTGCGACGGCCAGCACCGGAGCGGGGAACCCGACGGCGTGCCACGACATGAGCCGGTCCGTGCTGACGAGCAACGTCGGGGAGCCCTGGACGCTCACGACCCCGTCCGCGACGTTCGAGCCGACGCCGTTGCCGGCGAGCATCACCGTCAGCGATGCCCCGAAGCCAGCTTGCTCGGCTGCGAGCGCCGCGCCTGGGAGCGGCGCGCCCCAGGCGCTCCAGCTGCGGCCTCCGTCGGTGCTCCGAGCCACCACCGTTCCCGCCGGGAGCTCTCCGAGCGCCCAGCCGGAGTCTGGATTGACGAAGGTGATGTCGTGCAGCGAGCCGAGAGTGGTTGGAGAAGCCTTGGGCGCCGTGGACGGAGCGGAGGCCGGAGCAGAGGACGGGGTGGTCGGTCGGCTGCTGCGGCCGGCGCGGCTCTTCACTCCCGTGCTGCTACAGGCGGCGAGCACCAGGGCGAGCGACGCCACGACAACGAGCGACTTCGCGAGCACCCGTGAGCTAGTCGAGCTCGTCGAGGGGGCGCTCGGCTCCGAGGTGCGCTCGTTCGGCCGCAACGGTCCCATAACTATAAGACGCCTGCCAAGCCGGCGAGGTTCCAAGCGCATAAGGACCCGACGCCTGCCAAAATGGTGAGGTTCCAAGCCCAGAAGACCCCGAGAACCTGAACGTCCACAGGCCTGCGCGCAGCACGTGGCCGTGCGTGACTGATCGTATCGACCGCCGGGCATTCTTGATGCGGAGTCTTGCCGCGGGCGGTGTCGTGGCGGCCGGGGTAGCCGGGGGGGAGCTGCTCGCGTCGTGCAGCTCGCCGGGCGGGGGTTCGGCGGGCATGCCTCTGCCGCTCTCGGCGGAGCAGGCGGCCCCGGACATCGACTCCGACTACGGGAGCGGCATCTTCGGCACCTGGTCGGTGGATGCCTTCGGCCTCCCTGTATACCGCTACACCATGGACGAGGAGAGCGATCCCCGAGCGCGCCAGGTCGAGCTCGGCGGAAGGACCGAGGCCTGGTCCCAGGTCGGCAACGATCACATCATGGCGAACGCGTTCAACCACGGCTACGTGCAGATGTGGAGCCAGGACCGCATTGCCCAGTGGCTGAACCGCTACGATGCCGCGAGCAGGCACTTCAGCGGTGGGTACGGCTACGTGAACGTCGGTGGAAGCACGTTCAGCACGCTTTATGTCGACCGGGCGGCAGGGGCTACGTGTGAACGAACCTTCGGTGTGGGGTACTACTCCCGGCGGATGCGGACTGCGGAAGTCGAGGTGGATGACGCCGTCTACGCTCCCTTCGGCAACGACCCCGTTCTCCTTCATGACGTGACCATCACGAACCTCACGAAGCGCCCCAGGGAGCTGTCGTGGTTCGAGTACTGGGATGTCAACCCCTATGACCAGGAGAAGGGGAAGCAGCGCGGTCTTGCCGAAGCGATGTGGGACCGCGGCTCCCAGACCTTGTCGGCCGCACAGCTCCCCTACGGCGGGGACGAGAGGCCATTCACCATCTTCTGCGCTCAACTGGACGGCTCTACCGACGCCTTCGACACCGACGGTGCCGCTTTTTTCGGCATGGGAAGCCGAGCCCACCCGGGGGCGGTCGCAGCCGGACACCTCTCCGGCAGCCTTGCGCCGGCAGTGCCGAATCTCCAGACGGGAAGTACTCTGCTGGCATTGCAGACCAAGCTTCGCCTTGGCTCCGGCCACTCCGCCACCCTGCGCTACATGTACGGGTGCGCACACCCTTGGAAGATCTTCTCCTTGGTATCGAAGTACAGGGCCGCAGAGGACTCCTTCAGCGCGAGCGCGCGGTCCTGGCTAGGTGCGTTGCCAAAGGCGTCGTTCGGGTCCGAGCGGCCGTGGCTGGGCCGCGAGCTCATGTGGGACGCGTACCTCCTCCGCTCCGCCTCCTTCTACGCCGAGGTCTGCGGCCACCACACGATCACCCAAGGGGGCTACTACCAGTACGACCTGGGGCTCGACATTGGCACGCGAAGCTGGCTCGGATACGTGCCGGCGGTCACGTACCTCGACCCTGCACTGGCGCGTTCGGTGCTCCTGTACTCTGCGCAGCTCCAGCCGCCCGTCACCCACCAGCTCCCCTACGGCATGGCCGACATGTGCAAGACCTTCGACCTCGGGACCTCCGACGATCTCGATTTCTGGCTGCTATGGGCTTCGGCCCACTACGGGCTGGCCACCCGCGACGTCGCCTTCTTCGATACCCCGGTCCGTTTCTACGGCACGCCAAGAGAGGTCAGCCTGTGGGATCACCTGAAGCTGGCCTTCGCACACCAGCAGTCCCTGATCGGCCCGCACGGCGAGCTCGTGTCGCTCTCCCTGGGTGACTGGTCGGACTTCTCCACCAAGTACATGGACATGACCGAGTCGACGCTCGTCGTGGCCCAGTGCGCCTACGCCTACCCTCGGCTGGCGGCACTCGCGGAACTGCGCGGCGACCACGCATTTGCCGGCGAGCTGCGGAGTGCGGCGGCGGCGTTTCTTGCCACGCTGCGCGGGCAGTGGATGGACAAGGGTTGGTACTCGAGGGGCTACTCCGGCGAAGCTCAGCTCGGGTACGGTGCCATCTGGCTGGAGCCCCAGCCTTGGGCCATCCTGTGCGGCGCGCCCACCGATGCCCAGGTTATCGAGCTGGTCGCCAACATCCGGCGATTTCTCGACGGGGTGGGCGCGCCTGCCGTCGTGCACGGGCCGAACCGGATCGGCACGTCGATCGGGCCGGCGCGCGACGACCCCGACGTCTCCGAGACGACCACACCCCACGTGGGGATCGGCGACAACAACGCCGTATGGCCGGGAGGCACCTGGTTCGACCCCGACGGATGGCTCACCTGGGCGTACGCAAGCCTGGACGGCAGGTTTCCCCGGGCGCGGGAGCTGGCCTTCGACCAGTACGTGCGCACGACGCTGGCCAACCACGCCGAGGTGTTCCCCGAGAACTGGGACGGCATCACCTCCGTGGACGACGTGTGTTGGTCGTTCTACTCGAGCGACCCCGGGCGCTGCGGCGGCGTGCTTGGCATTACGAGCTACGAGGGCCAGATCGCCGAGCAGCCTTGCTGGATGCAGCTGGGAGCGCTCAACCTTGCCGGGATCACGCCCACCGGGGCCGGCTACGACATCACGCCCCACTTCCCCTTCGACACCTTCGACGTCCGTTTCCCCCTGGTGGGTCTGGCCGGCAGGCCTGGCCTCCTGCGGGGGTACGTGCGGCCCGTCGCGGGTGGTTCGCTCCGCCTACAGGTCGCATTACCGGCCGGGGTCACCGACGTCGTGGTGTGGGCGGCAGGAAGGCAGGTGAGCGCGACGGCCCACGATGGATCCGTTGGCTTTCCTATTGCGACCAGCGATGGAGAACCAGCAGATTGGGCGGTTGCCTGGAAGACCGGCTGAACAAGAGGCACGGCGGACAGGCGAGTCTCTGATGGACCGTTCAGCGTGGTGCTGGCAGGCACGGTCACGGGTGAGGCGTGCTGAGCGCGAGGGACCACACGCCGGCGGCGATCGTGACTGGAACGGCGACGGTGCCGAGCAACGCTGCGTGCCTGATGCTCGGGCGCTCGCCCGCCAGGCGTGCTGCCTTCAGCCAGATCACCCAGGAGAGCGACCCGGTCACGAGGAGGTCCGGTCCCACGTTGAGCCCGAGGAGGAGAGCGTAGGGATGGGGAACGCTTCGCGCCCCGAGGATCGACGCGGCCGGCAGGTTGTTCAGTGCCACCGAGGATATGGCCCCGAGCGCCGCGGTCGCGTAGGCGTCTAGGTGCCCGAGGAGTTGTGCCGGCGCGCTCCAGGCACGCCCGAGCGTGCCGAGGCCTATTGCCGTCGCCAGCAGGCCGATCAGCACACGTGGCTCCAAGATCTCGCCCAGTGCCATCCCGGTAGAGCGCGGTCGCTCC
>JAJZAM010000033.1:0-14520 GCA_021799445.1 Actinomycetes bacterium
ATGGGGTTGTACGGGCCCTTTTGCCCCATGGGGTTGCAGGTCGCCTTGCCCTGGGCCAGGGCGGTGCCCTTGGCGACGAAGGGGACGAAGTAGGTGGCGGTCTTGCCCTTCAGGAGGAACGACGGAGCAGGGAGGGAGAGCTCGCCGTAGGGGTCGTAGCCGAGTACGAGGTTGGACATGCCGATCGAAGGCGTGGCTCCGTTCTCCTCCAAGTGGGAGAAGCCGACCGAGTGGTAGTCGGCCAGGGGCAGCTCGCCAATGGAGCCGTTGCAGCTCGCAGAGGGCCCTTCTGTAACCCACTCGGCGGATGCGAGCGAGGAGGCGTAGGAAAGCGTCTTGGACCACTGCTCGACGCCACCCGAGGCGCTTTCCACGGTGATGGAGAGCACCCAGGTCTGGGCAGGAGAGCCGGCAGCGTTGTACGCGCCAGGGCCCCGGGCGCCGTTCGCTGGGTTGTACGCGCGGCCCCAGTTGCCGTTCGCTGGGTTGTACGCGCCAGGACGCTGGCCGCCGTTCATGGGGTTGTAGCCTCCCTGCGAGGAGGGCGCGCCTTGTGCGGAAAGCGATGCAGAGACGGTGTCGCCGGGGGCGATCTGCAGGGTAGGTATCTCCACCGCGGCTGCAGGGAGTGCCTCGTACCAGGCGTAGTAGGCGCTCTGGCCAGATGGGGAGGCGTCCTCGGAGGTGCCGAGCTGGATGAGGCTCTGGTCCGGGACCTGGCAGGAGACATCGAGGCAGGATCCTCCGATGCCTACCCAGATCGAGGAGAAGCCGTCCTCGGCCTTGTTCGGGGCGCTCACCTCAGGCACTACCCAGCTCCCAGAGGCCGAGGTGGCAGCGACCTTGGTGGCTGCAGAGAGCACCTGGTAGCCAGACCAGTTGTTCGACACCTCGGGAAGGTCCCGTGCAGGCAGGCTCGAGAGCAGGTGCGAGAGCGCGCTGCCCAAGAAGCTGCCGATGCCGTTGCTGCCAGGCCCGGGAATGCCCCTGGGGTTGTACTTGGGTCCGCTCCCTTCCATGGGGTTGTACGTGCGGCGGCCCCAGCTCCCCTCCAGGGGGTTGTATGCGCGGCCCCAGCCGCCGTCGATGGGGTTGTAGGCCCCGAAGGAGGCGAGCGCCTTGGCTCGCTCAGCTGCGCTGGCCGGGTGCGACGCACCGCCTGGGTTCGCTCCTTGGCTGGCGATTCCGGAGCTGGCGGCGGGAGCGTGTGCAGAGGTGTGCTCGGTGCTCGTAGCACGACTCGGCGAGGACGAGCAGGCAGAGAGCGCAGCGGAGAGCCCTATCGCAAGGGCCGCTCCGATCGCTAGAGCCGCCATCTTCCTCCCAGGTCCGGTCCGAGAGCCGGTCCGAGAGCCGGTCGCCGTGCTGTGTGAGCCCGTCGCCGTGCCCGTCGCCGTGTTGTGTGTGCTCGTAACTGTCTTCATCCCGCCAACCTCCTCGTCAGCGATGTCCCGGGGCACCTCGCTCCGGGTGAGGGCACTTGCCCATGCCTTCAAGGCTAAGGAGCAGGCCCCTCGATGTCCCTCCCTCAGAGGTCATGTCTTTGGTACCCGGCACGGCAAGGAGAACCTGTCCATCGGGCAAGGACCCCACGTGGCACCCCACCTGGCACCCGCCTTACCCGCTGCTTGCCGAGGAGAGCGGGGTGAAGCCCTGGAGCTTCGCGAGCACCGTCTGGCCAGTCTTGTGGTCGTAGAGCGCTTCGCTGATGGGAACGCCTGTCGACGGGTCGAGCGCGATCGCGTCGGTCTCGGTGTCAGTGCTCGGCGCGCTGCCCGAGAGCGTGATCGTGGTGGTCAGGTTGATGTCGACCAGCACCGCTTCGAAGCTTCCGAGAGGCACGTTCACGCGCTCGGTCTTCACCACCCGCGTCTGTCCCACCTCCTTGATGTTCCCCGAGCTGCCCGAAGACGTGAGGCTGCACGAGGAGTCTTGAGACCACGAGCGGCCAGGCACCATCGGCTGCTGGTACTCCACTATGGGGGGCGACCACACGCAGGCTGACGAGGCTGCTGCTCCAGAGGTGTCGAGGAGCTCGGTGCTCGTCTCGATGATGCTCTGAGGAGTCATGGTATAGAGGTCGCTCTGGACGAGCGTGTTGCCGAATCCCGTCCAGGCCACTCCGATCTGGTTGCCGACCCGGATCACCTCTGCCGTGGAGATGTTCGACCCGCTAGAGCTGGTCGCGGGTGCCGGGTAGCTGCCCCCGGTTATCGTCGTCTCGTAGCGGTAGGTGCCGAGCGGCGGGACGTCGAACACGCCCTTGGCCGACCTGCCCGCTTTCCCGAGCGGCACGCCGGAGGATCCCGGCGCCGAGTGGCCAGGCGGTGCCGACTTGCGCGCTCCGCTGCCTTGCTCGCTAGCAAGGGCGGACACCACACCCGCGACCACGATGACGAGCACGCTTGCAGCTATCACGCGTGCCCTCCAGGTGCGAAGCGTGCCGAGCATCCCGGACATGGTGGGGCCCTGGCGCGCCTCGCCGGCCCGTCCGGATCCGGCCCGTCCGGAGGCCGCTATTCCGGGGGAGCCAGCCTGGCTTTCCGCGAGCTCCAGTCCCTCCAGCGCTACGGAGGCGGTCTCCTCGTCGGGGGGCCACGGCGAAAGACCCTCCTGCGCGGGGCCGGAGACCCCACGATGCGCTGTATCGCCGGGCAGGTAGGGATCGCGGGGGCGCTCTGCGGGCGGGTCCATGCTCTCGACGAGCGCTGCGTCGGCCGTGTGGAGGGCGAGCGCCCAGGTGCCCACCGCCCAGCGAGCCAGCGACTCGTCGATCCCGAGATCTTCGTGAAGCCGCGCAGCCAGGCGCGGGAGGAGGAGTGCCGCAGGCTGGCTCCTCGTGGATCTCCCGGCATTCAGCTCCGAGGCAAGGCCGGCGCGCAATGCAGCTACTGCGACCGATATCTCCGCCGGGTGAGCGCCGCAGAGGTCGCGCAGGAACGCCTCCACCCTCCTCGGGTCTTCGACAAGTAGATCGCCTTCGCGGGCGAGCAGCTCCACGATCGTCGCACGCACCGCCTCCCGCGCAGAAGCCGCCCCGGGAGCGCCGGAGGGACCAGGAGCACCTTCGTCACCAGCCATTCATCGCCTCTCGCCATGCCACCAGGGAAGCTCAGCTCGGCCGCCCGCCGCTGCGCTGCGACGCCGCTGGGGTGTGACGGCGCCCTCGACAGCCGGCCCTGCCTGCGTGCTCGGCGCGCCGCTCGTGCGCTGGAGCCTGCTCCCATATCATGATATCACCAGGGCCTGAGAGGCCCGGCGTGCCGGTACGCTCGTCCTCTTTGGATGGCTGCCCTGCGCTGGAGGGAGTGCGATGACGGCGGGAGGCGACGACAAGCCGGGTCCGGTGAGCGGCGAGGGAGCGCAACGAGGCGAGCGCGAGCGCGCAGGTGACGTCGCCGGGCGGGTGCCGGCCTCCCGCCTCGGCGAGATCCGCACCGTCTACGAGGTGCTCTCCGAGCGCGTATCGATAGGGCGTGCCGCCGGTAACGACGTGGCGCTGGCCGGCGACCTCCGGGTATCGCGCCGCCACGCGGAGCTCGTACGCTCGAGCGAGGGCGCCTGGAGCATCATCGACCTCGGCAGCCACAACGGCACGTTCGTGAACGGCGCCCGCGTACGGCGCGCGCTGCTCGTCGACGGGGATCTCGTGAGTATCGGCAACCACATCTTCCGCTTCGCCGGGGGAGCCTTGGAGGAGTACGAGGAGCGAGGCGCATCCCTCGATGTGCTAGGGGTATCCGCTTGGAGCGATGACGGTTTCCGCCTCCTCCACGACGTCAGCTTCTCGCTCGGGCCCTCGAGCATGCTCGCGGTGGTCGGTCCCTCCGGTGTCGGCAAGACGTCCCTTCTGAACGCATTGACGGGGTTCAAGCCGGCGGAGGAGGGAGCGGTGTTCTTCGGCGGCCGGGACCTGTACGCGAGCTACGACGACCTCAGGCGCAAGATGGGCTACGTGCCCCAGGAGGACATCGTCCATCCGCAGCTGCGCGTCCGCGAGGCGCTGATGTTCGCGGCCGATCTCCGCTTCGGTCCCGACGTGGCGCGCTCCGAGCGCGAGGCACGCGTCGACGAGGTGATCGCGGAGCTGGGTCTTGCTCATCGAGCCGACGTGCCCGTGAACAGGCTTTCCGGCGGCCAGCGCAAGCGGGTGAGCGTAGGGATCGAGCTGCTCACCAAGCCCTCGCTTCTCGTGCTCGACGAGCCTACTTCGGGGCTCGACCCCGGCAACGAGGAGCAGGTCATGCGCCTGCTGCGTGAGCTGGCGGACGGGGGCCGGATCGTGGTCGTTGTGACCCACTCGCTCCAGAGCCTCGACATGACCGACCGGGTGCTGTTCCTTGCCTCCGGGGGGAGGGTGGCCTACTTCGGCCCGCCGAGCGAGCGCTTCGCGTACTTCGAGCGACATGGATGCGCGGGTGGCGGCCCGGGGATCTTCAGGGCACTGGAGGACGAGGCGGGAGAGCACTGGGAGGAGCGTTTCCGCGCCGATCGGCTCTACGAGGAGAACGTGGGCCGCCCCCTTGCTCGAGCGAGAGTACAGCGCTCGGCTGCCAGATTGCGCTCGCCGCTTCCCCAGCGGTCGGAGCTCCCCTGGCGAACCCAGGCGGCCGTGCTCATCCGGCGCCAGGTGGCCCTGCTGCGCTCCGATCGCAGGACGCTCGTGATGCTCGGCCTCCAGGCACCCGCTTTCGGCGCCGTGGATGTGCTCCTCTTCCCCAAGGGGTCTATCTCTACTGGCCGCGGCCCGTTCGCCGCGCTGCTCGTCTGGCTGATGGTGATTGGAGCCACATGGCTCGGCACCTCCAACACCGTGCGCGAGATCGTGAAGGAGCACGCGATTTACCGCCGTGAGCGCTCCGTGGGACTGTCGATCGGCGCGTACGTCGCCTCGAAGGCGGTCGTGTTCGGATGCGTGGCCCTGGTGCAGGCCCTGGTGCTCTTCTTCGTCGCTCTGGCGCGCCAGCAGTTGCCGCCGGCCGACCCGGACCACGTGATGGCCAACCTGCAGCAGTCCGTACCCCAGGCCTTCGGCGGGCTCAGCGCTTTCGGCCACGGAGCCGTCCTCGCGTCCCCGACGGTGGAGCTGGCGCTGGACGTCGTGCTGGCGAGCCTCGCGGCAACGGCGCTCGGGCTCGTCGTCTCTGCGCTAGTGAGGCGCTCCGACCAGGCGCTCGTCGTGCTGCCGATCGTCCTGGTGGTGCAGATCGCCCTGTCCATGCCACTCCTCGCCATGCAGAACCCGAGCCCGGTTCTGCGAGTCCTCGGGTTCTTCTCCAGTGCCCAATGGGGCACGGCGGCGGGCGCGGCGACGGTGAGCCTCAACCAGCTCCTCACCTCCTACCAGCTGAGCCTCACCGCAGGCGGGGCCTCGCTATCCTTCCTACTCGGCCACCCGTTGCCGCGTCCTTTCATCGTCCACCAGGTGATGCAAGCCGTGAACGGCTACGGCCAGTGGAACCACGCGGCGGCTCCCTGGGTGCTGGCCGTGGTGATGCTCGTCGCCTTCAGTGCTGCAGGGATCGCCGGAACGTGGCTCGTGCTGCGCCGCAGGGACGTAGAGCTGCTCGCCTCCCCGCTCGCCCGGTCAGGCCTCAGGCACCGGCGCGGGCAAGGGCGCTCGAGGGACCGAAGTCGATGATCGAACCAGGCGCGATCCTCACGCTCTTGCCGGGCGGCACTTCCTGCGCCGAGCCCGTGGACGCCCGCACGTGCCAGGACCGTTCCGATACGTTGCGAAGCCCCACGACGCCGGCCTGCGTGGGGTGGCGCACCACCTCGCCCACCCGGACGGAGAAGTCGTAGAGCCTGCCGGGCACGACGTGATGGCCGAACAACTCGGCGCCGGGCGAGGCCAGCAACGAGGCGCCGGTGTCGAGCTCGAGGACGATCGGCGCCCGAAGGCGCGCGTGGCAACGCCAGCACGAGAGATCGCTCCAGGGCTCGGACGGGTCCCAGAACACCTCGGCGTCGCCCCCGCAGGAGTCGCAGGCAAGCACCGAGTCGCGCAGCCTCGCCATTGCCTGGCGCCACTGGCTCTCCCGCACCCGCCCGTCTACGGGGTCCCGCGCTCCTAGCGTGAAGGACCGGGTGAACAGCTCGTGCAAGAACCGGGGGTAGAGGGCCCAGAGGTCGATCACGTTCTGCTGGGCGCCTGGGACCGGGCGGTTCGAGTCGTCCGCGGGGTCGAAGACGAAGACCGGGTGCTCGCCGTAGAGGGAGCGCATGGCCCGAAGGTCGAGCAGTCCCGTCTCGTGCTCGCGGGCGCCTTCGAAGGGGTGGTGCACGAAGAGCATCATGAAGAGCAGCACCGCCAGGGAGAACAAGTCGGTGCGCGAGCTCGGCAGCGCCTCGCCGCGGACCACCTCGGGGGCCATGAAGCGGGGCGTACCGAGAACTCCCCCGAGAGCGCTCCCGTCGATGGCGACGTTGTCGTTGTCGCATACGAGGACTTCGCCGGTGTCGGGGTCGAAGAAGGCGTTCCCGAAGGAGATGTCCCGGTAGCAGAGTCCCTGAGCGTGCAGGAGCAAGAACGCCTCTGCGAGCCCGAGGCCGACGCCCGCTAGCACCCTGGCGGTGGGCTCCACGCGCCTTCGTACGAGCTCGCTCATCCCGACGAAGCGGTAGTCGCGTATGGGCATCACGTAGCCGAACGCCTGGGTCCTCGGAGCCGTGACGATGTCCATCGGCCACAAGAACGCGGGGCTCGGGGTGCCGCGGCGGACGAGCTCTTCCAAGGCCTGGCGCTGTGCCGAGCTCGCTACTGCCGTCCGGTACCACTTGACGGCCACTGTCTCGCCGCCGAGCTCGGCGCGATATACCTCTCCCTGGCCGCCGCCTCCGAGCAGGTCGCCGATCCGGCACGCAAGGCGCGACTCCTCGGCGAAGACCACCTGGCCCGGCCGGAGCAGCCCGTAGGTCAAGGCCGCGTCCCCCCGGTGCGGGCGAGGACGGCCACCGTTATGTCATCGCCGCTGCCTTGCTCCGATGTGGACTCGAGCCAGTGAGGGAGGCTCCGGGCGAGGAGCGCCATCCCGTGGTCGCGCACCATAGCGAGCATGTCGCTCGCCACCTGGTCGAAGCCCGAAGGGTCCCTGTAGGAGTTGGCGTACCCGTCGGTTGCTGCGAGGACGAGCTCGGTCGTGAGGTCGTGCGGCACGAAGGCCGTCTCGAAGTGGCGCGACGCGTCCGGGGACGCGAGCGACCAGGTCCGGTTCGCTACGAGCTCGGGGTCTTTCCGGAGCGGGCGTCGCAGCGCACCTCTCCGGCCGGCGACGAGCACGTCGCCGTCGCCGAGCTGGGCCACCAGGAGGTGCTCGGGTGTAGCTGCCACCAGGATGACGGTCGTCCCGTACGCGATGGCGGGATCGTGCTCGAGTGCGGCACGCGCTGCGGGGCCTTCGCCAGCGACAGCCCGCTCGAGGTCGTCTTCTCCAAGGGGGTGCGCCGCGAGGTCGCTGGCGACGCGCTCGGACCACAGAGCCGGAATCCGTGCCGGTAGGTCGTCCAAGAGCCTGTGGGCTGCCTCGGGTGCTCGGAGGCCCGGGTACGAAGCTGCGACGAGATCGAGCGCGGTCGCCACCGCGAGGCGCGCTCCGACGTCGGCTCGCACGCCTCTTGGGTGGCCATGACCGTCGGCAACGGCGGCTGCTAGAAGGTCGCCCTCGACGGCAACGAGATGCGCCGCGCTATGGGCTGTGTCACCGGCTGTGTCATCGGCTGCGCCATCGGCTGTTGCGCGGGCTGTGCCGGCTGCTGCGCCGGGATCCATCGCCGGAGGGCGCCACCACCCGATCGCATCCTGGTTGGGCATGCCGCAGCGGCGGTGCTGCGCACCGCGGACGCTGGCCCCCGCGCCCGACCAGGCGGCGGACACGGCGCTCACCAGATCTCGATCTCGTCGTCCTGCCCGCCGCCGATGACTCCCGCGCCGCCCATTACTCCAGCGTCACCGGGCAAGCTCCGGATTCCCTCGGTGCTGCCGGCCTCGCCCAGGGCGTCGCCCAGGGCCTCGTTCAGGGCGTCGCGGGTTACGCCGGCGAGGCTCGATGCCTCCCTCCCCACTGCCGCCGACGGTGCTTCGGTCGCCACGGCCGGTGACGGTGCCGTGCTCGACATGGTCGGCGACGATGCGGAGGCGAGGCCAATGGTGGAGGCCCAGCGGATCTGGCGCACGAGGGCCTCAGGGGCGTTGGCCTCGAGGATGGGGACCGAGGGGTTGGCGATGAAGCGAGCCAGCACCTCGTGGTCGGCGTCGCGTCCGATGGCGATGCCTAGGCGCACAGCATTGGCTCCGCTGGGCACGGAGTCGAGCGCCGTGAGACCGGCCTCGAAGTCGTCGGTCGGCTGGCCGTCGGAGACGAGCACGAGCACCGGGGGCAGCGCGCGCTCGGGCATGGCAGGGCTGCCCAGCTCGTCCGCCACGAGCTCGAGCGCAGCTCCGAGGTCGGTCACGCCACCGGCTACTAGATCGGACCAGGCGAAGTCGTCGATGGGGATCGCCTCCCCGGTCGTCCACTCGGCGCCCGTGGCGAATCGCAGCACCCTGAGGAGCGGCCGCGCGTGGGGGTTACCTGCGGCCACCTCGCGCATGTGGGGGAGCGCCTCGCGGACCGCGTTGTTCAGGGCCTGGATCTTGCCGTCACGCGCCATGGAACCCGAGCAGTCCGCGAGCCAGAAGAAGTGCAGCGGCCGACTCGCGAGCTCCCCACCGGGACGCCTCAGCACCTGGACAAGCGTACTTTCCCCGCCTCCCTCAACGCCAGTTGGGAGCTCCATGTAGCTGCTACGGGCGCACCGTGGAGCGCAGCACCAGGGTTCTCACAGTCGGAACGGTGCTCTGGTCACTCTGGTCGCTCTGGTAGGCCATGGATCCCACGGCAAAGCAGGTCGTCGCCTGGATGCATGCGATCCCCGAGAGGGAGTTGTCCCAGCACGTGGACCCTCCGCAGCCGAGAAAGTAGGGGTCGCCGAGCGCGTCGTGTCCTCCGGAGTCCGGCACCGGTTCTGCCGACCAGCTCGCACCGTCGAAGCGCAGCACCAAGTTGCGCTGCTCACCCGAGGCGCTCGTGAGAGCCCCTACTGCAATGCAGCTGGTGGGCGACGTGCAGGCGACGCCGGAGAGATCGTCATTCCCCGAGCCGCCGAGGGGGTCGGGCGAGCGTACTACCTTCCAGGCCGAGCCGTCGTACGCGATTACGAGGGTCCGATCAATCGGCGACGCCGCCGATGCCGTCGAGGTCGAGGCCGACCCCACCGCGACGCACCTCTGCGTGGACATGCAGGCAACACTCTTCAACCATGCCTGGCTGCCGTGACTAAGCGTGGGCGTGAGCGCGGCAGACCACTCGAGGCCGTCGTAGGACAGCACTATCATGTCCTGCGCGCTCGACGCGGAGCGCGCAGCCTCCCCGACCGCCACGCAGAACGACGGGTCGAAGCAGCTCACGCCAAACAGCAGGGTGCTAGGCATGGCGGTGGGCAGGCTGGGGGGCTCGGTCTGCTGCCAGCTCGCACCGTCGAAGTGGAGCAGCACGAGGTGGTCCGGCCGGGCGCGGCTGAAGGAGTGCGACGCGTGAGGTCCATAACCGACGGCCCAGCAGTCCGAAACGCTCGGGCACGAGATGCCGGCGAGGAGTCCCTGGAGCCCCGGCGGCCAGGGCATACGGTGGGCTGCCGATCCTCCGATGCGAATCACGCTGTCACTCCCCACTGCCAGGCACTCTTCTGGTGAGGGGCACGACACGGAGTAGAGACCTCCGGATGCCTCCGAGGTCCGAAGCGTCGTCCATCCTGCCCCGCCGTAGCCGAGGAGAAGGGGGTGGTTGAAGTCGGTTCCGTTCTTCGCCCAGGAGCCGACAGCGACACACTGGCTCTGAGACACGCACGACACTGACGAGAGCGCGTCCGCCTGCGTGCCGTCGTAGCCGCTGACCGAAGTCGGCAACGGGCTCGGGCTCCTATCGACGGTCCAGGACTGCCCGAGCGCCTCAGAGCCCTTCGAGATCCCGCAACCCGGGAGCCCTGCCGCCGCGGCCAGCAGGACCAACCCGGGGACCAACCCGGTAAGGAGTGCCCGGAGGCGACCGCTCGCGTGAACCGACGAGGACCTATGACCCGCCCTCACCCGTAGTACCCCTCGACGTCCACCACCACGTTGGCGTTCCCAGCGTAGTTGTAGAGATCGACCACCCCGCCCGCTCCGGTCGCCACCACTACGAGGTTCGGCAAGGTCTCGCCAGGCGACCAGTCGAGGTCCGACGCTGTGGGGCGGGACACTCCGGCAGGGTAGGCCGTCAGGTAGGAGCCTGCCGTGGTGCCGGTGACGGTCACGTTCAGCACGACCGCGGTCGCGCCTGCAGGGACCCCGCCGTTGCCCGTCATCTGCAAGGCCAGGACTCCTCCAGGGGAGAGGGTCTGGCCCGCATACGGCTCGCCGGATCCAGGACGGGTGTCGGCTATGCGTGCCGGGACGAGGGGAGTGTAGGAGCTGCCCGATCCCGAGAAGTACCCAGAGACGTCCACCACGACGTCGGTCGTGGTGTCCGATATGAGGTCGATCGCCCCCGAGGATGCCCCCGAGGAGGAGAGGGCGACGACGGAGCGGTTCGCTATCGTCTCACCGGCGGCGAAGTTCACGTTGGAGGCCGTCGGAGGGCTTTCCGACGCGGGGTAGGCGGTCAGGTAGCCGGCGGAGCGGGGTGACACGACTGCCAGGTTCAACACCACCGCGCTCGCAGAGGTGGGCACCGAACCGAGGCCTGCTATCTGGACTTGGAGGGGCGTGCCGGGGCTCAGGGTCCTGCCGTCGCACTGGGCCGCCTCGCCCGACAGGGCCGAGGGGTTCCCCTGCCTGGTGTCGCATACCCTGAGCGGAGTTACGGGGCTGTAGAGGTCGCCCTGGGAGCTGCCGGCCGGGACGTAGCCCTCCACGTCGACCACGACGTTGGTGGTGCCGCCCGAGCCGTTGTAGATGTCGACCGCTCCCGAGGAGGACACAGGCACCTCCACCAGGTTCGCCACCACCTCGCCGGGAGAGAAGTTGAGGTTGGATGCGAGGGGGCGCACTGCTCCCGCCGGGTAGACCGTGAGGTATCCCGGCCTGCTCGGGCCTACGGCTGTGACGTTCAGCACAGCGGCCCCTATGGAGGTGGGCACCGTTCCCACCCCTGCCACCTGGACCTCGAGGGTCGAGCACGCAGGGGGGGCATCCCCCGCATAGGGCTCACCCGATCCCGCACGGGTGTCGGCTATGCGGGTCGGGGCCATCCCCACGTAGCCGCCGGGGGCGATCGACGGCGGGCTGCTGCCGTAGGTGAAGGTGTCGGCACAGCTCATTGCAGACGAGCTCGTGCCTTCCGGCGTGACAACCGTCACCGCTACGGCGCCGGGGGTCCCGGGCGGTGAGAGCGACGTCACCTCGCTCGACGAGACGGCCTGCACGTCGCTCGCCGCGGTGTTGCCGAAGTAGACGGCGGTCGCTCCCGAGAGGTTCTCACCCGTGATGGTGACCTCTGTCCCCCCGGAGGCCGGCCCGCTCGGCGGCGAGATGGAGGTGAGTGCTGGGACCGGCGGAGGCGGCGGGGGAGGAGGAGCCTGGAAGTTGCAGAGCGCCGGTGCGAGCAAGCTTGCGTTCGGGCTCCCGAGCCCGGTCGCCATGTCGTATCCGGAGGCCGCCGGATAGAGCCCGCCGTGCTGGTCGTTCAGGTCGTTGTTGCCGAGGGTTATGTCGTGGAAGGCCCCGGGGTCCGCTTTGGCTATGCCATAGAGCAGGGGGTTGACGAAGCCGAGGCGCTTGCCACAGGTCTCCGCAGTGAGGGCTACGAGCGACGCCCAGGTGGGAGACGAGGCGCTGGTGCCCCCGATCGGCTGCCACGTCCCCTGGATGTCGACGACGTAGCCGTGCGCGAGGTCGGCAGATGCCGAGACGTCGGGCACCTCGCGGCAGTAGCTGCCAGCCGGCGCGTGGCAGGGAGCCGCGCTCGAGTACTTGCCAAGGACGCCTGCTACCTGGCTGTCCTGCTGGTACGAGGGCATGACCGACAGCGCCGACACGCCTCCGGAGCCCGCTCCTGAAGTGCGCGACCCCTGGGGGTCGTTCCAGGCGGTCTCGCTCGGGGGCGGTCCTATGGCGCTCATGGAGGTGCCGCCGACCGAGGTTACGTAGGGATCGCTTCCAGGGAAGGTGAGGGCGAGCGGAGCGGGGTCGATCAGCACGGGCTGGACGCTCGTGGCGGTGCTCGTGGCGCCGAGGGCATAGCCGTTCGCATCGACGCCTGCGCAGTAGTTTGCGGCTCCGCAGGATACCGACGTGAAGCCGCCGCCTTTCGGGTCGACCGCGGCCGGTCCCGACCACTGGGTGCCGTTCCAATAGAGCATGCCTCCGAGCGAGTCGACCGCGATGCAGTAGTTGTTGGCCGAGCAGCTGATCGAGGTTACGTAGCCTTGCGGGAGCATCGGCCAGGGCTGGGTGTTCCCGTCGGCGTAGGTCCAGATGTCGCCCACCTTGTCGCCTGCCATGCACACGCTCGAGCTCGCGCACGCCACCGAGGTGATCGTGTCGCCGGGAGCGAACTGGTAGGGAGCGGCCCACGAGCCGTTCTCGTAGAAGATCGAGTAGCCGCTCGTGTCCACGGCAGCACAGAAGCTGCTTTGAGGGCAGCTGACGCCGGAGAGCAGGCCGTTGGAGTCGATGGTGGTGGCACTCCACGAGGAGCCGTCGTAGAGGAGTGCGTTCCCGGCAGAGTCGACGGCCATGCAGAACACGTCTGTCGCGCACGACACGGAGGTGAGGGCGTTGCCCTGATCGATCGAGAGCGGCTGCGACCACGAGGCGCCGTCGTAGGCGAACGCGTTGCCGCTAGTGTCCACCGCTACGCAGAAGCTCGACGTCGGGCAGGAGACCGCGGTCGGCACGCCGGCCCCGTCGAATGGCTGTGGCGCAGACCATGTGCTCCCGTCGTAGACCATGGCGTTCCCCTGGTCGTCGACGGCCATGCAGAAGCTCGAGCTCGCGCACGACACCGAGGCGGGGACCGGTGGGCTGCAGACGTTCTCGCTCTCGGAGCCTCCATCTCCTGAGGCGACGAAGACGGACTGCCCCTGGGAGGCCATCTGCTCGAACACCGTGTTGATCGCCTGGAGCTCGGAGCTCGTAATCCCCGATTCGCAGTAGCCGTAGCTGAAGGAGACGACCTGCGCCGCGTCGTCGTTCGCCACCTGGTTCAAGTCGTCGATGGTGGACGTCGCCTGGGAGGTCGAGCTCGATCCGCTCGGCGCCTCGTAGACGTCTATCGTCGCTTTGGGCGCCAGGCCGATCACGTCTTCGATGTCGAGCTCGGCCTCGGGGTTCACGCTTCCACTGCTTCCCCCGTCGACTGGGATCTGGTTCACCGCGGTTGCCACGCCGAAGCACGACTCGTAAGAGGAGATGTCGCTGGCGGACACCGACCCCCCGAACTCCGGGAGAGCTACGGTCTCACCCGCCCCGAGGGCGCCGGCGCCGTAGAGAGAGGTGAACCCGTAGGCCGCTGCTATCTGGTTGGCCGTGTAGCTGCTGTTCTGCTGCGCAACGCTCGTGGCGCTGGAGCACGGGGTGGGACCTGACGCATGGGGGTAGGCGGTCCCCGGCCGCGAGGAGGCGCCGGGTGCTGGCGAAGAGGGGGAAGAAGAGGGGGAAGAGGATGGCGAGACATCCCTCAGTGTGCTCGGTTCAGGAGGCGAGGCTCCTTGCTGGAGGAGCGGCGTCAGGCGGCTCAGGCCGTCGAGCCCCACGACCGCCAGCACGTCGCCGGCGATGCTCGACGGGAGGCGTGGTGCGGTGTCGTTTGCGAAGGTGCTCCCGCCGCTCGCCAGGTCGTAGCGCCTGAGGGTGGTGCGGAACGCTGCGGAGATGCGCGTCACCGTCGCACGCACCGGGACCACGAGGCCGTTCGGGCTGACCGGACCCGGTTGTAGACCCAGTGCGGCGAGCTCCGAACGCACAGAGCTGATAGTCGATGCCTGCGGACCGAATAGCCTCGCGAATGCCCCTCGCGGGAGGAACTTGCGGTACTCGGGAGATCCTGGGGTGTCGACGCTCGTCACGAACTTGGCCAGGCTCGCTGGGTCCCGGGGCCTGAGCACGATGTCCACGCGCAGGATCTGCCGGGCTGCCAGGGTGCCTTCCGCCTGTGCCCCGCTCGGCACGGCGGGGGCGCTGCCGACCGGGACGTAGCGCGGAGCCGGCCGGCCAGGGGCCGCGCGGAGCGCACTAGGCGCACTGGTCGCCCCGGCCGGAGATCCGACGACGAGTGCTGGTGCCGAGAGCAAGGCAGCGACGCCGGCCGCGGCGGCGAGCCCGAGCGGCCTGGCGGCTATGCGAAGAGAGCCTGCCGATCCCTGTGGTGCCGCCATCGCCGTACCTCCTGCTCCATGGCCCGGCGCCGGCGTCGCCTCACATGCTCGCGCTGCGCAGGTCCTCGTCATCCTCAATATCACCGTGGGTCTGCCACGGCAAACGATGCCGTCTCTTCCACGGCC
>JAJZAM010000033.1:14620-18021 GCA_021799445.1 Actinomycetes bacterium
TACCGGCCTACCGGCCTACCGGCCTACCGGCCTACCGGCCTACCGGCCTACCGGCCTACCGGCCTACCGGCCTACCGGCCTACCGGCCTACCGGCCTACCGGCCTACCGGCCTACCGGCCTACCGGCCTACCGGCGTTCCGGCGTTCCCGGTGCGACCGGCGCTGCCGCGGCAGGCCGCCGCCTGCTCGCACGCTGCTTGCAGGCCCGCATCGATCATCTCTCGGGCGCGGGCCGCACTTCCATGGCCGAGGCGGAGGATTGTGCTAGTCGGATCGGCAGGAGAACCTTGCCAGACGGCAAGGCACGCGGTTGGCGAGCGGTTCAGCCGCCTTGTGGCTCCGCGACGATGCGGTCTGGGCGGATGCGTACCTTCAGCCTGACCTCGCCTGGCCGGCGCATCGGGTAGGTGTCCTGCCCCAGGTACTTCTTCGCCAGGGCGTCGATGTGGTCGTCGGCGCCTTCTGTGGTTACCTCGGTCACCGTGCCGCGAATGGCCAGCACCTTGTAGGGATCCTCCGGCGGGTACATGGAGATGGACACATTGGGGTTGCGCCGCATGTTCAGCGCCTTGGCACGCCCTTCCGCGGTGTTGACGAGGATGTCGTTGCCGTCGTGGTCTATCCACAAAGGCGTGAGCTGGGGCCTGCCCCTGGAGTCCACGGTGGCCAGGAAGGCCACGACGGGGCGCTCGATCAGCTCGATGGATGCCTGGCTCAGGTTCTCTCCCACTGCTTCGGTTCCTCCTCCGGCTCGTCGAAATTGGCTGGGACCATGCACGCTGCCCGCAGACGCGGGCCATGTACGTGGACCGGCTCCCCGGCACGATCAAATCTAGCTCCAAGGGAAGGCGGGCCTTGCCCGGCGGGATGGAGATTCGCGCTACCGAGGGGATGTTGCAAGACGCGGGCAAGGCGCACGATGGCTAAGAGGCCGCCACCCGGCGGCCCTGGTGAGTGCCCCGAGGATCATCCCAACGGGGCGAAGGAAGGGAGAACACGATGGAGAAGACCAGCACTTCGAGCATCCGGGTCGGTAATGTCGAGGACGGCGCCCGTCGTTCGGCACGCGGCCCCCGGCGTTTTGGCACCCGCCTCGCGGCTGCGGTGGTGGCGCTCGGCCTCGGCAGCGGATCGAGCATCGCCCTGGTGAGTGCGCTCAGCTCCGCTCCGCCGGCCCATGCTGTGGCGTTCGAGCACGTCTGGGACTGCTGCCATATCGCGCAGTAGTGGCGCCTCGCGAAGGCGGCGGGACGACCCGCGGTGAGCCGGGCGGCTTCTGCCGCCCGGCTCTGCGAGCGCGAAAAGGGTTTGGCAAGCCCGTGGCCCGAGCTGGCCGGGAAGGCGCCCGACATGGCCATGTGGGTATCGGCGGCGCCAGCCACCCAGTTCGCGTCACGAGTTGGTGATCGAGGAACGCCCCGGCGCTTACGTCGGTTCACGTGGAGCGTTGGAAGACGACCTGGTCGAATCGGGTGGGCGCTCTGCCTGCCCGCTGGGCCTCAGAACCATCAGTTTTGATGATGACAGCCACCACGCAAACGGGTGAAGATGGCGAGAGGGCACGTGGCGCATTGCCTCGCCCACGGGCAGCGCTGCCGACACCTCGCCGGCAGGCAGAGAAAGGCGGAGCTATGAAACATCGAATCTCGTTGATCGCCGGAGCCGGCGGGGCCGGCGCACTGATGCTGGCACTTGTCGGACCGGGCACCTTTGCGAGCTTCACATCCTCGGTGGCGGCCAACCAGTCGTTCAAGGCGGGCACGTTCCAGCTCGAAGCGCAGGCCGGCACACCGACGGTCTCCGGTCCTCTGATCGGTGACGCCAATTCGATCGGCCAGCCCAACCTGTGGTCTTCGACCGGCGGAGAGCCTGCTGTCCCCAATGGCAACAGCGTGCTCTTCGGATTGTGGAACATGAACCCCGGAGACACCTACACCGAGCCGCTGACCGTCTACGACGTCGGCAGCCTGCAAGGTCAGCTCGACACCGTCACCTACACCCCCGACAGCGGCGCGAATGCCCAGATCCTCGAGGGAAACATGACTGTCGAGGTCCAGGTAGATGTGAACAACACCTGGACTGATGTCCACACGACGACCGGCAACGGATCTCCCGGGGTACCGGTTCCGGCCAGCACGTCGCACACGTTCTATCTCGACTACAGCTTCGGCCCGCAGTTCCTGCAGCCCAACCCGTCCCTGTACACCTATAGCGAGGCGCAGGCCAACAATTTCAGCACCAACGAGCTGTCGGCTTCATTCCGGATCGTGTTCAGCTTCACGGACACTCCTGGGAACCAGAACGCGGCGGAGGGACTGAGCGCGTCCCCGACGTTGAGCTTCAACGGCATCAACACCCCGTAGGTGGCGGGACCGGTCCGGTCCTGCCGATCGTGATCGTTCACGGCCGGCGGGACCGGCGGAGGCCGCGATGCATGCTTTGGTGCAGTGCCTGGTCTGGTCGTGCGTGAGGAAGGCTACATGCCAACATCGATCTCTCCGAGGAGGCCAGGACTCCGCACTATGACGGCTCTGGTTCGCAGGCTCGGTACGGGGACGGCGATGGTGCGCAAGCTCGCGGTCGCCGTGCTCTTGACCGTGATCGTCGGGTCGGCGGCGGCGGGGGTTGTCGCCGTCGCCTCGGGCGACTGGCAGGTCCGGCCCATCCTGTCGGGAAGTATGCGCCCAGGGTTCCCCGTGGGGGGGATCGTCGCGACCCAGAGAGTGCCTGTTAGCACGCTGCGGGTGGGAGACGTAGTGGTGTTCCACCCGCCGCACCAGGCCGGTGTCACCTACATCCACCGGATCGTGTGGTTGGAGCGTAAGGGCGACCGGTTGCTGGTTCGCACCAAGGGGGACGCGAACGTCTACCGCGATCCATGGACGTTGCGGGTCCGGGGCCCGGTCGCCTACCAGGCGCGCTTCACGCTGCCGCTACTGGGCTACGCCGCGGTGTGGCTGCACTCGCCTGGAGGCCGGCGTGACATGCTGATCGTGGCCGGGTGTGCCTTCCTCGTGTGTGCAGTGTCGTTGCTGGCGGAGTGGAAGCGTCGCTTCCGGCGAACTACGCGGCGCGAGCCCGCCGGGCTGTCAGCTGACCGGCCAGGCCCGCCGAAGCAGCCAGAGCAGGTGGTCCAACCGAGGTGACGTGTGAGGCACCTGCGGCCGCTGGCGTCGTAGCGCGTCGCGGCGCAGGTTGCGCGCCGATCCGCTGCGCCTGAACCATCGCTCCCGCACCTTGCACAGCCTCGCACAGCCTTGTTCGCACCTGTTGCAACCTGATGTCCTTCAGGGGTCCGCGGCTATGCCGACTATCGGCTTGTTCAAGGGCTTTCCGCCCATGGAGCCGTAGAAGGGGGCGTTGAAGGCGAAGATCCCACCGTCGGAGGCAACCTCCCAGTA
>JAJZAM010000033.1:18121-18371 GCA_021799445.1 Actinomycetes bacterium
GCCCCCCGTGAGCGGGTCCGCGGCTATGCCGACTATCGGCTTGTTCAAGGGCTTTCCGCCCATGGAGCCGTAGAAGGGGGCGTTGAAGGCGAAGATCCCACCGTCGGAGGCAACCTCCCAGTAGCCCCCCGTGAGCGGGTCCGCGGCTATGCCGACTATCGGCTTGTTCAAGGGCTTTCCGCCCATGGAGCCGTAGAAGGGGGCGTTGAAGGCGAAGATCCCACCGTCGGAGGCAACCTCCCAGTAGCCC
>JAJZAM010000216.1 GCA_021799445.1 Actinomycetes bacterium
CGGCGGTCAGGTCCAAGGGGTCGAGCGAATGCTTAGTGAAGGCCGCGAGTGCAAAGACGTTGTAACGCAGCTCGCGGCGATCTCCAAAGCGGTTGACCGAGCAGGCCTCAGACTCGTTGCCGCTGGCTTGGCCTACTGCCTGTCCAACCCTGAGAGGGCTGCTGCGGACGGCTACCCGTTAGAGACTGTCGAAAAGATGCTGATGTCAATCAGTTGAGCCTTGCTTTGGTGATGTCTCCGACACTCCACTCCTGCGCTTTGAGCCCGACCGGGAAATAGCTTATTTCCACTGCGCGGTGGGGCCCCAATCGACTGAGAACTCCCTGTCTTTCAATAGTCAGGACGTCGTCTGGGACTATCACCGGCTCATACGAACGCTCCAAGGTGTAAATGATCTCCTCTTGTGGCTATTTGGTGATATCCTTGAGCTGCAACTTCCCCGGACCATACAGGAGTCATCTTGGCAGCCAAACTTGTCGTGACCGCCAGTAAAGGCGGCAGCCGTATTTCGCTCGTCGGCACGAGCGGCACTGAGCTACTCGGATCAAAGATCTTCGACGAACCGCGCGCCAAGGGTGCCACCCTGCGCTCGCTCAAAAGCCTCCTCGGGGAGGACATCGTCGTCGAGGACTACACCCTTTCGGACGGACGAGCCAGCCGGCTCGCAAAGGCATCGAACACGCCGACGGCTGCCCCGGAGCCCGCTGTCGACACCGTAGCCGCTGAGGCTCCTAAGCCTCAGGCCCGCAGAGCGTCCAAGGCGGGCAACTCGGCCAAGTCGTCACGAAAAGGCCCGGTGAAGTCGGCCGCCAAATCACCGGCGACCGCTCCGTCTAAGACGGCGCCGAAGGTGACGGCCAAAGCCGTAGGCCGAGCTCGCAAGCAGGCAGCCAAGTAGCTCCCGGCCTGCCCGGCATCACCTGGGCCGGGCGGGCAGGCAAGGCAGCTGTCATGTGAGAATGTCAAAGCCCCAGCAGCGAAGGCCCGGAGGGACTTCCTTCTGGGGCTTTGTTGTGGGCCGGGGCGGATTCGAACCACCGTAGGCTACGCCGGCAGATTTACAGTCTGCTCCCTTTGGCCACTCGGGCACCGACCCTAACGGCCCTAGATCATATCCTACGCCCGGGCTAGCCGCCAGCCCATGGCGGCTAGCCAGCCGGAGACCCCAAGGCGCAAGCGTGGCACGCGCGGTCCTAGGAGGTCATGATAGAGGTATGTACACCGATATCATCTATGACGTCGACGATCCAGTGGCGACAGTCACGCTCAACCGCCCGGAATCCCTCAACGCATGGACCCCACGCATGGCAGCCGAGTTCCGCCACGCTATCTACCACGCCGAGCACGACCCAGCTGTCGTCGGTATCGTCGTCACCGGCGCAGGTAGGGCCTTTTGCGCCGGGGCGGACATGCGCAACCTGGCAGCGCTCAGCGACGGCGGGACGATCGATAGCGACGAGTCGGACGTGGACGTTCCAGCGGAGTTCTTCGACGAGCTTCCCGAAGGCTTCCGCGGGAGCTACACCTGGCTGATGGGTTTAAGAAAACCTGTCGTAGCAGCTATCAACGGTCCGATCGCCGGGATGGCCGTACCGATCGCCCTGTCCTGCGACATTCGCTTCATGGCAGAGGACGCCCCACTGCTTACAGCTTTCGCTCAACGCGGGCTGGTGGCTGAATGGGGAGTGTCGTGGCTTCTGACCCGTCAGATCGGAGCTGGAAACGCCCTGGACCTTCTTTTCTCGTCACGGCGGGTGTCGGGAGCGGAGGCTGCTTCGCTGGGTTTGGTGCAAAAAGCCCTGCCCGCCGATCAGGTGCTCTCCTATGCGGTTGACTACGTCAAGGAGCTGGCCACCAAATGCTCTCCTGCGTCGATGGCCGTTATGAAGCAGCAGGTTTACAGCCAGCTAACTACCTCCCTGTCCCAGGCGGAAAGCGAAGCTCTCCGCCTGATGAGCGAAAGCTTCACAAGAGCGGACTTCAAAGAGGGGGTCAGTTCGTTCGTGCAGAAACGCCCGCCTTCGTTCGCTCGCCTCAGCTGACCGCCGGCGGAGCTACCAGACTGTCGTAACTGCTCGGGCGACATCTGGTGATGTCATTGAGCGCCGAGGCGGGCCTTTTGGACTTTTCCCATCGCGTTGCGGGGAAGTTCATCTCTCATTTCCACCCGCCGCGGTCGCTTGTGCACAGAGAGCAGCCCGGCGACAAAATCTGACAGCTCGCCGGGACCGACCCCCGTGTCTGCGACCACGTAGGCCACAACCACCTGGCCTAGGTCCGGGTCGGCTTCGCCGACGACGGCTGCCTCTTTGACAGATGGATGTGCGAGCAGCGCTGACTCGACCTCCCCGGCGCCGATCCTGTAGCCGCCGGATTTGATCAAGTCCACGGACCGCCGGCCGACTATGCGATGCCACCCGTCGCCGTCGATGCTCGCCACGTCGCCGGTCCTGAACCAGCCGTCCTCGGTGAAGCAATCGGCGGTGGCCTCGGGGAGGTTCAAGTACCGGTCCATGATGGTCGGGGTGATCACTTCGAGCTCTCCGACGCTTTCGCCGTCATGAGGCAGCTCGGCTCCGTCGTCGTCGACCACACGGCTGGCGACGCCGGGCAGGCAGCGACCGACCCACCCGGGTCGTCTCGGTTCCCGCCAGCGTCCGCTGAGCGTGATGAGTGTCTCGGTCATTCCGTAGCGCTCCAGCGGACCTTGTCCGCAGGCAGCCAGCAACTTGTCGAACACCGGGACGGGCAGTCCGGCGCTGCCCGACACCAAGAGGCGTGCCGAGCTGAGGCTTTTCGCTGCCGACGCGGACCCGGCCACCCGGGACCACACCGTAGGAACCCCGAAGAGCATCGTCGCACCTAACTGTTGCACCGACGTCGCGTACGCGTCGGGGTCAGGACGGCCGGTGTGGACCAGGGGGCTGCCAACCCGTAGCGCTCCGATCACCCCGAGGACGAGGCCGTGAACGTGGAAAAGCGGCAGCCCGTGAGCCAGAACATCGCCGGGAGTCCAACCCCAAGCTTCGGCGAGAAGGTCCAGGTCCGCCGCGATAGCCGAAGCGCTGAGCACGACACCCTTGGGAAGGCCGGTAGTCCCGCTCGTGTAGAGCACCATCGCCGTGCGGGAGGCCTCAAGCGGCCGGCTCGGCGTGAAGTCCCTCCTCGCTGCGACGTCGACGGGGTACTGCGAGGTGTTTAGAACTATGTCTATGGCGCTGTCCCTCTTAATGTGCTCGGCTTCCATCGGGCCCGAGTCGGGAGCTATGGGCACCAACGGAACTCCGGCCATGAGCCCTCCGACCACCGCGACCACGGTTTCAAGCGACGCGTCGGCGTGCACGCCTACGACTGGAGCGCCCTCGATCCGGGCTGCCACAGCCCCAGCAGCGGCGGCGAGCTCCTCAGCGTGCAAAGACCGGCCTGCAACTGTCAGCGCTGGCCTCGACCCGTCGCAACCCGCAGAAGGGCCATCGAGAAGCGGCAAAAGATCCACGCTAGGACTATAAAGGCCCTGTCGGTTAGCGTAGATGCATGCCCACCTTCGACATCGTGTCCCAGGTCGACATGCAGGAGGTTCGCAACGCCGTGGATCAGGCGCAACGCGAGCTGTCAACCCGCTTCGACTTCAAAGGCACCGAATCTTCCGTGGAGTTGTCCGGCATGGAACTTAGACTCCACTCGGCGACGGAGGACCGTTTGAGAGCGGTCATGCAGGTAGTCGAGGAGAAGCTCGTCAAGCGCAAAGTGTCGCTAAAGCACCTCGACGCACAGAAAGTCGAGGAAGCTTCGAAAGGAGCGGTCCGCCAGACGGTGCTGATCAAGTCGGGCCTTTCCCCCGACAACGCCAAGGCGGTCAACAGGTGGATAAAAGACAACGCACCCAAAGGGGTGTCGTCGACAACCCAAGGCGAGCAGGTGCGGGTCACGGGGAAAAAGCGCGACGACCTCCAAGCGGTGATCGCCGGGCTCAAAGAGCAGGAGTTTCCGGTACCGCTACAGTTCGAGAACTTCCGGGACTAGACCTTCCGGGTTCTATTTGCTC
>JAJZAM010000217.1 GCA_021799445.1 Actinomycetes bacterium
CCTGATCTTCGTTGAGTCTTAAAGAAAAATCCGACATGACGATCTCGCTTGTTCCCTATCCACCAGCACAAAGCTTGTTACCGGTGAGTAATATAATGTTGGTGGGTGGTGTTGTCAAACGCTGCCCAACCGACCCGCCTTGTTTCCTTTGGCCGCCTCGCGTTCGGCTCAACGCACCGTCGTGCCGGACGGGCCGTCCTCGACGGTCCAGCCTTGCGCTTTGAGCTGATCCCTGATCGCATCCGCAGCCGACCAATCCCGCCGGGATCGAGCCTCGTCGCGCTCCGCCGCTAGGCGCAACACGGACTCGGGCACGACTTTCGCCTCGCTAAGCAAAGCTAGGCCCAACGCCTTTTCGAAGATCTCGAACACGGCCGCTGCCACAGCCTCCGCCTCGTCCCCTCGTGTCGACCGTGCCTGCTTGACGAGGTCGAAGCCGGCAGCGACCGCTTTGGGGGTGTCGAGGTCGTCGTCCATAAAACCCCGGAACTTCGCCAGGGCGTTCGGGTCGGGCGCAGCGGAGCGGGCGTCAGCGTACTCTCGGGCGAAGACGTCGAGACGTTCGACCGCTCCGGCTGCCGACTCGAGAGTCCCGGCCCCGACCGCCATCGGTGACCGGTAGTGGGCTTGGAGAACCTGGAGACGGAAAGCTCTCGGATCGTAGGCATCCAGAAGGTCGAGAAGCGAGAGGGTGTTGCCCACCGACTTGCTCATCTTTTCGCCGCCCTCGTCGACGATCATCCCGTTGTGAGCCCAGTGGCGGGCGAACCGCTTACCGTCGGCTTTCGCCTGGGCGCGCTCGTTCTCATGGTGGGGGAAGGACAGGTCCAGGCCCCCGGTGTGCAGGTCGAAGTCCTCGCCTAGCAGCCCGAGCGACATCACCACGCACTCGGTGTGCCATCCAGGCCGGCCGTGCCCCCAAGGGGAAGGCCAGGAGGGTTCACCCGGCTTGGCCAGTTTCCAAAGAACGAAGTCTACTGGCGACCGTTTGGAGCCAGACTCGGAAGCTTCGACTCGCGCCCCAGCTCTTAGAGTGTCAAGCGGCTGTCGTGCGAGAAGTCCGTAGTCGTCTACGGACTCGGCGGCGAAGTACACCCCGTCGCCGGCCAGGTAGGCGTGGCCGGATTCAACGAGACGCCCGATGAGGCCGACCATGTCGGGCACCCAGCCGGTCGCGTGAGGGCTCTCGTCAGGGGCGAGGACACCGAGGCGGCTCATCGTCTGCCACCAGATCCCCTCGTAGCGTGACGCTACTTCCTCGGGAGGCGTTCCCTCCGCTTGGGCACGGGCGATGATCTTGTCCTCTATGTCGGTGACGTTCGATACGAAACGTACGTCCAGTCCTCGCCAGGTGAGGTAGCGACGCAGCACGTCCCAAACCACAGTGAAACGGCCGTGCCCCAGGTGCGGTTCCCCCGAAACCGTCGGACCGCACACGTACATCGAGAACTTCCCCGCCTGGGAGGGCTCCAGGTCGGTCACGTAACCCAAAGCGGTGTCGAAGAGGCGTAGCACGCAAGTACCGTAGCGGGATCATGTCGACATCCGCAGCGGATAAACCCACCCTGGAAGGCCTCGAGGACCGTTGGTCCGCCCGTTGGGACTCGGAAGGCACCTACCGCTTCGACCGCACTAAGGGCGACCGGCGGCAGGTGTACTCGATCGACACTCCCCCACCGACGGTGTCGGGGTCCCTGCACGTGGGCCACATTTTCTCCTACACCCACACCGATACCATCGCCCGCTACAAGCGGATGAGAGGCTACGACGTGTTCTATCCGATGGGCTGGGACGACAACGGCCTTCCTACGGAGCGACGAGTTCAGAACTATTTCGGCGTGCGCTGCGACGTCAGCATGGCCTACGACCCGGACTTCAAACCGCCCGCCGAGGGAGGCCTTGCCAAGGGTGTCGAACCGCAGCCGTGCTCGAGACCGAACTTCGTGGAGTTGTGCGGACGCCTCGTGGCCCAAGACGAGAAAGCCTTCGAGGCGCTCTTCCGCCAGCTCGGCCTGTCGGTCGACTGGCAGCAGCGCTACACGACGATCGGCGACACGGCCCGCCGGGCGTCGCAACGGGCTTTTCTCAGGCTTGCCGCCCGAGGTGAGGCTTACAGCGCCGAAGCTCCGACCCTGTGGGATGTCGACTTCCGCACGGCTGTCGCACAAGCAGAGCTCGAAGACCGCGAGCGCGACGGCGCCTACCACAGGATCGTCTTCCACGGACCTGACGGCAGGGACCTTCTGATTGACACGACCCGACCTGAGCTCCTGCCCGCCTGCGTTGCGATCGTGGCGCATCCCGACGACGAGCGTTACGCAAGCCTGGTCGGCGCGACCTTCACGACACCCGTCTTCGGCGTGAAGGTTCCGTTCCTCGCCCACCCGCTCGCCCAGCCGGACAAGGGCACCGGCGCCGCCATGGTCTGCACGTTCGGCGACGTGACAGACGTAACCTGGTGGCGGGAACTGTCGCTGCCGGTGCGCTCGGTGATCGGCCGCGACGGACGCTTCGTTGCGGCACCGCCCAGTGGAATGTCCGAGCCGGCCCGGACCCTCTACGAGTCGAGCTTCGCCGGACGGAACGTCAACCAGGCTCAAAGAGCGATCGTGGACCTGCTGCGCGCCGGGAACGAGCTCGTCGGTGATCCCAAGCCGACACGCCATGCAGTGAAGTTCTACGAGAAGGGTGACCGACCGCTGGAGATCGTCACGAGCCGGCAGTGGTTCTTCCGCACCGTATCCCACCGTGACGAGCTGGCAGCACTCGGACGCCAGCTCGACTGGCATCCGCCGTACATGGCAGCCCGATTCGCCCACTGGGTCGAGGGCCTGCAAGGGGACTGGCTGGTCAGCCGCCAGCGCTTCTTCGGGGTGCCGTTCCCCGTCTGGTACAAGCTCGACCTTGACGGCTCCCCGGACTACGACCATCCTCTCCTAGCCGACGAGGCCGACCTTCCGGTGGACCCGACCACACAGGCGCCTCCCGGCTTCTCCGAGGATGACAGGGGACGTCCGGGAGGGTTCGTCGCAGACCCGGATGTCATGGACACCTGGGCCACCTCCTCGCTCACCCCTCAGATAGCGGGCGGGTGGGTTGACGACCCGGAACTGTTCGGACTGGTCTTCCCGATGGACCTTCGACCCCAAGCGCACGACATCATCAGGACGTGGCTGTTCTCGACCGTGGTGCGCTCCTACCTGGAGCACGGCACCTTGCCGTGGCGCAACGCCGCCATTTCGGGCTGGATTCTCGACCCTGACCGAAAGAAGATGTCCAAGTCCAAGGGCAACGTCGTAACCCCGGCTGACCTTCTCGACCGTTACGGCTCCGACGCCGTCCGCTACTGGGCGGCCAGCGCACGTCCCGGCACGGACACCACGTTCGACGAAGCGCAGATGAAAATAGGCAGGAGGTTGGCTATAAAACTCCTCAACGTCTCCCGTTTCGTGCTCGGAGCCTCGAACTCTCCCGCGTCGGAGCCCATCATCGCGGACCCAGGCGGCGTTGAAGCGCTGGACGGCGCCTTCCTCGAATCGCTCGGCGACCTCGTGGAGGATGTCACGGCGGCTTTCGAGAGTTACGACTACGCGCGAGCCCTTGAGAGGACCGAGACGTTCTTCTGGGGCTTCTGCGACGACTACGTGGAGCTTGTCAAGAACCGCGCGTACGGCGCTTTAGGCGAGGAACGGGCGGCGTCGGCCCGCTACGCACTTCGCGTCGGGCTGTCCACGCTGGTCAGGCTTTTCGCGCCGGTGATGCCCTTCGTGAGCGAGGAAGTATGGTCGTGGTGGCAGGAAGGCTCCGTGCACCTCGCACGGTGGCCGTCTGAGGATCCTCCCGCTGCCACTGCGGCGGGGATAAGCTCGCCGAGGCCAGGGCCGCGCAGGGCTTCCCGTGCGGGTAGCTCCGATCCCGACGGTAACGCCAAGGGAAGCTCCGGCCGTCTTTTGACGGGGGCCGTCCGGGTGCTGGCAGAGATCCGCAAGGCCAAAACCGACGCTGGCGTGTCCCTAAGGGCGCCGGTCGACAGGGTCACCGTC